>NZ_LWSF01000001.1:603056-814388 GCF_001651785.1 Amycolatopsis sp. M39
GAGACCGATGTGGTCGTGTTCGGTCATGTGCTGCACGACTGGGACCCGAAACGCCGGGTGGAACTGCTGAAGCGAGCCAAGGACGCGGTGCCGGGCGGGGGCGCGGTCGTGGTGTACGACCAGATCCTCGACGACGAGAACCCGGATCTGCGCAGCCTGATCGGCAGCATCAACGTCGGCCTGATCACCGACGGCGGTTCCGAGTACACCGTGCCGCAGCTGCGCGAGTGGCTGGCCGAAGCCGGACTGGAGTTCCGGGCCGCCACCGCTCTGCCGAAGGGCAACGACACCGTTGTGGTCGCGGTGAAACCGTGAGTGCGCAAGCCCTGGTGGTCGGTGCCGGACCGGTCGGGCTGACCGCGGCGCACGAGCTGGCCCGGCGCGGCGTGCGGGTGCGGATCGTGGACCGGGCGGCCGGTCCGGCGGTGACCAGCCGGGCGCTGGCGACGCATCCGCGTTCGCTGGAGATCTACGACCAGATGGGCGTGCTCGACGATCTGCTGCCGCGTGGACAGCAGGTGCGCGCGTTCACGATTCACATGCGCGGCAAGCGAATGGTCGGTCTCCGGGCGGACTACTCGCGGCTGCCGACGCGGCTGCCGTTCACGTTGATGGTCGACCAGGTCATCACCGAGGAGGTGCTGCGGACCGCGTTGGCCAAGCAGGGCGTCGAGGTCGAATGGGGCGTGGCGCTGGCCGGCTTCACCGACACCGGAGACGGCGTCCAGGTGCGGCTCGAACGCGACGGCGAGAGCGAGGAGACCTCGGCGGACTGGCTGGTCGGCTGCGACGGCGGGCACAGCGCGGTGCGCAAGAAGCTGGGGCTGAAGCTCGAAGGAGACTCGTCGGAGACCTGGCTGATCGCCGACGCACAGGCGGATACCGCGTTGCCGCGCGACAGCATCCACCTGATCCGGACCCCGGGCGGTTCGGTGATGCTGGTGCCGTTCCCGGACGAGGGCAAATGGCGGCTGCTCGACACCCGGGACGTGGAGTACTCCGGCCCCGGCGACGACGCGGCGGTAGCGCGGCGGTTCTCGGAGAAGGTGTCCGCGGCGACCGGCGTGCCGACCGTGGTTTCCCCGCCGACGTGGGTTTCGGTGTTCTCCATCCAGCAGCGGATGGTGCCTTCGATGCGGTCTGGCCGCTGTCTGGTCGCTGGCGACGCCGCGCACGTGCACAGCCCGGCGTCCGGCCAGGGCATGAACACCGGCGTCCAGGACGCGTACAACCTCGCGTGGAAGCTGGCGATGGTCATCGACGGACACGCCGACGAGCGGCTGCTCGACAGCTACTCGCGCGAGCGCGTGCCGGTGGGCGCGGAGCTGCTGCGCACCACGAAGAAGGCGACTTTCCTGGTACAGCTGAAAAACCCGTACGTCGCCGCAGTGCTGCCGGTGGCCTTCGGCGTGATGCGCAACGTTTCGGCGCTGCGCGGCAAGCTGGAACGCAAGATCATGGGCGGGATGTCCGCGCTCGGCCTGTCCTATGGCGACGGTCCCGCGGCGGCCGGGCCTGGACCGCGACCGGGCGAGCGGCTGTCGGTCGTCGCCGGTGCGGACGCGGAAACCCCGGCGTGGCAAGCGTTGCTGGCGCAGTTGCGCGAGCCGGGCTGGACGCTGGTGCTCGGCCCGGAAGCGGATCGAGCCGATCTGCCGTCCTTGGGCGGCTGGCTGGTGCCGCAGGTGGCGGGCACTGGCGGAGACCTGCCGGACGCCGACGGCGCGTTGCGGCGGGCGCTCGGCCTTTCAGCGACGGGCTGGATCCTGACGCGTCCGGACGGCTACGTGGCCGACCGCGGCGACCGGACGTCCGCTGCCGCCGTGCGCGCGGTCCTGCGGCACGCGCACATCACTGTCTGAGGAGCGGGAAGTCCTTCACGGACCTGAGGAGACTGGAGCGAAGGTGGATCTGGGGCTGACCGGCAAGGTCGTGCTGGTGACCGGCGGCAGCGGCGGGATCGGGGCCGAACTCGCGCGCACGTTCGCCGCGGAAGGGGCCAAGGTCGCGGTGACCTACCGGGCCAACCGCGAGGCGGCCGAAGTGCTCGCGCGCGAATGCGGCCCGGACCGCGGCCTCGCCGTGCACTACGACCTGACCGAACTGGCCAGTGTGGACGCGGCAGTCGAGCAGGTGACGCGGCACTGGGGGCCGGTGGACGTGCTGGTCGCGAATGCGATCAGCCCCGGCGCGCTGCGCAAGCCGGGAAAACTGTTCGAAGAACTACCTACGGAGGATTGCGCTTCGTTCATCAATGTGAATATCGCGCCGGTGTTCCACACAGTGGCGAAGGTGCTGCCCGGTATGCGCGAGAAGAAATGGGGACGGATCGCATTTATTTCGTCGCGCGCGGCGACCGCGGGCAAGCCGGGCCGCGAGGCTTATGGTGCGGTGAAGTCGGCATTGCACGGTTTCGCCACGAGCCTCGCCTGGGACGTCGGCCGCGACGGAGTGCTGGTGAACACCATTCTTCCTGGCCTGACCGTCACTCCCCGTGTTGCGGAACAGGTTCCGGCCGCGGTTCTGGAGCGCGAGCGAGCCATCACGCCCAGTGGCCGGTTGAGCTGTCCGGGTGATGTCGCGCAACTGGCAGTGTTCCTGTGTTCGGCCGCCAACGGCAATACGAACGGGCAGTTCGCAGAAGTATCAGGTGGACGTTAAGTTTTTCCCGCCCGGGATCAGGAAGCCGTTTCTCTGCTAGCGTCGCTGGCGTCTCACTGGGGGAAAGCGAAGCACGCGAGGCCGCTGCCTGGCGTGCTCTTTCGGCAGGTATCTGGGGGTCGGATGCAGATCGCAATATTGGGACCGCTGGCGGTACGTGCGGACGGAGTGGGCAAGACGCCGTCCGCGCCGAAGCTCCGCACCGTGCTGGCCATGCTCGCACTGAACGCCAACCGGGCAGTGCACTTCGAGCAGTTCGTCGAGGAGCTGTGGGAGAACAACCCTCCGGCGAGCGCGGCCACGACGTTGCAGACCTACGTCTACCAGCTGCGCAAATCGCTGCGGCTGGCCGGTTCGGCCGAGGAGGGCGCGACAGTTCTGCTGACCCGCCCGCACGGCTACGAACTGCAGGTGCCGCGGGCGGACGTGGTCGACGCGGTGCGCTTTTCGGCGCTGCTCGACCAAGCCCGCGACCGGCACGACGCGGGTGATCTCGAAGCGTGCGCCGAACTGGCCAGACAGGCGCTCGCACTGTGGCGCGGGGCCGCGCTTTCCGATCTTCCGCTCGGCCCGACCCTCGCCGCGCGGGCGACCCAGCTGGAGGAGAGCCGCAAGGCGGCCCTTGACCTGCGGTTCGAGGCCGAACTGGCGCTGGGCAGGCATCGCCGCGTCGTGGACGAGCTGGCCGGGGTGGTCAAGGCGAATCCGACGCACGAGGCGTACTCGGCGAAGCTGATGGTCGCGCTCTACCGGTGCGGCCGCCGGGTCGAGGCGCTCGACGTCTACCACCGGGTGCGCAGCGATTTCATCGCGCAGCTGGGCATCGAGCCGTCGGCGACGCTGCGCTCGGTGCATCAGCAGATCCTGGTGGACGATCCCGCGCTCACCCTTCCGGCCCCGCGCGGCTCCGGTGTGAGTGAAGCCACAACTGGTCTAGACAACGGGCAAACCGGGCAGGGTGCGCAAAACGATCGCGCTGCGAAAGCAGTCGTCCGGAGTATCGACGACAACGACACCGTGACTGAGAGCAGTGTCGTCGAAGTGGTTTCCGCCGTGCGCGCGGATGCGGAGGGTGATCTGGTCCCGCTGCGGCCCGCGGCACCGGAGGCGCTGGGGCCGAATCACCTCCCGTCCGACGTGACCGACTTCGTCGGCCGGGACGAGGAGATCCGCGAGCTGGTGCGGCGGTGTTCCGCCGCGCGCACCAAGCTCACCGGCGGCAGCGCCGTCGTGGAGATCACCGGCGGGCCGGGCGCGGGCAAGACCTCGCTGCTCGTGCACGTCGCGCACCGGGTCCGCGCGACATTCCCGGACGGGCAGATCTTCGCGTCGCTGACGCCGGTGCACCGCGGCGAGGAGACGATGGCCGAGGTGCTCGCCGGCTGCCTGCGCGCGTGCGGGGTTCCGCTGTCGCCCGCGCCGTCGATGTCCGAGCTGGTGAACGTCTACCGCGACTACACCGCCACCCGGCGGCTGCTGGTCGTCGTGGACGACGCGTCCCGGTCCGCCGAGGTGGATCTGTTGCGCCCCAGCGGTTCCGGTAGTCTGCTGCTGGTCGCGAGCAGGCGGCGGCTGTACCTGCGCGGCGTGGTCGCGCCGGTCAATCTGCCGCCGCTGACGGTCAACGAATCGCTGGAGCTGCTCGGTCAGTTCATCGGGCGGCGGCGGATGCTGGAGGACCTCGACTGCGCCAGCGCGCTGGTGCGGATGTGCGGCAGGCTGCCGCTGGCCGTCGCGGCGGTCGGCGGGTATCTGGCTTACCGGCCGGCCTGGTCGTTGCGCCGGATGCACGACCGGCTGTCCCGCGATCCCGGTGCGGTGCTTCGGTTGCCGTGCGGGGAAGGCACGGTCGACGCGAGCGTCCGGGCGAGCTACCGGACCCTGTGCGGACCGGCGCAGGAGGCGTTCCGGCAGCTGGCGGGCATCGACGAGTTCACCGTGCCGGACGCGGTCAAGCTCCTTGGCAGGCCTGGAGAACTGGTGCGCGAAGTGCTCGAAGATCTCGAATCCGCCGGGCTGGCCGAGGAAATCGGCGAACGCGGCGGTTCGGGACCGCACCGGTACCGCGACGCCGAGTCCAATGTAGACTTTCTGCGCCCGTCCGCATCGGACGCGGTCTATTGCGTTCCCCGGCTGCCGTCGTTCGCGGGCCGCCTGCTGGCAAGGGAAGCCGAGCCCGCGGCGCGCGAAGCGGCGGTCGCCACCGGCTGAAAACGAGGCGGGGTCGAATCCGGCTGGAGCGCGTTCGACCCCTCTTCGATCCGTCTTGGACACCCCGGGCCCAGACTCGACATCAGCGACGTCGGGCGCTCGGAGCGCGAAGGGCAGGTGCAGACGGAGTGAGTACGAGTGCGGGGCACCCCGGGGCAGCGGGAGTGCCGGCGCGGCACGGCAGCGGAGGTCCGCGGCGGGCGGTGATCACCGGAATAGGTGTTGTCGCGCCAGGGAAACCGGGGCGCGAACCGTTCTGGGACATGGTGTCGGGCGGACGGACCGCCACCCGGCCGGTGTCGTTCTTCGACGCCTCCCAGTTCCGCTCGCGGATCGCCGCCGAATGCGATTTCGATCCGGAGGCGGCGGGGCTCGGTCCGCAGCAGGTGCGGCGGATGGACCGGGTGGCCCAGTTCGCGGTGGCGTGCACGCGGGAGGCGCTGGCCGACGCGGGGCTCGCACCGTCCGATGTGGACCCGTACCGGACCGGCGTGTCGATCGGCAGCGCGGTCGGGGCCACGATGAGCCTCGAACGCGAGTACGTCGTGGTGAGCGACGGCGGCAGGAAGTGGGAGGTCGACGCGGACTACGCGGTGCCGCATCTGTTCGACCAGTTCGTGCCGAGTTCGATGGCCAAGGAAGTGGCCTGGGAAGCGGGCGCGGAAGGTTCGGTGCAGGTCATCTCGACCGGGTGCACGTCCGGATTGGACTCGGTGGGCCACGCGCGGGACCTGATCGCCGAAGGCAGCGCGGACATCGTCCTCGCGGGCGGCTCGGACGCGCCGATCTCGCCGATCACTGTGGCGTGCTTCGACGCGATCAAGGCGACTTCGCCGCGCAATGACGAAGCGGCGACGGCGTCGCGGCCGTTCGACAACACCCGCAACGGGTTCGTGCTCGGCGAGGGCGCCGCGGTGTTCGTGGTGGAGGAACTGGGCCGGGCGCTCGCCCGAGGGGCCCGGATCTACGGTGAGATCGCCGGGTTCGCCACGCGGTGCAACGCCTACCACATGACCGGCCTGCGCGCGGACGGCGTGGAAATGACCGAGGCGATCCGGCAGGCGATGGGCCAGGCGCGGGTGCCGCCGGAAGCGATCGGCTACGTCAACGCGCACGGCTCGGGCACGAAGCAGAACGACCGGCACGAGACGCAGGCGTTCAAGAATTCGCTGGGAGAACACGCTTATCGTGTCCCGGTGAGCTCGATCAAGTCGATGGTCGGGCATTCGCTCGGCGCGATCGGCTCGATCGAGATCGCCGCCAGCCTGCTNGCGCGATCGGCTCGATCGAGATCCCCCCCAGCCTGCTCGCGATGCGCGACGGGCTGCTGCCGCCGACGGCCAACCTCAACGAACCCGACCCGGAGCTCGACTTGGACTACATTCCTTTGGTGGCAAGAGAAGCCGCGGTGGACACGGTGCTGACGGTCGGCAGCGGGTTCGGCGGTTTCCAGAGCGCCATGGTGCTCACCGGCAACGTCGGCGGCACGGCATGAACGCGGTGATCACCGGTCTCGGCGTGCTCGCGCCGACCGGAAGCGGGGTCAAGCAGTTCTGGGAAGCCACTCTCGAAGGGGCCAGCGGAATCGGCCCGGTGACCCGGTTCGACGCTTCGAATTACCCCAGCACGCTCGCCGGCGAGGTCGCCGGGTTCAGCGCGAAGGGCATCCTGCCCAGCAGGCTGCTGCCGCAGACCGACCATTCCACTCGAATGTCGCTCGTGGGCGCGGAATGGGCGCTGGCCGACGCCGGGGTCGACCCGGCGGCGCACGACGGGTTCGACCTCGCGGTGATCACCGCCAGTTCGGCGGGCGGCTACGAGTTCGGGCAGCGCGAACTGCAGAACATGTGGAGCAAGGGCGGCAAGTACGTCAGCGCGTACCAGTCGTTCGCGTGGTTCTACGCGGTCAACACCGGGCAGATCTCCATCCGGCACGGCATGCGCGGGCCCGGCGCGGTGGTGGTGTCCGAACAAGCCGGCGGGCTGGACGCGATCGGAAAGGCCCGGCGCGCGGTGCGTTCCGGGACCGCGGTCGCGCTGACCGGCGGCATCGACAGCGCACTGTGCCCGTGGGGCTGGGCGGCGATGCTTACTTCCGGACGGCTCAGCGGGAGCGGCGATCCGGCGTCGGCCTATCTGCCGTTCGACCGGTCCGCCGCCGGGTACGTGCCCGGCGAGGGCGGCGCGGTGCTCGTGCTGGAACCGGCCGACTCGTCGCGGGACCGGCAGCCGCCGTACGCCGAGATCGCCGGATATGCGTCCACTTTCGACCCGAAACCGGGCAGCGGCCGTCCGCCTGGACTGCGCAGGGCGATCGAACTCGCCCTGACGGACGCGGGCATTTCCGCCGCCGAGGCCGACGTCGTTTTCGCCGACGCGGCCGGGGATCGGAAGCTCGACCGCGAGGAGGCCGAAGCGATCAGCGCGGTGTTCGGCGAACGCGGTGTCCCGGTCACCGCGCCGAAGGCCGGGGTGGGCCGGTTGGCCGCGGGCGGGGCGGCGCTGGACGTCGCGTGTGCGGCGCTGGCGATCCGGCACGGCGTGGTGCCGCCGACGCCGAACGTCTCGGATCCGGTGCCGGAGCACGGGATCGACCTGGTCACCGGCGCCGCGCGGGAAACGCCGGTGCGCACCGCGGTCGTCCTCGCCCGCGGCATCGGCGGGCACAACGCCGCGCTGGTGTTGCGCGGAGTGTGAGGGAAGACTTTTCAAGATCACCCGAACGGCCGAACCGCAAAGCTTTGTCCAGCAAGAAGAACCCACTGACAGCCGCTTTCGCGCGGCAGGAGGAGCGATCATGCGCGAGCTGACCTACGAAGATCTGATGGAGATCATCCGCCGCTGCGCCGGAGAGAGCGACGAAATGGCACAAACCGCCGACGCGCGCGACATTCCGTTCGCCGAATTGGGCTATGACTCGCTCGCACTGATGGAGACCGCGAGTATGCTCCAGCGCGACTACGGAGTCGAGCTGCCGGACGAAACGGTGGTCGACATCGACACGCCGCGCGCTCTGGTCGAACTGGTGAACAGCAGGCTCGGTTCCGCGGTGTAAGGGGAATTCCGCCAAAGCCTTCCGAAGGAGGACAGGTGTCCGAGCCTGCCCTGAACCCGCGCCGCTGGGCGATCCTCGCGGTGCTGCTGACGTCCTTTTTGCTCACCGTGCTGGACGCGACGATCGTGACCATCGCCTTCCGCGCGCTCGCCGATCCGGTCGGCGGGCTCGGCGCGTCCGCGGACCAGCTGCAGTGGGTGGTCAACGGGTTCACCCTCGTGTACGCCGGTCTGCTGCTGGCGTGGGGCGTGCTGGGGGACCGGCTCGGGCACCGGAAGGTGCTCCTGATCGGACTCGTGGTGTTCGGCGTCTCCAGCGTGCTGGCGGCGTTCGCGCACTCACCCGGCGAACTGGTGCTGTGGCGCGTCGTGATGGGCGCGGGCGGAGCGGCGATCCCGCCGACCACGCTCGCGACCATCTCGCACGTGTTCGGCGACAAGGAGCGCCCGCGCGCCATCGGGTACTGGGTGTCCGCCGCCGGCATCGCGGCCGTGGTGGCCCCGGTGCTTGGCGGCTTCCTCATCCAGTTCGCTTGGTGGGGCTCGATTTTCCTGGTGAACGGCCCGATCGTGCTCGCCGCGATCGTGCTGACCGTGCTGATGGTCCCGGAGTCCACTTCGACCGCGCGCAAGCTCGACGTGCCCGGGGTGGTGCTGTCGGTCGCGTGGAGCACCGCGCTCGTCTACGGAATCATCCAGGCGGGCAACCTGGCCACGATCGCCGATCCGCGGGTGTACCTCCCGCTGGTGCTCGGCGTGGTGCTGCTGGTCGTGTTCATCCTGGTGGAACTGCGGTCCGCGGCTCCCGCACTGGACCTGCGGCTGGTGTCGGATCGCCGGGTCGCGGGCGCGACCAGTGCGGTGACGCTCGCGTTCTTCGTGAACTTCGGCGTGCCGTTCTTCCTGATTTTCTACCTGCAGAGCGTGCTCGGCGTGAGCCCGCTGATGACCGGTTTGGCGATTCTCCCGCTGGCACTGGCCCTGGCGGTGTTCTCGCCGCGCTCGGCGACGCTGTCGGCGAAGTTCGGCGCCAAAACCGTGCTGGTCGGCGGCTTGCTGCTGCTGGCTGCCGGCGTGGCGATCTTCGCGCTGCTGGACCAGAACAGTCCGTTGTGGCCGGTGTTCGTCGCCGACTTCCTGGTCGGTTTGGCGATGGCCAACGTGATGCCGCCCGCGACCACCACGATCATGTCGGCGGTGCCGCGCGAGCGCGCGGGGGTCGGTTCGGCGCTGACGAACATGGGCCGCAGCATCGGTGGCGCGATCGGCATCGCGGTGCTGGGTTCGCTGCTGACTGTCGTGTACCGCAACGGGGTTGAGCCGGCGTTGTCGGTGCTGCCGGCGCAGTCTCGCGCCGCCGCGGGCGATTCGATCGAAGCGACGAAGGCCGCCGCGGCGGGCCTGGGCGGCAACCAGGGCGCTGACCTGTTCGCCGCGGGCGCGGACGCGTTCTCGGTCGCGATGCGCACGACGGCCCTCGCTGCCGCCGGTGCCGCGGTGCTGGCAGCGATCGTGGTGCTCGTGGTGGTGCCGGCCCGGGAACGGCAGGCGGCTGAGGTTTCCTGACGCGTTCCCGGGCCTGAGCTTTTCCTGATCCGGCCAGAAGCAGGCTGACCCTGAAGCGGCACGTGACCGTCGCAGCGAAGTCATTCGGCCGTGGCTGTGGTCTGATTAGGAGTAGTTTCGGCGGGTGGCGGTGATCAGCGAGAACTCCTGCGGCAGCGGAGTGATCGCGTCCAGCGCGAACCCGGCTTCCTCAAGCAGCCGGGTCACTTCCGCGCTGGAGCGGATCCCGCCCCCGCCGAAGAGCACGTACATCAGGGTGTCGTGCGAAAGCAGCAGTGCGTTGTCGACACCCGGCCCGGAAACCCGCTCCACCAGCAGCAACCGCGTCCCCGGAGCGGCCGCCGCCGCGCAGTTCGCCAGGATCCGCGCACAGTCCTCGTCCGGCCAGTTCACCAGCACTCGAGCGAGCAGATAGACGTCGCCGCCTTCGGGAACGGACTCCAGGAAGTCCCCGGACGCCACCTCGCATCGCTCGGTGAGACCAGCGTCCGCGATGGCCTTTTTCGCGGCCTCAGCGGACTGTTCGGCGTCGTAGACCGTGCCGTGGAGGTGCTGGTGCGCGGCGAGCAGCCGGACCGCCAGCTCGCCACTGCCGCCGCCGACATCGACAAATCGCTGGTGCGCACCGAAGTCGTAGGCTCCGGGCAGCGCGTCGAACAACGCCGTGTTGCCCGCCATCGCGCGGTCGAAAAGTTTTCCGCGTTCGGGGTTTGCGGAGAGGTACTCGAAGAAGCTAGACTGAAATGCGCCTTCGAAAGCATTTTGTCCGGTTCGCACGGCGGAGGCGATGTCAGTCCAGGCGCGATGGAATTCGGAGCCCGCGATGAGCGTATACGGCCGCAGGGAGTCGTCCCGGTCGCTGCGCAACAGCTCGCCGAGTTCGGCGAGGGAGAATGAGCCGTTCTCCTCGCGGAACACGCCCAGTGCGGTGAGGTACTGCAGGAACCGGTGGGTGGCAACGGGATCTGTGCCCGAGGCAGCGGCCACCTGAGCGGCCGTAAGGGGCCCGTCGGCGAGCCGGTCGGGCCAGCCGAGTTCGGCCGCCGTGTAGACGGCGCGGGCTTTCCAGTCGCCGATGATGAGATTCATCAGCTCGAGCTGCGGCGTTTTCGCGCGCGCGGGATCGTCGGGCATCCGGGTTGTCTCCTCAGCCGTTTCGGGTAGTCCTCCGATGCTCGCCGCCGCCGTTCAAAAGGTTCTCGAAGATCTCTGAAGGCGGTGTCGCGGCAACGGTTTCAGCCGATACATTGGCAGAAACGGCACCCGGAGAAGCCGGGAGCCCGAAACCGAGGAGCAGCGGGTGGAAGACCAGGTACGCCGCGTCGCGGTGGTGACCGGTGCGGCACGCGGAATCGGCCGCGGCATCGCGGAACGGCTGGCCGCACGAGGCGACCGGGTGGTGATCAACTACCTGACGTCCAAAGAGGCCGCGGAAGAAGCGGTAGCGGCCATCACCGCCGCCGGCGGCGAAGCGATCGCAGTAGGAGCCGACGTCCGCAACGAGGAGGGCGCGCAAGCACTGGTGGCCGCGACCGTCGAAGCATACGGCCGCGTGGACGCACTGGTCTGCAACGCCAACGTCGGACTGGCTCAAGGCTCGGTCGCGGAAATCCCGTGGGAAACGTTCTCCGCGAAGGTGAACGACGAACTGGCAGCGGCCTTCCACCCCACCCGCGCGGTGTGGCAGTTGATGAAGGACCAGGGCTACGGCCGCATCGTCTACCTGGCGGCAGAAGCAAGCAAGGGTCCAGTAGGCGCAGAGGTAGTCGCGCACGCCGCGGCAAAGTCGGCCCTGATCTCCTACGCCAAGTTCGCCGCCCGCGAAGGCGCCCCCAACGGCGTAGTGGCAAACGTGGTTTCTCCCGGCCTGACCCGCACCGACGCCCTGGGCGAGGCCCCGCCGGACTGGTTCGCCGCCTTCGAAAAGCGCATCCCAGCGGGCCGCGCGGCAGAACCGGAAGACGTAGCGGCCATGGTCGCCTTCTTCACCAGCGAAGAAGCAGGCTACATCGCAGGCACAGTGGTCTCAGTCAACGGCGGCTCGGACATGACCCGCTAACTGCGCGAGATGTCGGTAAGGGGAACCCTGAGGGAATCAGATTCCCTCAGGGCTCCCCTCACGACCCGCCTGCCGTCCCCAGCGTCGGCTGCGTGGCTTGCTCGGGCGGACCTCACCATCGCGCTGCGAGTCAGTCGGCAGGGCGAGAACCACGTACGCTGCTAAACCGCAACCCGCCTACGCAACAGCCAAGGTGCCCCGGCGCAACCATCTTTTCCGGCCGAAGGCCGGCTCAGCTCAACGAATATCATCCCGAGAAACAGTCCGGTATTTAACGAGCCAAGCCCCGTCAACCCGAACCAGCTGATCCTCACACAACGTACTGCAGTGAATCCGAGGCTCCCCGCCCTTACGCGTAGCAATAATCAACGCATAACACCGAGTATGCAGCTCGTCCGCTGAAGCGCCCGGGGAGACAGTCAGCATCCCCAGCCAATGCCGCCGCAGTTCATGCACCTCGGCCAGCTGCCGATGCGTAGCCGCCGAAGCCGCGGCAATAGCGGCACGACCCTTAACCGGCTCCGGCGCGGCATTAGCCGCGAAAACCCCGTCCTCGGTGAAAGTATCGGCCCACTCATCAGTACGAGCCTGGTCAAGCAACTGCATCTGCCACGCGTAATACTGCTGAATCTCCTGATACAACTCGCCCGACACAGTCACGCCTGCTCCTCCGATCGAGAACCCTGAATATCGTCATGAGTCACCACCCGGCGGGCGACCTGCCACCCGCCCGCCCCGCGAACCAACGTGTCCCGGCAAAACGTGCTACGCCACAACCGAGCCTCACCCCCAGCGGGAATCTCGGCGACCATCGCGTACAACTGCGTGCGCACTTGATCCGCACTGTCCTCTGTGACCACCAGCATCCCAGTCCAATGCCGATGCTGAACCCCTCGCGAAACAACGTCGGCGGCTAGCTTCCGAGCCACCTTCAAAATCAACTCCCGCCCCGTGGCCGGGGCCGGGTTGGCGTTGTTCGCGATAGTGGCGTCCGCGGTGAACGTTTCCGCCCACGGTTCCACGTCGCCGTCGTCCATCAGCTGCATCTGCTTGGCGTAAAAGGCCTGAACCTGGTGGTACAGCTCCATTTTCACCCGCGGGTGCGCGGTTGTCGCCACCGTTTCCTCCTCGTCGGCCGCGTGTCGTCCGACAGTCGCGCGGCCGGCTCAAAGTCCCCTCGTGGACCACTCGCGCGGGACGGCCGACTGTGCGTCGAGCCGTTTTGGACCGGCTCGCTGGAGGGTGGGCCGAGGCGGTGCGACAGCGGGAGGGATCGAGTGCGCGAGATCGAAGCGGACGTGTGCGTGTCCGGTGGCGGACCGGCGGGTCTGGTGCTGGCGCTGCTGCTCGCCCGGTCCGGAGTGGACGTCGTGGTCGCGGAGCGCAGCGCGTCGCTGGACCGCGAATACCGCGGCGAGATCATCCAGCCCGGTGCGCTGCGCACGCTTGACCAACTCGGCGTCCTCGACGGCCTCGGCGGTTACCCGATGCGCCATTTCCAGCTGGTGCAAGGGGAACGCACGCTGCTCGACATCGACTACCAGACGCTTCCCGCGCCGGATGACCATTTGCTCAGCCTGCCGCAGCGGCTCCTGCTGGAGCGCTTGCTCGGCGAATGCAAGGCGACGCCGGGCTTCCGTCTGCTCAGCGGCTGCTCGACCCGGGCGCTGCTGGAGGAGAACGGCGCGGTGACCGGGATCCGCTGCGGCTCCGGCGACGGCGAGACGCAGGTGCGCGCTCGCTGGGTGGTTGCCGCGGACGGCCGGTACTCGAAGACTCGCTCGCTCGCCGGGATCGGCTACGACAAGTTCGAGAAGTTCGAGCACGACGTCGTGTGGTTCAAGCTGATCGCCCCGGAGCGGCGCACCAGCGCGGTCCGCATTCACCGCACCGCCGCCGATCCGGTGCTGGTGCACGATTCCTACCCGGACCGCGTCCAGATTGGCTGGACGCTGGCGAAGGGCAGCTACAAGACGGTGGCCGCCAAGGGCATCGAGCACGTCCGGGAGCAGCTGATCGCCGCGGTCCCGCAGCACGCGGACCTGATTCGAGAGCAAGTGACCGCGCTGTCCGAACTGTCGCCGCTGGACGTGTTTTCCGGCCGTGCGCAGGAATGGGTCCGGCCGGGCCTCGTGCTCATCGGCGACGCGGCGCACACGCACAGCCCGATCGGCGCACAGGGCATCAACCTGGCCATCGCGGACGCCGTCGCGCTGCACCCCGAACTCGTCGCCGCCGTCGCTGCGAAAGACAACCGACCGGCCGCGCTCGCCGGCTTCGAAGCCGAGCGACGCGCCGCGGTGGACACCGTGTTCACGCTCCAGTCGAGGCAGAACAAGGGAATGCTGTCCTCCGGCCGGATCGTGGACGCGGTGCGACCGGTGATCGCGAAGCTGCTGCCGCACACCCCGATCTTCCGCAAGATCCTCAATCTCGTCGCGTTCGGAGCTCGCCCGCGCGACGTGCGCGCGGACCTGTTCCGCGCGCCGAGCAACCCAGGAGGGACACGATGACCGAACAGAGCCGGGGCGTAGCGCTGGTCACCGGCGGCACCAGCGGGATCGGGCTCGCGGTGACCCGATCGCTGGCGCAGCAGGGCTACCAGGTGTACTTCTGCGCCCGTACCCAGGGATCCGTCGACGACACGGTGCGGGACCTGCGCGCCGAGGGACTGGACGTGGACGGCAGCACCTGCGACGTCCGCGAGAAGGACGACATCCAGTCGCTGGTTTCAGCCGCGGTGGACCGGTACGGCCCGATCGACGTCCTGGTCAACAACGCGGGCCGCAGCGGCGGCGGGCAGACCGCGGAAATCCCGGACGAGCTGTGGTTCGACGTGATCAACACGAACCTCAACAGCGTGTTCCTGATGACCCGCGAGGTGCTCACCAAGGGCGGGATGCTGGCCAAGGACAAGGGCCGGGTCATCAACATCGCGTCCACCGCGGGCAAACAGGGCGTGGTGCTCGGCGCGCCGTATTCGGCGTCCAAGCACGGTGTCGTCGGCTTCACCAAGGCGCTCGGGTTCGAACTGGGCAAGACCGGGGTCACGGTCAACGCGGTGTGCCCCGGTTACGTCGAGACCCCGATGGCACAGGCGATCCGCGGCCGCTACGCGAAGGCGTGGGACACCACCGAGGAAGCCGTGCTGGAGAAGTTCACCGCGAAGATCCCGCTCGGCCGGTACTCCACTCCGGAGGAGGTGGCGGGCCTCGTCGGCTACCTCGTCACCGACACCGCGGCGTCCATGACCGGGCAGGCGATCAACGTCTGCGGCGGGCTTGGCAACTACTGAGAGGACCGAGCACGTGGCTGCACCACTCCGGATCTACGAGACCGAACACAAGATCGACGTCGCCGCGCCCGCCTCGGCCGTGTACGCGCTGCTCGCCGACGTGACCCGCTGGCCGGTCTACTTCGGCCCGACGGTCCACGCACGCCAGCTCGAACGCGACGGCACCACTGAGCGAATCCGGTTGTGGGCTACCGCGAACGACGAGCCCAAGACCTGGACCTCGCGCCGCGACCTGGACGAGGACGGCCTGCGCATCGACTTCCGCCAGGAGGTTTCGCAGCATCCGGTCGCGTCGATGACCGGGGCGTGGAACATCCAGCCCGGCGGCCCGAACTCGTGCACGGTCGTCCTGGAGCACGCGTTCAGCGCGGTGCGGGACCTGCCGGAGAACGTCGAATGGGTGAGCAAGGCGGTCGACCGCAACAGCGAGCACGAGCTGGAGAATCTCCGCGGCATCGCGGAAGGCATCGCCGAAACCGAAGAACTCACCACGGTGTTCGCCGACAGCGTCGACATCGACGCGGACGCGGCGGCGGTGTATGAGTTCCTCTACCGGTCGGACCTGTGGCCGGAACGGCTGCCGCACGTCCAGCGGCTCGACCTGACCGAGGAAACCCCGGGTCTGCAGGTCATGGAGATGGACACCAAGACCGCGACCGGTGCCGTGCACACCACGAAGTCGGTGCGTGTGTGCTTCGACGACGAGCACGCCATCGCATACAAGCAGCAGGTGCTGCCCGCGCTGATGACCGTCCACAACGGACTGTGGACGATCGTGCCGCAGCCGGGTGGCGGGGTGCGTGCGACGTCCGAGCACACCGTGGTGATCAAGCGCGACGCGGTGGAGAAGATCCTCGGCGAAGGCAAGACTGTCGAGGACGCGAAGGCTTTCGTGCGCAATGCGTTGGGTACCAACAGCACCGCGACGCTGAACCTCGCCAAGGGCTGGGCGGAGGAACGCGCCGATGGCTGACGGTGTCCTCCCGGTCGCGTCGCTGCTCGACACGCCGTTGCTGCCGGACGCGCTGCGCATCCTCGCGGAGAACAGCCCGAACCAGATCGCGGTACGGCTCGGCGAGACAGCCCTGACGTTCGCTGAACTCGACCGGGCCGCGTCCGGGTTCGCGGCCGCACTGGCGGATCGGATCGGGTCGGCTGGTTCGGTCGTCGCGATGTCGTCGGTGCTGCACCCGGAGTTCGCGATCGCCTACTACGGCACGCTGCGCAGCGGAAACGTCGTGCTGCCGTTGAGCCCGCTGCTGCGGGAAGGCGATCTCGGCCGGGTGCTGACCGAGTCCGCTGCCGCTGCCGCGGTGCTGAACGACTCGATGACCGCAGCGGTCGCTCGTGCCTCCGCGACGCCGGAACACCTGCTGTGCTTCGGGAATCCGGACCGCGCTGCGTCGGTCGCTGCTTTGGCGGCAGGCCCGGTCGGTGCGCCGGTGGAACTGGAGCCGGACGCGGTCGCGTGCATCCACTTCACCAGCGGCACCACCGGTCAGTCGAAGGGCGTGCGGCTCACCCACCGCAATATCGCGGTCAACGCGGTGCAGGTCGCCGACGCGCACGGGGTGACCGGAACGTCGGTGACGTTCAACCACCTGCCCAGCTACCACCCGATGCACCTGAACTCCGCGCTGATCGCCGGCGCCACCCAGGTGCTCTGCCTGGTGCCGGATCCGGTGGCCACGATCGCTCTCGCGGCGGGGGTGACGCACTACTATTCAATGCCGTTCCGCCTGGCGCGGCTCGCTACCGACTCGCGGCTGGCGGACCTGAAACTGCCCGGCTGCGAGGTCATCCTGTCCGGCGGTTCGGCGTTGTCCCCGGTGCACGCGGAAACCCTCCGCGCGCAGTTCGGCATCCCGGTCGTGCAGGGTTACGGCCTCGCCGAAACCGCTCCGCTGGTGCTGTCCGACGGCCCGGCGGCACCGCGCCCGGGTTCGGTCGGCCAGGTGGTGCGCGACACCGAGGTGCGCGTCGTCGATTTGACGACTCGGGAGCCGCTCCCGGCTGGTGAACGCGGCGAAGTCGAGGTGCGCGGCCCGCAGGTGATGCGCGGCTACCTCGGCCGCCCGGACGGCGACGGCATCGGCGCGGACGGCTGGCTGCCCACCGGCGACGTCGGCTGCCTGGACGAGGACGGGTACCTGTTCCTGGTCGACCGCATCAAGGACGTCTTCAAACGCGACAACTGGCTGATCTCGCCCACCGAAATCGAGGCCGAGCTGCTGCGCCACCCCGGCGTGGCCGACTGCGCGGTGGTCGACCAGCCGGACGAGTTCGCCGGCGCGGTGGCGGCCGCGCTGATCGTCCCGGCCGGCGACGAGTGGGTGCCGCGCGCGGAAGAGATCGCCGCGGAGATCAACGCCGCGCAGCCGTATTACAAGCACATCGAGCACGTCGAGCTGACCAGGGCGATCCCGCGTTCGCCCAACGGCAAGCTCGTCCGCCGCGAGCTGCGCGAGGCGCTGTCCTCCGTGCGCGGCAGCCAGAATCCCGGAACCGCACTGCTAGGAGCCGATACCGTGGTCACGTTCATCAGCAAGTTCACCGTCAAGGGTGAGCCGGAAGAGTTCGAGAAGGTCTTCACCGAGCACGCGCAGTACATGGCCGAGCAGCCCGGGTTCGTCGCCTACCAGATGGTGCGGTCGCTGCGCGATCCCAAGGTGTATCTGAACATCGGCCAGTGGGTCGACGCGAACGCGCACAAGGCCGTCGTGACCAGCCCGGAGTTCCAGGCGCACGTGAAGAAGTTCGTCGAGCTGGTCGACGTCGAGGCGGACCTCTACTCGACGGTCTCCGAGGCGTCGGCGTGAGCGAGCTCGGTCTGGCCGGCCGCAGCGTCCTGGTGGTCGGCGCCACCAAGGGGCTGGGGCTGGCCATCGCCCGCAAATTCTGCGCGAGCGGCGCGCACGTCCTGCTCGACTACGCACACGACGACGAAGCCGCCAAAGCCGCTCTCGCGAGCCTTGAGGGGCTTCCCGGTTCGGCGTCGCTGATCCGCGCCGATCCATCCACTGAGGACGGTTCCGCGCAGCTGGCCGCCGCTGTTTCGGCGGCCGGTCGCGGCTTGGACGTCCTGGTGCACAACGCCGCGTCGTGGCATCCGATGCCCGCTGCCGGAGCGTCGGTCGCCGACCTGCACACCGACGTGGCCGCCGCGCTGAATCCGTTGCTGCGCTTGGTTCCCGCGCTTCTCGAACACTTCAAGCCAGGTAGTCGCGTGCTTGCCGTTTCCAGCTCCGGCGCGCAGCGGGTCATCCCGCGCTACGTCGCGCTGGGCGTCGCGAAGGCCGCGCTCGAATCGCTCGTGCGCTACCTGGCGGTCGAGCTGGCCCCGCGCGGCATCACGGTCAACGCCGTCACGACCGCGAAGCTGGACAAGGGCGACGAGACCACCCAGCCCGAGATGGTGCAGGTCCTGGCGGCTCGCACCCCCGCCGGACGGTTGAGCACGCCCGCCGACGTCGCCGATGTCGTCGCGCTGCTGAGCGCGCCGGAAGCGAGCTGGATCCACGGCCAGGTGATCACCGCGGACGGCGGCCTCGGCCTGCGGTCTTGACGATAAGGAGAACTCCGTTGCAGCTGATTGACCTGTCCTCCCCGATCGACCCGGCAGGCTGGGAGCCCGAGCCGCTGTCGCTGGTCACCATGTCCGCCCAGGACGGGGCCAAGCACCTGGTGTCGGAAATGCGCGAGCACTTCGGCATGGACCTCGACCCGGAAGTACTGCGGGACGCCGAGTTCCTGACGAACGACACGGTGTCGCTGACCACGCACACCGGCACGCACATCGACGCGCCGGCGCACTACGGCGACGCCACGTCGTACGGTTCGGCCCCGCGCACGATCGACCAGATGCCGGTCGACTGGTTCCACCGTCCCGCCGTGGTCCTGGACTTCACCGGTCGCGCGCCGGGCGTCCTCACCGCGGACGACGTGCGCGCCGAACTGTCCCGTGTGGACTATCAGCCGAAGGAGCTGGACATCGTCCTGCTCCACACCGGAGCCGATCAGCACGCCGGTACGCCGAAGTACTTCACCGAGTTCGTCGGCCTCGACCAGTCCGGGCTGGACCTGCTGCTGGACTTCGGGGTCCGCGTGATCGGCACGGACGCGTTCAGCCTCGACGCGCCGTTCACGCACATCATCGAGACCTACCAGCGGACCGGCGACAAGTCGGTGCTGTGGCCGGCGCACATGCGCGGACGCGACCGGGAGTACTGCCAGATCGAACGGCTGGCGAACCTGGCCGAACTGCCGCGGGCGCACGGTTTCACGCTGTCGTGCTTCCCGGTGAAACTGGCCGGTGCCGGTGCCGGATGGGCTCGCGCGGTCGCTATCGTCGAGTAGCTTTCCGCGCGAGAAAAGGCCCCGCGATTCCTCCTCTCGCGGGGCCTTTCCTGGTGCTCGCTAGTCAGCCCACTCGGGCTTCTCAAGAAGCTCGATCACCGCACTGCTCCACGAAAATCCCGCGCCGACGCCCATCAGCAGGCACGTCTGCCCCGGCTGCAACCCGCCGGTACGCACCAAGTTTTCCAGGCTGACGATGTGGTCGCCCGCGCCGAGATGGCCGATCTTGCTGTCGAAGTCCCACGTGGTTCGTTCGAGCGGAACGTCCATGTGCCGCAGGTAGTTCGACACCAGCCGCCGCCTCCCGAAGTGCGGCAGCACCAGCCGGTCCACATCGGACAGTTCCAGCTCGGCGTCGCTCAGCGCGCGCTTCAACGCCTCGCGCTGCCCGTCGAGAATGGCCGCGAGGGTCTGTGACATTCCGGCTTCGGACAGGTATGATCGTTTGTGCGCGTCCAGATCGACCAGCTGCCGAGTCCGCATCTCGACCTCACCGAACGCCGCCCCCGCACGGTGCATGCCTTCCAGCTCAGGTCCGCTGACCACNCTGACCACCGCCAGGCTGCGCAACCGCGCGAACCCGCCGACGCGGGACAGCACCATCGCCGTCCCGCCATCGGCGTACGCCGTCCCCGGATCGCTGTGCCAGCGGTCGAAATCGGGCCCGTCAAAGCGATCCGCCGCGGTGATCAACGCCGCCTGCCGAGCCGGGTCCGCGAGAAGGTAACTGGCCGCGAGGTCGAGCGCTGCCATTCCGCCGTTGGAAACCTGCCGAACCTCGATCGCCGGACAGGTCCCGCCGACCGCTGCCCGCTGGACGTACGCGGCAGGCGACCACAGGTCGTACCCTTGATGGAACAACGTCGCGTGCAGCAACACCGCGATGTCGCCACGCGCCACCCCGGACCGCTCCAAGGCGACTCGCGCGGCCCGAGCCGCCATCTCCGGCGGCGCGATCCCGTCAGGTGCGACGAGGACCGATTCCATCTCGCTTTTGCGCGCCGTCTCGGCTGAGCATTGCCCGCTCCGCACCGCTTCGGCGCTCGTCGTCGCCGGTGGCAGCCAGCTCCCGAGCCCGGCGAGGTACAGCCCGTCGAATCTCATGCCGCCACCCTTCCGGCGAGCCCTCGACAGCCTGTGGGAACGGACTCGACCTGGCGGTCCAGCGGGGGTCGAGCAGCCGTCGACCGCCGTGCCCGACGATCCGGTTTGTTTCCGGTGCTTCCGGTGTCTCGGGGCGGAAGGAGTTTCGTTTGATGACCGAGGTCGCACTGCTGTTCCCGGGCCAAGGCTCGCAGCACGTCCGAATGGCCGCCGGCCTGTACGGTCACGACGACGTCTTCACTGATGCGGTAGACGAAGTCTTCGCCGCGTTGGGCCCCGAGGGCCCCGCCGTCCGCGCCGACTGGCTGAGCGATTCGCCCGCTGTTCCTCTTGACCACGTCACCCGCTCGCAGATCCTGCTGTTCACCGTAGGCCACGCCCTGGGCCGGATGATCCTTTCCTGGGGCGTGCAACCAGCCGCTTTGCTGGGCCACAGCGTCGGCGAAGTAGCCGCCGCGACTCTGGCCGGTGTCTTCGAAGTCCCCGCCGCTGCCGAGCTGATGTGGCACCGGGTGCAGGAACTGGCGTCCGCCTCCGCAGGCGGAATGCTCGCCGTAGCCGCGACCGTCGAGGAGGTCGCCTCGGTCCTGACCGATGAGGTTGTGATCGGCGCGATCAACGCTCCCCGCCAGCTGATCCTCTCCGGCCCGGAAGCGCCGTTGGCGGAGGCCTCGGCGAAGTTGCGCGCCGAGGGGCGGACTTGCCTCCGGGTCCCCGCGACGTCGGCCTTCCACAGCCCTGCCTTGGCCGAAGCTGCCGCCCGGTGTCTCCCGTCGGTCGCTGCCGCACAGCCATCGCCGCCGAAGATCCCGATAGTGTCGGGCTACACCGGCCGCCTGCTCACCGATACGGAGGCGACAGATCCTTCCTACTGGGCTTCGCACCCGGTAGAACCGGTGCGGTTCTGGCCCGCATTGGGCACGCTGCTGGATCCGGATTCGCCGCTCTCGGTTGCGGGCCGACGGGTGCTGGTGGAGACAGGGCCGTCGCAGTTGCTGGCCAAGGCCGCACGCATCCATCCGACGGTGCGAGCGAAGGAGGCTTCGGTACTGGCGATGCTGCCCGCGCGAGCTGGAGGCCCGGACGCGGATCTCACCGCAGTGGCGGCTTGCCGGGGAGCGTTGGAGATGGCGGGGTGATGGTGGCGGTCTGGTTAGGCGGACGGCCGCGAATCGCGTGGCGGTGCCGGTTTTCCGGGTGAGTGGTTTGCCAGTGCGTTTCGTGTGCGGTGGGAGTTTGCGGGGAGGGCTTGGGCGCGCGGGATGAGTGGTGTGCCGCAACGGGTGTCGTCTGTTGGGCGGAGGCGATTCGTGTGGTGCGAGCTCGCCGGAAGGCGTTGGGTGCGCAGGTGCCTTCCACCGTGGCGAGCCGGGTCGGTTGGACACGAACCGCGTGTCGTCCGCCGGTGTGTTGCGCGCGGTGGCGGCTTGGCAGTCGATATCGCGGGCCGTGTCACTCACGTGAGCGGTGCGGGGCAAGGACGTCCACGCCTGTTACGGCTGAGTTGGGATCTGCGTAGCGACTCGTTCACTGACCGGTGTTGTGCTGTCGAAAGGCTGCGGCCTCACCGGGCCGCAGCGATTTCCGAGGTGCGAGGCGGTGGTGACGCGATGTGGCTGGTCGAATGCCCGTCGTTCTGGGACCAGGGTTTGATCCGCCCGCTTGTCACCGAACACGGCAAGGTCGTGCTGATGTGCGATTCCTGCACCGCGGTGTGGCGAACCCCGTCCGGCATCGACGAGTTCGAGCACGTCGAGCCGGAAGCGCCCGAGTGGTCCATCGGCTCGGACACGCACGTCCGCCCCGGGACTACCCGCTGGGCCGAGCTGGCCGACGTCGCCTCAGCAGGTTGGGGCGACCTCCGCTGGCGCGAGCTGCCCTGAACCGCGGCAGCACGGATCCTCGGGAATGGCGCGGATTTCCGGTGCGCGCAAGTCCGAGATGCCACGCACGCCGTGAGATCGCTCGTCCCGGACAGCGCGAACAGCAGGTCCCCACCGACGTGCAGCGCGACTTTGCCGGGCAAGTTATTCGCATGAGCAAATAGCTCCGTGTCGTTTCGGCGAGTTCGGGCCTAGGTTCGGGCGGTGGCGAACGAACTGACCATTCCGCTCCTGCCCTGCCCCTCCATCGACGAGATCGCGTCGTTCTACCAGATGCTCGGCTTCGAGATCACCTATCGGCAGACGCGGCCGAACCCGTACGTCGCGGTGCGCCGGGAAGACATCAATCTGCACTTCTTCGGCATGGACGGCTACGACCCGGCACAGTCGTACAGCACGTGCCTGGTCATCGTGCCGGACATCGGCGGGCTGTTCGAGGCCTTCGCGGCCGGGATGCGTTCTGTGCACGGAAAACTGCTCATCTCCGGTATCCCGCGGATGACCCGGCCGCGGCTGCGCAACGACCGCTACACCGGGTTCACCGTCGTCGATCCGGGCGGCAATGGGATCCGGATCAACCAGAAAGGCAAGCAACCCGAGGCGCGGACCAAGCTCGCGAAAGCACTGGAGAACGCCGCGCGGCAGGCGGACGCGCACGGCGACGAGCACCAGGGGCTGAAGATCCTGGAAGGCGCGCTGAAGCGGGCGACCGGCGACGAACCGGAGTTTCAGGCGGTGCGGGAGTACCGCGACGAGCTCGTCGAACGGATCAACGGGGCCGAGTCGCTACGGCCTTGACCGCCTCGGGGGAACCGACGTAGCGGGTCGTGGCCGGTCTCGGATCCGGGACCGGCCACGACGCCCTTGTCCGTCATCGACCGCGGCAACGGTCCTGAGCCAGCAACGCCGCGACCGGGAAGCCGTTGTCTCCGATGCCCGCCCCTGCGACGGTCCGCGAGGGGACAGCTCACAAGATCTGCTGGCTCACCCCAAAGCCCACAGCCGTGCGTAGTGGCCGTCCGCGGCGACCAACTCGGGGTGGGTGCCCTGCTCGACGATGCGGCCGTGGTCGAGTACCACGATCCGGTCGGCCTTCGCGGCGGTTGCCAGGCGGTGGGCGACTACGAAGGTGGTGCGGCGCCGGGCGAGGTGTTCGGTGGCGCGCAGGACTGTGGCTTCGGTGGCTGGGTCCAGTGCGGCGGTGGCTTCGTCCAGCAGGAGCACGTCCGGGTCGACCAGCTCGGCTCGGGCGAGTGCGACGAGTTGCCGCTGTCCGGCGGACAGGGAGCGGCCGCGTTCGCCTACTGGCTGCCGGAAACCGGCGGGCAGCGCGGCGACTCCGTCCAGGGCGCCGACGGCGCGCACGGCTGCCTCGACTTCCGCATCGGTGGCGCCGGGGCGGCCGTACCGCACGTTGTCCGCGACGGTGCCGGAGAACAGGTGCGCTTCCTGCGGTACCACGCCCATCCGGGCGCGCAGTGCGGGCAGGTCGTACTCGCGGACGTCGACACCGTCGATCAAGACCGCGCCGCCGGTGGCGTCGTAGTAGCGCGCGACGAGCTTCACCGCGGTGGACTTGCCCGCGCCGGTCGCGCCGACCAGCGCGACGGTTTCGCCTGCCGCGACGTCGAGCGTCAGGTTCTCCAGCGCGGGCTTTTCCGCGCCGGTGTAGGAGAAATCGACGTCCTTGAACCGCACTTCGCCGGACAGGTGTGCGGGCAGTTCGACCGGTTTCTCGGCCGGAGGCACCGACGTCGGCGTGCGCAGCAGGTCGCCGATGCGGCTCAGGCCGACGCGGGCCTGCTGGTAGCCGTCGAACACCGAGGACAGTTGCTGGATCGGCGAGAAGAACTGCTGCAGGTACAGCAAGAATCCGAGCAGCACACCGGCTTCGAGGGTGCCGCCTGCGACGCGGTGGGCGCCGACGACCAGCACCGTGGTGGTCGCCAGATCCGACAGCAACGAGACGAGCGGGAAGTATGTCGCGATGTACCGCTGCGCCCGCAGTCGCGACCGGCGGTAGTCGTCACTGCGCGACGCGAACACCTCCGCCGAACGCTCTTCGCGCGTGTACGCCTGGGCGACCCGCAGACCGCTGACGTTCTCCTGCATGTCCGCGTTGACGACGCTTACCTTCTCGCGCGCCTCGCTGTACGCACGCGACGCGACCCGCCGGAAGATCAGGGTGGCTACGAGCAGGATCGGCAGCATGGCCAGCGCGTACCCGGCCAGCGCGGCATCGGTGACCAGCAGCGCGACCGTGATGCCCACCAACGTGAGCGCGCTGACGACTGCGGTGGCGAGGCCGGTTTGCAGGAACGTCGACAACGCGTCGACGTCCGTGGTCATCCGGGTCATGATCTTGCCGGACAGTTCGCGCTCGTAGTAGTCCAGCCCAAGTCGTTGCAGGTGTGCGTAACTGCGCACGCGCAGCGAGTACAGCACCGTCTCGCCGACGCGGGCAGTGAGCCGGGTTTGCCAGCGCACCACGAACCAGTCGGCCGCCACCACCACCGCGCCGATCCCGGCCAGCAGCCACACGACGCTCGCCACGCCGGGCAGGACGCCGTGGTCGACCCCGCGCTGGTACAGCGCGGGCAGTGCGAGCGAGGCCAGTGCGTCCGCCGCGACCAGACCGATCACGCCGATGAGCGGCCACCGCACCGGACGAAGGATCCGGGACAGCTTGAAGCCGGGGTCCGAGGCCGTGACGTCCACATCGGACAGCCGGGGCCGGTCGGTAGCCGGAGGCAGCCGGCGGACGCCTTCCAGCAGTTCCGGAGTAGGTGGCACGTCAGCGCCGCCGCTGCCCGCGAACCCGCTGCCGCCGCCTGGCATGCCGCCGCGGGACTGCGCGGCTTCCGCGAGCGCGTCGACCTCGTCGCGGTCGTCGTTTGGCCACAGGACTGCCGTGGTGCCGTCCGCGCCCGGCTCAAGATTGTCGCAACGGTGCGGCTTTTCGACGTCGTCGTCCGGACCGGCGACCAGTTCGCGGAACAGTGCGCACCGCGCCAGCAGTTCCTCCTCGGTGCCGACGTCGACCACTCGGCCCTGATCCATCACCGCGATCCGGTCAGCGAGTTGCAGTGTCGACCGGCGGTGCGCGATGAGCAACGTGGTGCGTTCGGCGGTGACCGCGCGCAGCGTGTCGTGGATCGCGGCTTCGGTGACGGTGTCGATCGCCGAGGTCGCGTCGTCCAGGATCAGCACGCGCGGGTCGGTAAGCAGGGCCCGGGCCAGCCCGAGCCGTTGCCGCTGCCCGCCGGACAGCATGAGGCCGCGCTCGCCGACCTCGGTGGCGTATCCGTCCGGCAGCGCGCGGATGAACTCGTCCGCCTCCGCCGCGCGGGCGGCCGCGAAGACCTCCTCGTCGCTCGCGTCCGGGCGGCCGTAAGCGATGTTGTCCCGCACTGAGGTGGAGAACAGGAACGCTTCCTCGAAGACCACGCCGATCGCCTGCCGCAGGTCCTTCAACGGCACGTCCCGCACATCCAGCCCGCCGACCCGCGCCGAACCCGAGTGCACGTCGTAAAACCGGGGCAGCAGCATGGAAATCGTGGACTTGCCGGACCCCGCCGTGCCCACCAGCGCGAGCGTTTCGCCGGGCCGGGCTTCGAGAGTGAGCCCGTCGAGCACCGGGTCGCTGCGGGTGTAGCCGAACTTCACCTCGTTCAGCTCGACGCCCAGCGCGCCGGGCGGCAGCGGCCGCGCGTCGGGGCTGTCGGTGACCTCCGGCTGCGCGTCGATCAGCTCGTACACCCGCTCCGCACCGGCACGCGTGAGCTGCGCCTGCACGACCAGCCCGGACAGGAACCGCGCCGGGCCGATCAACGCGGCGAGATAGGTGGCGAACGCGAGGAACGTGCCGAGACTGATCTGCCCGTTCAACGCCAGCATGCCGCCGATCGCCAGCACCGCGACCTGACCCGCGGCAGGCAGCGCCGACGTGGTCGCTGTCGGCAACGCGGACAGCTTCGCCGCGCGCAACCGCTCCGCGAAAAGCTTCCGTGCCGTGCGCTCCAGCCGCGCGACCTCGCGTGCCTCCTGCCCGAACCCCTTCACCACGCGCACGCCGGTGACGGTTTCCTCGACGTGCTGCGCGACATCCGCCGCGCGCTGCTGCGCCGACCAGGTCGCCGGGAACAACCGCCGCCTGCTCAACGCCACGACGATCCCGACCCCGGGCGCGACCACCAGCGCGATGAGCGTGAGCAGCGGCGACATCCACACCATCGCGCCCAGCGACAACACCGCGAAAATCACCGACCCCGCCGACAGCGGAACCTGCATCAGCAACCCGGTGACCAGCTGCAGATCCGAAATCGCGCGCGACACGACCTGCCCGGTGCGCAACGCGTCCT
The DNA here is from genome assembly GCF_001651785.1 of Amycolatopsis sp. M39. Lineage (NCBI taxonomy): Bacteria > Bacillati > Actinomycetota > Actinomycetes > Pseudonocardiales > Pseudonocardiaceae > Amycolatopsis > Amycolatopsis sp. M39. Next base: position 629,607 of record NZ_LWSF01000001.1, read on the forward strand.
GCTTCCCGCCGTCCAGCCGCGAGACCGCGCCGAACACCCGGTTCCGCAGATCGTGCTGCACGTCCAGCGCCAGCCGCCCGCCCACATACCGGCGCAGAAACGCCGACCCGAACGCGACCAGCTGCAACGCCACCAGCCCCACCGCGAGCCCGGTCAGCTGCGACGTATGCCCGGCCACCGCGTCGTCCACCGCCGACCGCACCAGCAACGGACTCGCCGCCTGCACCCCGACGCTCAGCACCGCCGCTGTCATCGCGAGCACGACGACGCCGCGGTGCTCCCAGCAGGCAGCGGACAACCGGCGCACCCAGCCGACCGGTCGGGGCACCGTCTCAGCAATCGGACGGTCTTGACGCGCAGGCGTCGCAGTGGTGGTCACATCACAAGGTTAGGCAGCGGCACCGACAATTTATTCCCGGGCGAGCCGGCGGCCCGGACCAAACAGGCACAACCGGCGCTCCGGCGGGCAGAGGTGACGAACGGCACGCCAGCGCGTTCCGAAGGACCCTGGAAGCCTCGTGGAGCAGGGAAACCCTGGTCCGGGCAGCAAAGGTGAAAGGTTGAACGTTCACCTGGTCACCGGGAAGAACCCCGGCGAAATCCACCCCCGGACGAGCGCTCCCGCCCAATGTTCTTTAAGCTAGTACTCGGCGACCCGCTCCCAGTGACCCCCAGGCTGGTTGAGCGGGTCGCCCCTTCTGGCCTTCCCCTACTCGCGCCTGGTGGCGCTTCGTCGGGAAGGGGCGTCGTAGTACCCGGGGGGCCGAGCCCCCCGGACCCCCGCGGTGCCTTCGGCGGCGGTTGGGTGGGGGGCCGGGGTTGGGGTTGGGATGGCGTGGGGTGGAACAAAAAGCGTTGTGGCGTGGCAAAAGCGGCGAGGGCCTTGGGGGCCTCGCCGCTTTTGTGTGCTGGTTATGCCAGGGCGGTTTCGACGGGGGTGTGGGGAAGGTTGTGGGCGGTGGCGACCGGGGCGTTGGTCAGGGCGCCGGAGTGGGTGTTGAGGCCAAGGGCCAGGGCTGGGTCGGCGGAGAGGGCGGCCTTCCAGCCCTTGTCGGCCAGCTGCACGGCGTAGGGGAGCGTCACGTTGGTGAGGCCGTAGGTGCTCGTGCGCGGGACTGCGCCAGGCATGTTGGCCACGCAGTAGAAGACCGAGTTGTGGACCGTGTAGGTCGGGTCGTCGTGCGTGGTGGGGCGCGAGTCGGCGAAGCAGCCGCCCTGGTCGATGGCGATGTCCACGAGGACGCTGCCCGGCTTCATGCGCGAGACCAGGTCGTTGGAGACCAGCTTCGGAGCCTTCGCGCCGGGGACCAGGACCGCGCCGACGACCATGTCCGCTTCCAGGACCGACTCTTCTACCGACAGGCGGTTCGAGGTGACGGTGCGGATTCGGCCGCCGAAGTCGTTGTCGATCTGGCGCAGGCGGTCGACGTTCGTGTCGAGGATTTCCACGTCGGAGCCGAGGCCGAGGGCGACCCGGGCGGCATTGAGGCCCGCCACGCCGCCGCCGATGACGACCACGCGCGCCGGGTGCACGCCGGGGATGCCGCCGGGCAGGACGCCCCGGCCGCCGCTCGGCTTCATCAGGGCGTAGGCGCCGACCTGCGGAGCCAGCCGGCCCGCGACCTCGGACATCGGGGCCAGCAACGGCAGCGCGCCGTTCGGCTTCTGCACCGTCTCGTAAGCGATCGCGGTGGTGCCCGCGGCCAGCAGCGCGTCGGTCAGCGGACGGTCCGCGGCGATGTGCAGATAGGTGAACAGCACCAGATCCTTGCGCAGGCGCGGGTACTCCTCGGCGATCGGCTCCTTCACCTTCAGCACGAGCTCGCCCTCGGCCCACGTCTCGTCCGCGGTGGCGAGCACCTTCGCGCCCGCGGCGACGTACTCCTCGTCCGTGATGGACGACCCGGTCCCGGCACCCGTCTCGACGAAGACGTCGTGCCCGCGACCGACCAGTTCGTGCACGCCTGCCGGGGTCAACGCGACCCGGTACTCGTGCTTCTTGATCTCACGGGGAACGGCGATGCGCACTGCTTGCCTCCTGGCGGCGGTTCTGTCGAAGGTGGTGCCACTCACGGTGATCTACCCGGACGGCGGTGTCATCATCCTTCCGGCACAGTCTTGCGCTGGGTCAATAGTGCTGCCAGGACAACGCACTTGACCTCGACCGCACTTGAGGTAGTTGGCTGGCCCCCGGCGGAGACTTCGAGGAAGGGCTTACATGCGAGCGGTGTGGCTGCGGGAGTTCGGCGGGCCGGCGGTGCTGGAGGCGGGGGAGGCCCCCGATCCGGCTCCCGGGCCGGGACAGGTGCTGATCGAGGTGGCGTTCGCCAACGTCACCTTCGTGGAAACGCAGTTCCGGGCGACGGGGACGGGGCCGTTCGGCAGCACGCTTCCGATGGTGCCCGGCAACGGCGTCGGGGGTGTGATCAGCCGCGCCGGGGAGGGCGTGGACCCGGCGCTGGTCGGGAAACGCGTGGTGACGTCGACCGGCGGCAGCGGCGGTTACGCGCAGCGCGTGGTCGTGGACGCGGCGTTGGTGTTCCCGGTGCCGCACGCGCTGAGCCTCGACGCGGCCGTCGCGCTGCTGGCCGACGGCCGCACGGCGACCGGGCTGGTGCACGCGACCGCGGTGGCGCCAGGGGAACGGGTGCTCGTCGAGGCTGCCGCCGGAGGGGTCGGCAGCCTCCTGGTGCAACTGGCGAAGGCCGCGGGCGCGGAGGTCGTGGCAGCCGCGGGCGGGGCGGAAAAGCTTGCCCGCGCCCGGGAATTGGGTGCGGATCTGGCGGTCGACTACACCGATCCGGAGTGGACCGCCGAGGCCGGGGAGGTGGACGTGGTGTTCGACGGCGTGGGAGGCGCGGTCGGCACCGCGGCGTTCGCGCTGGTGCGGCCCGGCGGGCGGATGGCGATCTACGGTCTGGCAAGCGGTTCCTGGACCGAAGTGTCCGAAGAGGACGCTGCCGCGCGCGGCGTGAAGCTGATCCGATCGATCGGCGACGCGGCGGAGATGCGCGGCTACACCGAATCGGCACTGGCGGCCGCCGCGTCCGGACAGCTGACCCCGGTGATCGGGCAGCGGTTCCCGCTGGAACGCGCGGCCGACGCGCACGCGGCGATCGAATCGCGCGGCACGATCGGGAAGACGCTGCTGGTCGCGTGACCGGTTTCGACGTCGACAGTTTCCTCGCGCAGCCGCTGACCGCACGGGTCGCCACCGCTGGTCCGACCGTCCGGCCCACCTGGTATCTCTGGGAGGACAGGGCGTTCTGGATCCTCAGCGGCCCGTGGTCGCGGCTGCCCGCTCGGGTGCGCGAGGAGCCGCGGATCGCGGTGACAGTGGACGTCTGCGACCTCGCGACCGGCTTGGTGCGTCAGGTGATCGCGAGCGGGTCAGCCGCCCTCGAACCGTTCGACGTGCCGCGCGGACGCCGGAAACTGGTGCGCTACCTCGGCCCGGACGAGTCCGCGTGGGATCCGCGGTTCCGTGCGTACCTGCTGGACGATCCGGCGGAACGCGGCACGGTGTGGGTCCGGATGGAGCCGGAATCGTTGCGCGCCAACGACCTCAGCTATCAGGTCAGCTCCAGCGGAGTGCGATCAGCTGGGTAAGCAGCGCGAGCCGTACGTCAGGATCATCAAGGTTCAACGGAACAAGTTCCAACAGCCGCTTCATCCGGTACCGCAACGTATTCGGATGAATGCGCAACCGTTCCGCAGCAGCGCGGGGGTCGCCGGGATGTCGGAGCCATTCGTAAAGAGTGTCGACGTACCCGGCGTTGCTCGCCTCGTCGTGTGCGCGCAGCACGCCGAGCGGGCCGAGTTCGGACACCTGCGCCGCCGCTGCTCCGGCGGCGGCGCGGTGCAAAACCAGCGCGGTCCATGCCTCGTCGTACGCCACGACACGGCCCTCGACCAGTCCTGCTCGCAGCAGTCCCAGCGCCTCGTCCGCCTGGGCTCGCGACGCGGCCAGCGCAGTCGGATCGCCCGGCGCGCCCGCAGCCGCGCGCGGTAGCCCGCCCCGGCGAGACGCGGGCTGGGCGAGCAGCGCCTCCCGCAGTTCCGGCCAGCCGCCCTCGCCGGGGCGATCCGGAACCACGACGTAGAGCAACCCACCCAGTTCAGCCGCGACCGGACGGCGTCCGAAACCCTGCGAAATCCGTTCCAGCAACGCCAGCAACAGTCCCTCGGCGTCCCGGCTGTCGCCGCCGCTGACGTCCACGACGACGACCCGATGCGGCTCGTCGGACAGGTCCAGTTCGGCGACTACCCGACGCGGAGGGACCTGTCCTTCCAAAACCGCGCGCAGCAATTCGGCGGAAGCCCGGCGTTGTGCGTCCGTATGCGCGCGCCGCCGCAGCAGGTGCAGCGCGACCACCGGGGCCGCGTCGGCGAAAGCCGCCGCGCGTTCCTCGGAAACCGGACCGGGGACGACCGCCCACATCGAGCCCAGCAGTTCGCCGCCCATCCGGATCGGCACGATCAGCCGCGGCAGGGTGCCGTCGCGCTGGGCCGGGACGAAGATCGTCTGCCTGCCGCGGGAAAGCTCGCGGAACACGCCGCGCGAGCGGAACCGGGCCAGCACGTCGTCCGGGATTCGGCGGCCCATGATCGTCGCGACGCGCGCCGGGTCGGTGAGGTCCTGGCGCGCGGAGTAGGCGAGGACGCGCGAGTTGGTGTCCTCGATCGTGACCGACGCGTCGACCACCGCGGCCACGGCGTCGGCGAGCCGGAAGAGGTCGCCGGAACCCGGGTCGCCGCCCTCTTCGAGCGCTTCGGATTCGTCGGCGAGTGCGTCCAGCACCGTGCGCAACAGCCAGACCAGCTGGGCCCAGGAGGTCGCCGCGTGCACCTGGATCAACGCGATCCCCGCCGACTTCGCCGCGCGTCGCACCGGCTGTTTCGCCGCCAGCGGCGGTTTCAGCAGCACCGCTGCGGCACCCCGTCCGGCGCTCACCCGGACGAGTGCCGCGGCGTCGGCCTGCTCGATCGTGGCGACGCCCAGCACCAGGTCACCCGCGGCGATGGCGGACTCCGCACCGGGCTCGGCGATCACCACGTCGCCGACCGCGGGACAGCCTTCGGGCACGAGAAGCGCGTGGAGCAGCGTCGGACCGACCCGGTCCACGACGCTGCGCACCGAAACCACAGCTACCTCCAGCGCTCCTGACGTTCTTGCTGGAACGGTAGAAGACTGCACCGGTTTCGCCACCCGCGGCACTAGTTAGCGCGAAACACCTTCGGCCACGGCTTGAAGTACGACACCAGCGTCGCCCCCAGCAGCAACGTCAGCCCGACGCTCATCGCGCCGGTGCCCGACACCGCGCCCGCCCCGACGATCTCCCCGCGTGAAGCCTGCTCGCCGTGCTCGACGAATAACGGGACCACCATCAGGTTGCCGCCGGCGAAGAGGGCCAGCGTGGCCAGCAGTTTCCACAGCACCCAGTGGTAGCGGACCAGCTTCCACTTCGTGCCGAGGCCGAGGACGACACCGGTCGCCAGCGCGAGGAGGCTGGCCGGGAAATAGAGTGCACCGGCGAGCACCCCGGCGATGACGTTCGCGCTGCGCGTGGTCACCGGATCGGGGACGGCGATCGCGAGAATGCTGCAGATCAGCACCGCGAGCTCGGCGCCGATCCAGCCGGCCGACGTGACGACGTGGCCGAACAGGAGCCACTTCCGGGTCGACGGCCGCATTCTCCAGTCCATGCGCCTGAGCTTGCGCTTCACCGCGCTGTCGCGTCGTCCGTCAGCGCTCGGCACTTGCTCATACGTCCGGGTGCGTAGGACTCTCATCTCGTGAGAGCGGTTGGGCGTTTCGTCCGGCCTGGTTAACGTCGCGCCCAGCCGACCCGTTCACGACCGCTAGGAGCGAGCAGATGCCGGAAGACACCACGAGCTGGTCCTTCGAGACCAAGCAGATCCACGCGGGGGCGGCGCCCGATCCGGCCACCGGCGCCCGCGCGACGCCGATCTACCAGACCACGTCGTACGTCTTCCGCGACACTCAGCACGGGGCGGATCTGTTCAGCCTCGCCGAGCCCGGCCACATCTACACGCGCATCAACAACCCGACCCAGGACGTCCTGGAGCAGCGCGTCGCCACCCTCGAAGGCGGCGTCGCCGGTCTCGCGTTCGCTTCCGGTTCGGCGGCGGTCACCGCGGCGATCCTGACCCTGGCGAACGCGGGCGACCACTTCGTCACCAGCCCGTCGCTGTACGGCGGCACCTACAACCTGTTCCACTACACGCTGCCGAAGCTCGGCATCGAGGTCACCTTCATCGACGACCAGGACGACGCCGAGCAGTGGCGGGCCGCGGTCCGGCCGAACACCAAGCTGTTCTTCGCCGAGACGCTGGCCAACCCGAGCAGCGCCGTCCTCGACATCCGCAAGGTCGCCGACGTCGCGCACGAGGCCGGTGTTCCGCTGGTCGTGGACAACACCGTGCCGACGCCGTACCTTGTTCGCCCCATCGAGCACGGCGCCGACATCGTCGTGCACTCGGCGACGAAGTACCTCGGCGGCCACGGCACGACTGTCGCCGGCGTGCTGGTCGACGGCGGCACGTTCGACTTCGGCAAGGACCCGGCCCGGTTCCCGGGCTTCAACGAGCCCGACCCCAGCTACCACGGTCTCAAGTACTGGGAGGCGCTCGGCCCGGGTGCGTTCGCGGCCAAGGCACGCGTGCAGATCCTGCGCGACACCGGCGCGGCGATCGCCCCGTTGAACAGCTTCCTCATTTTGCAGGGCATCGAGACGCTGTCGCTGCGCGTGGAGCGGCATTCCACGAACGCGCAGGCGCTCGCGGAATGGCTGGAAGGGCGCGACGAGGTCGAGAAGGTCTACTACGCCGGGCTGCCGTCGAGCCCGTACCACGCGGCGGCGCAGAAGTACCTGCCGCGCGGCGTCGGCGCGGTGCTGTCGTTCGAGCTGCGCGGCGGGGTCGAAGCGGGCCGGAAGTTCGTCGACGGCACCGAGCTGCACAGTCAGCTGGTGAACCTCGGCGACGTGCGCAGCCTGATCGTGCACCCGGCTTCGACCACGCACAGCCAGCTCGGCCCGGAGGAGCAGGTCGCCGCGGGCGTCACGCCGGGTCTCGTGCGGCTCGCTGTCGGACTGGAAGGAATCGAGGACCTGAAGGCCGACCTCGAGGCGGGCTTCCGAGCCGCCAAGGCGGCGCTGTGACGGATCCCGGCGCGAGTCTTCCGCCCGTCACCGGTGCGTGGCGGGCGGGCGACCCACCCGGCAGGCGGCAGTGGTTCACCGGCCCCGGCGCGCTCGCGCTGGAGGCCGGTGCGACCCTGCCCGGCTACACCCTCGCGTACGAAACGTGGGGAACGCTCAACTCCGACGGGTCCAACGCGGTCCTCGTCGAGCACGCTCTCACCGGCGACAGCCATGTCGCAGGCCCCGCTGAACCCGGGCATCCGAGTCCCGGATGGTGGGAGGGACTGATCGGCCCCGGCAAGGCTTTCGACACCGACGAGCTGTTCGTCGTCGCGCCTAACGTGCTCGGCGGCTGTCAGGGGTCGACCGGCCCGGCCTCGCCCGCTCCGGACGGTGCGGCGTGGGGCAGCCGATTCCCGGCTTTGACCGTCCGGGACCAGGTCAATGCCGAAGCGGAGCTCTCGGACGCACTCGGCATCGAACGCTGGGCCGCCGTCGCGGGCGGTTCGATGGGCGGGATGCGGGCTCTCGAATGGGCCGTAAGTCAACCCGATCGGGTCGCCTCGGCGCTCGTTCTCGCTTCGACCGCTCGCGCGTCCGCCGAGCAAATCGCCTGGGCCGCCCCGCAGCTGCACGCGATCCGCGGCGACCGGGCCTGGCACGGCGGCGACTACTACACCGCGGCCGAAGGCCCGCACCGCGGACTGGGCGTGGCCCGGCGGATCGCGCACGTCACCTACCGCTGCGAACCCGAATTGGAGACGCGTTTCGGGAACCGTCCGCAGCGGGACGAGGATCCGCTGGCCGGCGGCCGGTTCGCGGTCGAGTCCTATCTGGACCATCACGCGGCCAAGCTCGCCCACCGGTTCGACGCGGGTTCCTACGTGGTGCTCACCGAATCGATGAACACCCACGACGTCGGCCGGGACCGCGGCGGGGTAGCTGCTGCCCTGGGCCGGGTCACCGCGCGCACCGTGGTCGCGGCAGTGGACAGCGACCGGCTTTACCCGCCGTACCAGTCGCACGAGATCGCGGCGGGGGTCGGCGGCGAGGTCACGGTGCTGACTTCGCCGTACGGCCATGACTCGTTCCTGATCGAGACCGAGCAGATCGCCGCGCTGGTCAAGACTCTGCTGGGCTGACCTCGCCCGCTGGGCGGTCCGGGAAGGGCTCCTTGCGGGACTTGGATTCCCGCAAGGAGCCCTTCCCGGACCGGGCCTCAGCCGATCGCCGAGGTCAGCGGCGCGTAGTACCCGCCCCGCTGCCCAGCGGCAGTCGGGTGGTACGACTCGTCCACCGGCCACGTCAAGCTGTGCAGGTAGTCGCTCGCCGACGAGCAGATGTTGTGCCCGACGAACGCCGACCGGACGTCCACGAACTTCCCGCCCGCCGCGGAAACCCGCGACGACAGCACCGAGGCCAGCGTGTCCGCCCCGGAGTTGATCGCCGACCGCTTCGTGTCGCTCAGCCCGACGTTGCACGAGCCCGGCACGGTGTAGAAGCGCGGGTACGAGAGCACGACCAGTTGCGCCCCGGGGGCCTTGCTCTTGGCCGCCGAGTACACCTTGTCCAGCAGTCCGGGCAGGGTGTTCTGGACGTAGGTCTTGGCGGTGTTGACCCGGTCCGTGCAGGTCTGGTCGCTGCCCAGCGTGCACGTCTTGATCACGTCGGTGAACCCGGCGTCGTTGCCGCCCACGGTGAGCGTGATCAAGGTGGCGTTGGAGGGCATCGAGCTGATCTGGCTCAGCACGTCGCTGGTCTTCGCGCCCGAGCAGGCGAGGAAGGTGAAATTGGTGCCGGAGTGGGCGTTGGCCCACAGTTGGCTGTACGCGTTGGCACTGCGTTTGCAGCTGCCGGAATCTCCGTAGCTCCCGGCGCCCACTCCGGCGGAGTAGGAGTCGCCGAGTGCGACATAGTTTTGCGACGCGGCGCTCGCGGTGTTGGCGAAGCCGAGCGAGGCAGCGAGAGCGACCCCCAGGGCCGCGCACATCCGAAGGATGCGTCGTGATGGTTGACGGGTGTTTGCAGCCATGGGTCACTCCTGTCGTGACAGCTTGACGCGGTAAAGCTTTACCAGGTGCAATCCCCACGTGACACCCCTCAAATCCGGGTGCCGCCACTTGGCTCAAGCAGGAAGTAGGACCGGAAGTTAGCGCTCGCTAACCACGGGACCTACTATGTGCCGATGCCGGCGAATTCCCTCCCACTGGTGAACGGCGCGAAGCCGAACAGGCGGGAACAGATCCTCTCCGCCGCCGCCGAGCTGTTCGCCCACCACGGTTTCCACGGCGTCGGCATCGACGACATCGGCGCGGCCGTCGGCATCTCCGGTCCCGCGCTGTACCGGCATTTCCGCAGCAAGGACGCGATTCTCGGGGAAATGCTGAACTCGATCAGCCACTTCCTGCTCGAAGGCGGCACCGCGCGCGCCGCGGCGGGCGGCACGCCGGACGAGCTGCTGGCCGCGCTCGTGCGGTTCCACGTCGACTTCGCGCTCGATCATCCGGCGCTCATCACCGTGCAGGAGCGCAATCTCGCGAACCTCACCGACGGTGACCGGAAACAGGTGCGCGCGCTCCAGCGGCAGTATGTCGAGGTGTGGGTGCGGGCGATTCGCGAAGCTGTGCCCGGCCTCGGCGAACGCCAGGCGCGCTCGGCGGCACACGCCGTGTTCGGCTTGATCAACTCGACGCCCTACAACCGCCATCTCGGTGACGGCCCGCTCGCCGATCTGCTGTGCCGGCTCGCGCTGGGTGCGCTTTCCGCGGCGGGCTGAGCCCGCGATCCGGGGTATCCCGCCGACCGCCGGTCTGGTGTTTGATAGGCACGTGACCGCGGACCGGAGCGAGGGCGAGCAGCGACTCGTCGAGAAGGCACAGCGCGCGCTCGTCGCCATCAGCCTTGGCGAGGACACGGAGGCGCTGGAAGAGGTCACGCCCTCGTCGCAGGAGCCGGGCGAACGCGACGAGGAAACCAAAGAGCTGATGCTGCTGCTCTTCGGCGAGTGCAGCGCCATGGTGTCCACCCTCGGTGACGGCGGCACCGCGCCGGTCAAGGTGCAGGTTTTCGACGAGGCCGGCGAAGAGGTTTCGATCGACCAGGCCGACCCGCCGGTCCGCACCGCCGTCCGCACGCTGCTCGCCGAGGTGCACGGCAATACCGCGGCCGCGCGCGAACAGGTCGAGATCGCGTTGGCGAGCGCCGCGCCGAACGAGGTGGACAGCCTCTTGCTGCAGGCGCTGCGCTGGACGATCCGGCTGTCGGTCGAATGCCTCGAACGGGACCTGCCGGTGGCCGGCTGGATCTCCGACGCCGTCGCGGGCTGAGTGTTTCCTCTTTCACCCGCCTCGCGGGGGCGGGCGCTTCGGGCTGGACTGGACAGGGCGGTTAACGAGCACTAACATCTCCGGCGGAGTTAACGACCGCTAACGTCTCGACGGAGAGCCATGGACACGCCGGTACTGCGCAGTTCCGCGGATCCGAACAGCGACACCTTCACCCGCAGCGTCACTTCGCACGGAGAATTGGTCGAGGATCTGCACAAGCGGCTCGCCGCCGCCCGTCTCGGCGGGCCGGAGAAGTCGCGTGCCCGCCATGTGGAACGCGGCAAGCTGCTGCCCCGCGACCGGGTGGACGCGCTGCTGGACCCGGGATCCCCGTTCCTCGAGCTTTCCCCGCTCGCGGCCACCGGGCTGTACGACGACGAGGCACCGTCGGCGGGCATCATCACCGGGATCGGGCGGGTGGCCGGCCGCGAATGCGTGATCGTGGCCAACGACGCCACGGTCAAGGGCGGCACGTACTACCCGATGACGGTGAAGAAGCACCTGCGGGCGCAGGAAGTCGCACTGCACAACAACCTGCCGTGCATTTACCTGGTCGACTCGGGCGGCGCGTTCCTCCCGCGCCAGGACGAGGTCTTCCCGGACCGCGAACACTTCGGCCGGATCTTCTACAACCAGGCCACCATGTCCGCGCGCGGGATCCCGCAGATCGCCGCCGTGCTCGGCTCGTGCACCGCAGGCGGCGCGTACGTCCCGGCGATGAGCGACGAAGCGGTCATCGTGCGCAATCAGGGCACCATTTTCCTCGGCGGCCCGCCGCTGGTGAAGGCCGCGACCGGCGAGGTCGTCACGGCCGAGGAACTGGGCGGCGGCGACGTGCACTCGCGGCAGTCCGGTGTCACCGACCACCTCGCCGACGACGACGCGCACGCGCTGCGCATCGTCCGCGACATCGTTTCCACGCTCGGCCCGCGCACGCCGCGGCCGTGGGACGTCAAGGCGATCGAGCCGCCCGCGGCGGACGAACGCGAGCTGTACGGCGTGGTGCCGACGGATTCGCGGACCCCGTACGACGTGCGCGAGGTCATCGCCCGCGTCGTCGACGGCAGCCGGTTCGCGGAGTTCAAGAAGGAATACGGCTCGACGCTCGTCACCGGCTTCGCGCACATCCACGGCCACCCGGTCGGCATCATCGCGAACAATGGCGTGCTGTTCGCCGAGTCCGCGATGAAGGGCGCGCACTTCATCGAACTGTGCGACCGGCGCTCGATCCCGTTGGTGTTCCTGCAGAACATCACCGGCTTCATGGTCGGCCGCGCGTACGAGGCGGGCGGCATCGCCAAGCACGGCGCGAAAATGGTCACCGCGGTGGCCTGCGCGCGGGTGCCGAAGTTCACCGTGATCATCGGCGGCTCCTTCGGCGCGGGCAACTACTCCATGTGCGGCCGGGCGTATTCGCCGCGGTTCCTGTGGATGTGGCCGAACGCGCGGATTTCCGTGATGGGCGGCGAGCAGGCGGCCTCGGTGCTGTCGACGGTGCGCCGCGACGCGATCGAGGGCCGCGGCGGCGAATGGTCCACTGAGGACGAAGAAACCTTCAAGGACCCGATCCGCGAGCAGTACGAGGAACAGGGCAGCCCGTACTACTCCACGGCGCGGCTGTGGGACGACGGCGTGATCGACCCGGCGGACACCCGCACGGTGCTCGGGCTCGCGCTTTCGGCCGCGGCTAACGCTCCCTTGCCCGAGGTCAACTACGGCGTCTTCCGGATGTGATGAGCGTGTTCGAGGGTTCTCTGTTCAACACTGTTCTGGTCGCCAACCGCGGGGAGATCGCGGTTCGCGTAATCCGGTCGCTGCGTGCGCTCGGGATCCGTTCGGTGGCGGTGTACAGCGACGCGGACGCCGACGCCCGGCATGTCCGCGAGGCTGACACCGCGGTGCGCCTCGGCCCGGCCGAAGCGGCGAAGAGCTACCTGTCGATCCCGGCGATCGTCGCCGCGGCAACGGAAACCGGTGCGCAAGCGGTGCACCCGGGTTATGGCTTCCTCGCCGAGAACACCGCGTTCGCGCGGGCTTGCGCGGAGGCCGGACTGGTGTTCATCGGTCCGCCGCCGGAAGCGATCGACAAGATGGGCGACAAGATCCGGGCGAAGGCCACGGTGTCCGCGGCCGGGGTCCCGGTGGTGCCCGGTGCGTCCGATGTGGACATCCCGGAGGGCGGGTTCGCCGAAGCCGCGGCGAAAGTCGGCTATCCGCTGCTGCTGAAGCCGTCCGCGGGCGGTGGCGGCAAGGGAATGCGCCTGGTGCACGAAGAGTCCGAACTGGACGCTGCGATCGAGTCCGCGCGCCGGGAAGCGAAGAGTTCGTTCGGGGACGACACACTGTTGATGGAGCGGTTCGTCACCACGCCGCGGCACATCGAGATCCAGGTGCTGGCCGACACCCACAGCACCGTGCTGCACCTCGGCGAACGCGAGTGCAGCCTGCAGCGGCGGCACCAGAAGATCATCGAGGAAGCGCCGTCGGTGCTGCTGGACGAGGCCACCCGGGCGAAGATGGGCGCGGCGGCCGCGGAAGCCGCGCGGTCGGTCGGCTACGTCGGCGCGGGCACGGTCGAGTTCATCATGTCCGCGCACAATCCGGACGAGTTCTTCTTCATGGAGATGAACACCCGGCTGCAGGTCGAGCACCCGGTCACGGAAATGGTGACCGGCCTCGACCTGGTGTCCTGGCAGGTTCGGGTGGCGGCCGGGGAGCCACTCGGCTTGACGCAGGACGACGTGCGCCTCGACGGGCACGCGGTCGAAGCCCGCGTCTACGCCGAGGACCCGGCACGCGGATTCATCCCGACCGGCGGCACGGTGCTGGCCGTGCACGAACCGTCCGGCGACGGCGTGCGGGTGGACTCGTGGATGTCGGCCGGTGCGGTGGTCGGGTCGAACTACGACCCGATGCTGGCGAAGATCATCGCGCACGGCCCGGACCGCGCCTCGGCGCTGCAGAAACTGGACCGCGCGCTGGCCGACACCGCGTTGCTCGGCCTCGGCACGAACATCGCGTTCCTGCGCGGGTTGCTGGCTGACGAGGACGTTCGCGCCGGACGGCTGGACACCGAACTGGTGGACCGGCGACTGTCCGAACTGATCTCTTCGGAAGTCCCGGCTGGGTTTTTCGTCGCCGCGGCCATGGACCGGCTGCTCTCGCTGCAGCCGACCGGCGCGGTCGTGGACCCGTGGGACATCCCGAGCGGATGGCGGCTCAGCGGCCCCGGCGGGATCACTTTCCGCTTGCGGACTGGGGAAAGCCAGGCCGTGGTGCGGGTCGAGGGCACTCCGTCGGACGCTTCGGTGCGGGTGGACGACGCCGAGCCAGTGCGCGTTTCGGCTCGCCGCGAAGGCGATCTGCTTGAAGTGCGCCGGGCGAATGGCATGGAGCGGTACCGCTGCGCGGACGGTCCACAACGGACGGTGTGGCTGGCCCGCGAAGGCCGGTCGTTCGCGTTCGCCGACCAGGAATTCACGTTGTCCTCGCGCGGCGAGGCGGCGGGCGCCGGCCCGGTGAAGAGCCCGATGCCGGGAACGGTGCTGGTGGTGAAGGGCGCCGAAGGCGACGTGGTGAGCGCGGGGACGCCGCTGCTGGTCGTCGAGGCGATGAAGATGGAGCACACCGTGACCGCGCCGATCGACGGCGTGGTGACTGAGCTTTCGGTGCGGGTCGGCCAGCAGGTCGCGCTCGACGAGACGCTGGCCGTGGTGAGCGCGGCGGAGGAGAAGCAGTGATCGACTTCCGGCTGGACGACGAGTACGAAGCGCTTCGCAAGACGGTCGAGGACTTCGCTCAGGCGGAGGTCGCGCCGGTGATCGGCCCGCTGTACGAGAAGGAAGAATTCCCGTACGAGCTGGTCGCGAAAATGGGCGAGATGGGCCTGTTCGGCCTGCCGTTCCCGGAGGAATTCGGCGGCATGGGCGGGGATTACTTCGCGCTGTGCCTCGCGCTGGAGGAGCTGGCGCGGGTCGATTCCTCGGTCGCGATCACGCTGGAGGCGGGGGTTTCGCTCGGCGCGATGCCCATTTACCGCTTCGGCACCCAGGAGCAGAAGGAAACCTGGCTGCCGATGCTGACCACGGCCGAGGCGCTCGGCGGATTCGGCCTCACCGAACCCGGCGGCGGCTCCGACGCCGGGGCCACCCGCACGCGCGCCCGGCTCGACGGCGACGAGTGGGTCATCAACGGCAGCAAGGCGTTCATCACCAACTCCGGCACCGACATCACGAAACTGGTCACCGTCACCGCGGTCACCGACGTGATGGAGAACGGCCGCAAGGAGATCTCGGCGATCATCGTCCCGTCCGGCACGCCGGGCTTCGCGGTGGCCCCGAAGTACTCGAAGGTCGGCTGGAACTGCTCGGACACCCACGAACTGTCCTTTTCCGACGTCCGGGTGCCCGCCGAGAACCTGGTCGGCAAGCGGGGCCGCGGCTACGCGCAGTTCCTGTCCATTTTGGACGAGGGACGGGTGGCGATCGCCGCGCTGAGCGTCGGTCTCGCGCAGGGCTGCGTGGACGAATGCCTGAAGTACGCGAAGGACCGCGTCGCGTTCGGCCACCGGATCGGCGAGTACCAGGCGATCCAGTTCAAGATCGCGGAGATGGAGGTCCGCGCGCACACCGCCCGGCTGGCGTACTACCAGGCGGCGTCGAAAATGCTGCGCGGCGAACCGTTCAAGAAGGAAGCGTCGATCGCGAAACTGGTGGCGTCGGACGCAGCGATGGACAACGCCCGCGACGCGACGCAGATCTACGGCGGATACGGCTTCATGAACGAATTCCCGGTCAGCCGTTTCTACCGCGACGCGAAGATCCTGGAAATCGGCGAGGGAACCAGCGAGGTCCAGAAGATGCTGATCGCGCGCCACCTCGGGGTCGGCGCCTGAGACCCAGGCACCGCCAGGGCGTCCGGGCCGAGTCGCGTACGTGCACACTGGCCGCACCGGAGGACTGCGTGCACGGTTGTCGCGGTGTCTGCTGCGGAGAAATCCCTATTGTGGGCATATGGAGTTCACTATCCGGCCTGGGGTCGCCGGAGACGCAGACGTTGTACTGGGGTTTTTCGACGACGCCGTCGCCTGGCTGGTCGCTCGCGGCAGCGCGGGTCAATGGGGCACCGAACCGTGGAGCAAGATCCCGACGCGGGCCGAGCGAGTGCGCGAGTACGCGGCGGACCCCGAGTTCCGGATGGCGGAGATCGACGGAAAGCCCGCGGGCGCGTTGATCCTCGGCCAAGCCATGCCCTACGTCCCGCCGGTCGACGAGCCCGAGTTGTACGTGCGGCTGTTGATCACCTCGCGCCAGTTCACCGGGCAACGGGTCGGCTCGCGGCTGCTGCGGCATTCGATGGACGAGGCGAAACGCCGCGGGATCGACCTGGTGCGCGTCGACTGCTGGGCGGGCGGCGATGGCGATCTGCCGCGCTACTACCAGAGCCAGGGCTTCACGCCGGCCGAGCAGTTCACCGTCGACGGCTGGCTCGGGCAGGTCCTTGAGCAACGGGTTGGGGGATAGCGGCCCGGACTGGTCCGGAGGACGATATTGGCCAAGTGTCAATAGACCGAGGAGTCCGCCATGGCGAGGCAGTCGCTCTCCGGAAAGGTCGTTGTCGTCACGGGCGGCGCGCAGGGCATCGGGGCGGCCACCGCCGCCGCGCTGCACCGGCGCGGCTCCCGGCTGGTGCTGGGTGACCTCGACCGGGTCCGCGCCGGGAAAACCGCTGGTGAGCTGGTCCCGGAGGTGGTCGCGTCGCCGCTGGACGTCACCGACCCGGCCGCCTTCACCGCGTTCCTGGACGACGTCGAACGCACCGTCGGGCCGATCGACGTGCTGATCAACAACGCCGGGATCATGCCGCTTTCGCCGCTGGACGAGGAGGACGACGCGGCCACGCGGCGGCTGCTGGAGATCAATGTGCACGCGGTCGTGCACGGCACGCGCGAGGCCGTCAAGCGGATGAAGCCGCGCGGCCGTGGACACATCGTGAACGTGGCGTCGATGGCTGGAAAGTCCGGATTCTCCGGAGCGGCCACGTACTGCGCTACGAAACACGCAGTGGTCGGGCTGTCCGAGGCGGTGCGGCTGGAGCTGCGCGGCACCGGTGTCGAGGTGTCCTGCGTGATGCCCGCGGTGGTGCGCACGGAACTCGCGTCGGGGCTGGGCGAGGCGCGGTTCATCAAGTCGGTGGGGCCCGACGACGTCGCGGCGGCGATCGTCGACGCGCTGGAGCGGCCGAAGTTCGACGTCTTCGTCCCGAAATCGCTCGATCTGACCGGCCGGATCACGCGGCTGTTCCCGCGCGCGTTCGGGGAATGGCTGATGCGCGCTCTCGGGGGCGACCAGCTGCTCGCGTCGGCCGCGCATTCGCCCGAGCGCGCCGAATACGAGGGCCGGGCCGCCCGGAGCGCGCCGTCGGCCGTCCCGCCTGGTGGGAGCGGCTGAGGCGCACGTGCGCTTGCCGGGTGCTTGCGGGAGTGGCGTGTTGATGCCGCGCCCGCGCGCACGGCAAGATGCCCGGCAGACGACGAGTTCCAGGAGGCGCTGAATGGTTTCCCCACCGGCCCGGTTGGCTGCCGCGGCGGCCAATGTCGTGGGCAAGGTTTTTCAGGGTGGGGTCGCCGATCTGCGGCCGATGCCGAGGGTGCTGATCGACCAGGGGCCGAACCGGTCGGTGTACCGGATGACGCACGGCGCGGCCGAGACCTCGGGCCCGCCGGTGCTGCTGGTGCCGCCGCTGGCCGCGCCCGCGCTGTGCTTCGACCTGCGCCGCGGCTGCAGCCTCATCGAGCACCTGGTCGAGCGCGGACGCCCGACCTACCTGGTGGATTACGGCATGGTCGCCTTCTCCGACCGCCGCCTCGGCATCGAGCACTGGATCGACGAGGTGCTGCCGAGGGCGATCCGGAAGGTCAGCGAGGACGCCGGCGGACAGGGCGTGCACCTGGTGTCGTGGTCGCTCGGCGGGATCTTCTCCATGCTGGTCAGCGCGGACCAGCCGGACCTGCCGATCGAATCGATCACCGCGGTCGGCTCGCCGGTCGATTTCACCGCGATCCCGATCGTCGCGCCGTTCCGTCCGCTCGTGGACCTGACCGGCGGGCATCTGCTCACGCCGGTGTACCGGGTGTTCGGCGGCGCACCGTCCTATGTGGTCACCCGGGTGTTCCGCGCCACCGGGATCTCCAAGGAGATCACGAAACCGCTGGCGATCCTGAAAAACCTCGACGACCGCGACTACCTCGCGCAGATCGAGGCCGTGGACCACTTCATGGGCAACATGTACGCCTACCCCGGGCGGACCTTCGGCCAGCTGTACCACCGTCTGTTCCGCACCAACGACCTAGCCGAGGGCACTGTCGACCTGAACGGGCGCAAGATCAGCCTGTCCGACGTGAAGACGCCGATGCTCGTGGTGGCGGGCGAAAACGACACCATCGCGCCGCGGGCGTCGGTGGAACGTGTGGTCGCGCTGCTGGAGAACGCGCCGGAGGTCCGGTTCCGCACCGCGCCCGGCGGGCACCTCGGCGTGCTCACCGGACGCCGGGCCCGGGGCACGACCTGGCGGTACCTGGACGAGTTCCTGGACGAACGGATCAGCTGACCGACGGCTGCGGCGGGAAGAACCAGGTCCGCACGTCGCGGGTGCGCACCGCGAGCCCGGCGAAAATCAGCGGCAGCAGCGGCCCGATCGCGCTCAGCGCGACCTGGATCCACCTGAAGATGCGGGCCTGTTCGAGGTCGGCCGGTGCCACCGGAGCGGTCAGGTCGAGCGGCTCAGGCCGGTTCCGCGGATTTCCGCGCGGCGGAGAGCAATCCGATGTCCGCGCGAAGCCGGGAAAAACCGGCGGTACCGTGTGCCGGTGATCGGTGCATATGTGACCTCCCTCGGCAGCAGTTCCGAGATCAAGATCGGCCCGCTCCCGGACCCGGTGCCCGGCCCGCGCGAGGTGCTGGTGAAAGTCTCCGCGGTGGCGGTGAACCACGTCGACACCTTCGTCCGTTCCGGCGCGTACGCCACCGACGTTTCGTTTCCGTTCGTCATCGGCCGGGATCTGGTGGGCACCGTCGTCTCCTCGCCGGTCAACCGCTTCGCCCCCGGCGACCGAGTGTGGTGCAACAGCCTCGGCTACGACGGACGGCAGGGTTCCTTCGCCGAGTACTGCGCGGTCCCCGAGGACCGGCTGTATGCGTTGCCGGACGGGGTTTCTGACGACGCGGTCGCCGTCCTGCACTCCGCCGCCACGGCGTATCTCGGTCTCTTCGAGCACGCCGACGCCGGCTACGGCGAGACGATCGCGGTGCTCGGCGCGGGCGGCGGCGTCGGCAGCGCGGTCGTCCAACTTGCTTCGACCGCCGGCCTGCGCGTCATCGCCACCGCCCGCGCCGACGACGCGGAGTGGTGCTGGGAATGCGGTGCCGAAGAGGTTTTCGACTACACCGATCCCGACCTCTACGACAAACTCCCCGCAGTGGATCTGTTGTGGGACAACGCGGGCCGCCACGACCTGATCTCGGCAGTGCCGCTGTTGTCCCGAGGCGGACGCATCGTGGCGATGGCCGGACTGCGGGAGACGCCGACGCTGCCGATCGGCGAGTTGTACACCCGGGATGCCAGCATCCGCGGTTTCGCCCTCAGCAACGCCGGTGTCACCGCGCTGGGTTCCGCGGCTCGCGTCATCAACCAGGGCCTGTCCACCGGCATCCTGCGTCCCCGGATCGGTACCCGCCTGACTCTGTCGTCGGCCGCCGAAGCGCACCGATTGCTGGAGTCAGGCGAGGCGCGCGGCCGGATCGTGCTGGAGGTTTAAGCCGCGCAGAAAACGTCCGCCGCGGGCCGCTTTCCGGTGGTGAGGAACTCGTTCACCGCGTTGTTCCCGCACTTGTTGGCCGCGAATACGTAAGCCCCGTGTCCGCCTTGGTCGACGGTCACCATCCGCGCCCGGTCACCGAACGCCGCGCGCAGCTTGCGTGCGTTGACCAGCGGCGTGCCCGGGTCGCGCGTGTTCTGCACCATCAGCACATTCGACGGCCCGCGGTCGCTGATCCGCACCTTCTGCTCGACCGGCGCGGCCCAGTACGCACACGCCGCGATGTTCGCCTCGCCCGCCCCGATCAGCGGATACCGGACGCGGTCGAGCGCCACGTTCACCTGGTAGGCTCCGATCGATTTCGGCCAGTTCGAATCGCCGCAGATCACCGCGAACCGGGAGGCGAACATGTTCTCGCTCGCCGCCGGTCCTTCTTGGGCCGGTTCCTTGCCCTGGTCAAGGTCGTGCATCATCGCGGCCAGCGTCGTGAACTGAGAGTCGCTGTAGGTCAACGAAAACGCCGCCCCGCGCAGGATCCCGCCGGTGATCCCGGCGACCGGATGCCGGTCCAGCCGCGCGACCAGGTCGTAGAACTTCGCCGTCGCCTGCGCTGGCGTGCTGCCGAGACCGTACTGCGGATTCGCCGCGGCGTACTTCGCGAAATCGGGGAAGCGATCCTCGATTCCCCGGCCGAAGCCGTGCATCGCGTCGATGTCGTAACCGCCCGGTCCGAGGTTGCTGTCGAGCACGATCCGGTCGCTGCGCCGCGGGTACATCGTGGTGTACACCGCGCCGAGGTAGGTCCCGTACGACGCGCCCAGGTAGGAGATCTTCTGCTCGCCCAACGCCTCGCGGATCCGGTCCATGTCGCGCGCGGTGTTCGCCGTGGTGGTGTAGGGCAGCATCCAGCCGGTTTTGGCGTCAGCGCACTGTTTGGCCTCCGCCTTCGCCACGGCTGCCTGCTTCACGACGTCTTGCGGTCCGTTGGCGTACGGCAAGTTCCCGATCGCCATCTGTTCCGGCGTGAGATCGCAGGTAACCGGCGCACTGTGCCCGACCCCGCGCGGATCGAAGCCGATGAGGTCGTAGCTGTCGAGCACGTCCTTCGGCATCGGCGACGGAATCCCCGGCACCTGAAGCGACAGGACGCCGGGATAGCTCAGCCCTTCGCCGCCCGGACCGCCTGGGTTGAGCAACAGCACCCCGCGCTTCTTCGCCGGATTCTTGCTGGGCAGGCGGGAGATCGCGAGATCGATCTTGCGCCCGTCCGGATCCTGGTAGTTCACTGGCACCTTGAGTGTCGTGCATTGCAGCCCCGGAGCTGGATGCGCGTCGGCCGGGCACGCTCCCCACTCGATCGCTGTGGATGCTGACGCCGCCGGTGCCGTAGTCGCCGCGATCGCGGCGACGGTGGCGAGCAACAGGACTTTCCGCATTGGATCCCCTTTCCTCCTCCCGATTTCATCGGAATCCGGGGCCAGCGGCCAGTGCCGCCGCGTCATCGCTCCGCCGTGACATTCCGGCCGGAAGGCAATGACGCGGTGTCACTGGCGTAAGCAATTGCCAACAGGTACAAGCGCCCGTGACAAACCAATCGCCGCGATGCGCGAGGTGCGAGATGCGACCGAAGACCTGCCCGGAATGCCTGGGCTCCGGCATGGACCGAGACCGGAAGATCTGCCCGAAGTGCGGCGGGCTGGGAGAGATCTACGAGTTCAGCGTGAGAACCACTTTGCCCTGCAGGTGACCGCCGTCGAGCAGGCGATGCGCGTCGGCGACGCGCTCGAACGGGAACGTCTCCTGCACGTGGACGCGGAGCTTGCCCTGGTCCACGAGTGCGACGAGGTTGCGCAGACCGACCGGATCCGGGTCGACCGCGATGCCGCTGAAGCGCATGCCCGCCGCCTCGAACCTCCCGATCAGCTCTGTGTCCTCCTCGGCGACCGCCGTCACCAGATGCCCTCCTGGGCGGAGCACTCCGAGCGACCGCTCGACGGTGTCGCCGCCGAGGGTGTCGAGTACAACGTCGATGTCGCGGACCACCTCGGCGAAGTCGACCTTCGTGTAGTCGATGACTTCATCGGCACCGAGCCCCTCGACGAACTCGCGCTTGCTCTCGCTGGCCGTCGTAAGCACCTGCGCGCCAAGGGCTTTCGCGATCTGGATCGCGACGTGCCCGACCCCGCCGCCACCGCCGTGGACCAGAACGCGATCGCCCGCCGCCACGCCGCCGAGGTCGACCAGGCCCTGCCACGCCGTCAGCCCGACGACCGGCAACGCCGCGGCCTCGACGTGCGAAAGCTCCTTCGGCTTGCCGACGAGATGCAAGGCCGGAGCAGCCACCGCCTCGGCGTACGCGTTGGCCGCACGGGGAAACAACGGCATCCCGAACACTTCGTCACCAGGCCGGAACCGCCAGGTCAACGCCTCTTCGACCACGCCGCTGAGGTCCCAGCCGAGGACGAACGGCGGCTGGCCGAGCAACGGGAACTCGCCGTCGCGCAGCCGCGCCTCCAACGGATTGAGCCCGATCGCCTTGACGCGCACGAGGACTTCGGTCGGCAAGGCCCGGGGTTCGGGCGCGTCCGCGACCGTGAGCACTTCGGGGCCGCCGAGCTTCTGCTGGGTGATGACTCGCATGACTCTCCTGGTTTCTGGAGGGATACGAGAACCAGGCTAGGATTGCGATAGGTACCTGCGGGTACCTTGGCCGCCATGAGCGGTTCCCGCGGCATCTTCCTCGCCGACTGCCCGGCGCGGCTGGCAGTAGAGCTGATCGCCGACAAGTGGACCGTGGTCGTGCTCGCGGGCCTCAGCGAGGGCCCGGTCCGCCACGGCGACCTGGTCGAGCTGATCGGCGGCATCTCCCGAAAGATGCTCACCCAGACCCTGCGCCGGCTCGAAGCGCACGGGCTCGTTCGCCGCCAGGCGTATGCGGAGGCACCGCCGCGGGTCGAGTACGAACTGACGCCGCTGGGAGCGACGCTGATCGAGCCGATCCATACCCTGACGGAGTGGGCCCGGGCGAATGGGGACGCGGTTCTGGATGCGCTGGACGCTGC
Organism: Amycolatopsis sp. M39; assembly: GCF_001651785.1. NCBI lineage: Bacteria > Bacillati > Actinomycetota > Actinomycetes > Pseudonocardiales > Pseudonocardiaceae > Amycolatopsis > Amycolatopsis sp. M39. Next base: position 651,976 of record NZ_LWSF01000001.1, read on the forward strand.
GCACGGCTGAGCGCTGAGTGTCTGGACACGAGAAAGCCGCCCGGTCGAAACGCCCGAGCGGCTTCCCCTTGCCGCATAACTACTTCAACTGCGCCGAAGTCTTCCCCAGCACCCGCCGAGCCACGATCAACTGCTGAATCTGCTGCGTACCCTCGAAGATGTCCAGGATCTTGGCATCCCGGGACCACTTCTCCAGCAGCGATTCCTCCGTGTACCCGTACGACCCGGCGAGTTCAACACACTTCAGCGTCACCTCGACCACCGTCCGCCCCGCCTTGGCCTTGGCCATCGAAGCCTGCAGCGAGTTCGGCTGACGGTTGTCCGCCATCCAAGCCGACTCCAGCGTCAGCAGATACGCGGCCTCGTAATCCGCCTCCAACTGCAGGAACGTCGCCGCCGCGGCGTGCTGGGTCAACGCCGGACGGTCGTAGTCGATGCCGACGCCGGCTTCGGTCAGGATGCGGCGGGTTTCGTCCAGTGCCGCGCGGGCGACGCCGATCGCCATCGCGGCTACCAGCGGGCGGGTGTTGTCGAAGGTCTGCATGACCCCGGCGAACCCCTTGGCCGTGTCGATTTCCGGCGTGCCCAGGAGGTTTTCGCGCGGAACGCGGCAGTTCTCGAAGCGCAGCACGGCGGTGTCGGACGCGCGGATGCCCAGTTTGTGTTCCACGCGCACGACCTCGAAACCGGGCGTGCCCTTCTCCACCACGAACGACTTGATCGCGGCGCGGCCCTTCGTGCGGTCCAGCGTCGCCCAGACCACGACGGCGTCGGCGCGCTGGCCGGAGGTCACGAAGATCTTTTCGCCGTTCAGGATGTAGTCGTCGCCGTCCTGGGTGGCCGTGGTGGTGATGGCGGCCGAGTCCGAACCGCAGCCGGGTTCGGTGATCGCCATCGCGGCCCACAGGCCCTTGAAGCGCTCAAGCTGCTCGTCGGTCGCCACGGAGCCGATCGCGGCGTTGCCGAGGCCCTGGCGCGGCATGGACAGCAGCAGGCCGACGTCGCCCCAGCACATTTCGATCGTGCCGAGCACCACGTTCAGGTTGGCGCCGTTGCGGTTTCCCTTGGGGCCGTCGTCCTTTCCGGACCGGCGCACCCCGGCCGCGCCCGCGCCGCCTTCGCCGGAGGAGTTCAGGCCGTCCAGCAGCGCGGCGAACATGTCCAATTCGGACGGATAGGTGTGCTCGGCGCGGTCGTACTTGCGCGAGATCGGCCGGAACACCTCGGCCGCGGCCTGGTACGCCTGGTTGATCAGGGCGCCGGCTTTCTTCGGGGTTTCCAGGTTGATCATGAGGGGGGTGCCTTTCGGAGGGGGTCGTGAGTGGCGATGCCGGTGAGAACCGGGATGAACACTCACGAGTCAGAGGAGGACGGCGCCTTCCAGCACGCCGATCGCCCGCAGGTCGCGGTACCAGCGCTCCACCGGGTGCTCCTTCACGAACCCGTGCCCGCCCAGCAGTTGCACGCCGGCGTTGCCGATCTGCATGCCCTTGTCCGTCGCGAGCTTGCGGGCGAGCGCCGCTTCCCGCGCGTATTCCTTGCCCTGTTCGGCCCGGGCGGCCGCGCGCAGCGTGACCAGGCGCAGGCCCTCCAGCTCGATCGCGATGTCCGCCACCGAGAACGCGACCGCCTGCCGGTGGCTGATCGGTTCGCCGAACGCGGTGCGCTCGTTCACGTAAGGCACCACGTAGTCCAGCACGGCCTTGCCGACACCGGCGGCGAGCGCCGCCCAGCCGAGCCGGGAAAGCCGGACCACCTCGGTGAACACGTCCGCCTTGCCGCCGCCGAGCAGCGCGCCCGCGGGCAGCGAAACCTTCTCCAGGTGCAGTTTCCCGGTGGCCGCGCCGCGCAGCCCCATCGCGGGCTCGGACTCGATCGTCACGCCCGCGCTGGACGATTCGACCAGGAACAGCGCCGGTCCGCGGCCTTCCAGATCGGCCGAGACAATGAACAGCTCGGCCTCCGCCGCACGCGGGACGAGCGACTTCACGCCGTCGAGCTGATAGCCCTTCGGGGTGCGCTTCGCCTTGGTGGCGGGCTTGAACGGGTCGAACAACGGCGTCCGCTCCAGCAGCGCGAGCGCCGCGGCGGGCACCTGCTCGCCGGTGAACGCGGGCACGTAGTCGGCTTGCTGCTGCTCGTCGCCCCACGCGACCAGTGCGGTGCTCACCGCGGACGGGGCCAGCACGGCCACCGCCAGTCCGAGGTCGCCGTGCGCGAGCGCCTCCGCGACCAGCGCGTTCGTCACGACCGAACGCTCAGTTCCCGCGCCGCCCAGCTCTTCTGGAATACCGATGAGGCTGACGCCCAGTTCGGCCGCGCGGCTGAGCAGGCCCTCCGGCGCGGCGAGCTTCTCGTCGGCGTCCGCGGCCGCCGGACGCAGCTGTTCGGCGGCGAACTCGCTGACCGTCTCGACGATGAGCTTCTGGTCCTCGTCCGGCGTCAGGTCGAACAGCCCGCGGTCGTCCGGCTTCGCCAGCCGCGCCGGTTTGCCCAGCCGCTGGACCGAGGTGAACGACCTGGTCGCCGCCCCCGCCGCGCGGAAGCCGCCGCGGGTTCCTGTCTTGACCAGGTTCTGCACCGGCCCGCGCAGCCCGACCCGGTCGATCGCCTTGCTCCCGGCCAACCGGGTGAGCGCGGCCAGGCCGAGGCCCATCGCGTCTCGTTTCCTTGGCGCAGCCATGCAGCATCTCCCTCGCGTTACCTACTCACGAGTAGGTTAGCGTGGCGATCCGGAATCCGCCAGTGCGGCCCGGCTCACCCGGCGACCGGCCGGCCGGGTGAGCGACGTGCGTTCGAACGCGATGAGCAGCGGGACCGAGGCCGTGACGACCAGCGGCGAGGCCGCGGGCACGTAGCTGCACCAGCACCACCGCGGCACCAGCAGTCCCTCGCCGACGCCACATGCCCGCGTGACCCGACGAAGCTGGATATTCCCAAACCTCAGCCGAGCCCGAGAACCGCGTGCAGCACCGTCGTCAGCTCCGTCTGCAGATGCGGCCTGCTCTTGATCCGCCCAGTCCGGCTGAGATCGTTCGCGATGGTCAGCGCGGCGTGCACCCGGATCTTCGCCTCGCGTGCCGGAAGCTCCGGAAACACCGTGCACAGCAAGGAAACCCACTGATCGACGTAGTCGCGCTGAACCCGGCGCAGATCGGCTTTGTCCCGCTGCGGCATGGTCGCGCGGTCCGCGGTGAAGGACACCAGCAATTCCGGCGTGCGCAGCAGAATATGCACGTACGACGCGGCGAGCCTGCCCAGTGCGGACCGTTCGTCCGGGGCTTGCAGCGCCTGTTCGGCCGCCAGCGCGAGCCGATCGGCGGCGCGGTGTCCGATCGCGACCATCAGCGCGGCCTTGCTGGGGAAGTGCCGGTACACGCTGGGCCCGGCGATGCCCGCCGCCGCGCCGATGTCTTCCATGCTCACCGTGTGGAAGCCGCGTTCGGCGAAGAGCCCGGTCGCGGCGGTCAGCACCTGCTCGCGCCGGGACGGCGTGCCGAGGCTGCTCGCGACCGGCGGCGCGGGCTCGTCCGGGGCCGGCAGTGAGACGTCGAGCACAGTCTGAGCCAGTTCGGCCAGCAGCGGCACGAAGCGTTTGCGCGCCACCGACGTGTGGTGCACCGCGACGCTCCCGAACACCGACAGCGCGGCCCAACACAGCAGCTCGGCCTCGTCCGCGGACAGTTCCGGACGCAGCGTGAGCAGAGCTTTCGTCCACGCGCCGAGCACCGCGCCGGACCGGCGGCGGATCTCCCGGCGCTGCTCGCGCGGCAGATGCGGACCTTCCCAGCGCCACAGCGCGGCGATCTCCCGGCGTTCGACCGCCTGCGTCGCGAGGCCGGTGAGCAGGGCGTCCAGCTGGGAAAGCGGCGGCGCGGAATCGGCGAGCGCGGCCGCGGTGGCCGACTCCATGTCGTCGATCCCGGCGAGCACGACGTAGGCGAGGATCGCCTGCTTGTCGGCGAAATGCCGGTACAGCGCGGGTCCGGTCACGCCCGCCGCGGCGGCGATGTCGATGACCGCGACGCCGTGGAACCCCCGCGCGCGAAACAGCTCGGCCGCGACGGCGGCGAGCTGGGCCTTGCGGTCGCGAGGCCGCGTGCCGCGAGCGGGAGACGTACTCATGGTGAACTGACCATAGCGCCTATCGAAACTACGGCAACCCATTGACACCATGGGGTTCATCGGGCTTATGTTAATGGCGATTAGCACCTACTGGCCGGTATAGTCGGCGGCGAGATACACCGCAGTGTCCAACCATGCCGCTTCGCGGAGGAGTGTTCAGTGAGTAGCGAGGCCTACATCTACGAGGCGTTGCGCACGCCCCGGGGCAAGAACAAGGGCGGTGCCCTGCACGGCACCAAGCCGGTCGACTTGGTGGTCGGCCTCATTCAGGAGCTGAAGGTCCGCCACCCGAACCTCGATCCGCAGGCGATCGACGACATCGTGCTCGGCGTCGTGTCCCCGGTGGGCGAGCAGGGCGCGGACATCGCGCGCACCGCCGCGCTCGTCGCGGGCCTGCCGCAGACGGTCGCGGGCGTGCAGCTCAACCGGTTCTGCGCGTCCGGGCTCGAAGCCACGAACGTCGCGGCGCAGAAGGTCCGCTCCGGCTGGGACCAGCTGGTCATCGCGGGCGGCGTGGAGTCGATGTCGCGCGTGCCGATGGGTTCCGACGGCGGCGCGCTGTTCATGGACCCGGCCACGGCCTACGACCACTACATCGCCCCGCAGGGCATCGGCGCGGATCTGATCGCGACGATGGAGGGCTTCTCCCGCGAGGACGTTGACGCCTTCGCGGTCCGTTCACAGGAGAAGGCCGAGGCGGCCTGGTCCGGCGGCTACTTCGCCAAGTCCGTGGTGCCGGTGAAGGACATGAACGGCGTCACGATCCTCGACCACGACGAACACCGCCGTCCGGGGTCCACTGTGGAGGGTCTGGCGAAGCTCAAGCCCGCCTTCACCACGATCGGCGAGATGGGCGGCTTCGACGCCGTCGCGCTCCAGAAGTACCACCAGGTCGAGAAGATCGACCACGTGCACACCGGCGGCAACTCCTCCGGCATCGTCGACGGCTCGGCCATCGTCCTGGTCGGCAGCGAGGAAGCGGGCAAGCGGGCCGGTCTCACGCCGCGGGCGCGCATCGTCGCCACCGCCTCGATCGGCTCCGAGCCGACGATCATGCTGACCGGTCCGACGCCCGCCACCGAAAAGGTGCTGAAGACCGCGGGCCTGACCCCGGACGACATCGACCTGTGGGAGCTCAACGAGGCGTTCGCGTCCGTCGTGCTCAAGTGGCAGAAGGACTTCGACCTGCCGGACGAGAAGATCAACGTCAACGGCGGCGCCATCGCCATGGGCCACCCGCTCGGCGCGACCGGCGCGATGCTGGTCGGCACCGTGGTCGACGAGCTGGAACGCCGCGAGGCGCGCCGGGCCCTGGTGACCCTGTGCATCGGCGGCGGCATGGGCGTCGCGACCATCATCGAGCGGGTGTGAGGACCGACATGACCGAGAGCAAGACCATCCGCTGGGACAAGGATTCCGACGGCATCGTCACGCTGACGCTGGACGACCCGGACCAGTCGGCCAACACGATGAACCAGGCCTTCCGCGAGTCGCTCGCCGCGACCGTGGACCGGCTCGAAGCGGAGAAGGACGACATCGCCGGTGTCGTGCTCACCTCGGCGAAGAAGACCTTCTTCGCCGGCGGCGACCTGCGCGACCTGATCCAGGCGCAGCCGGAGCACGCGGCCGAGATCACCGCGTCCAGCACCGCGATGAAAGGCCAGATGCGCCGGCTCGAACAACTCGGCAAGCCGGTCGTCGCGGCCATCAACGGCGCGGCGCTCGGCGGCGGCCTCGAAATCGCGCTGGCGACGCACCACCGCATCGCGGCCGACGTCAAGGGCAGCCAGATCGGCCTGCCCGAGGTCACCCTGGGCCTGCTGCCCGGCGGTGGCGGCGTGGTCCGCACCGTGCGGCTGCTCGGCATCCAGAGCGCGCTGCTGAACGTCCTGCTGCAGGGCCAGCGGCTCAAGCCGCGCAAGGCGCTGGAGCTGGGCCTGGTGCACGAGGTCGTGGACACCGTCGACGAGCTGGTGCCCGCCGCGAAGGCGTGGATCAAGGCCAACCCCGAGGGCGGCGTGCAGCCGTGGGACGTCAAGGGCTACAAGATCCCGGGCGGCACCCCGTCGAACCCGAGTTTCGCGGCGAACCTGCCCGCGTTCCCGGCGAACCTGCGCAAGCAGCTCAAGGGCGCGCCGATGCCCGCGCCGCGCGCGATCCTCGCCGCCGCGATCGAGGGTTCGCAGGTCGACTTCGACACCGCGATCACCGTCGAGACGCGCTACTTCGTGAGCCTGGCCACCGGGCAGGTCTCGAAGAACATGACCAAGGCGTTCTTCTTCGACCTGCAGACGATCAACTCCGGCGGTTCGCGGCCGGACGGGTTCGAGAAGTTCACCGCCAAGAAGGTCGGCGTGCTCGGCGCCGGGATGATGGGCGCCGCGATCGCCTACGTCTCGGCGAAGGCGGGCATCGACGTGGTCCTCAAGGACGTCTCGCAGGAGGCAGCTGACAAGGGCAAGGGCTACGCGGTCAAGCTTGAGGAGAAGGCGCTCTCGCGCGGCAAGACCACGCAGGAGAAGTCGGACGCGCTGCTGGCGCGGATCAAGCCCACCGCCGACCCGGCCGACTTCGCGGGCGTCGACTTCGTCATCGAGGCCGTGTTCGAGAGCGTCGAGCTGAAGCACAAGGTGTTCGGCGAGATCGAGAGCATCGTCAACGCGGACGCGGTGCTGGGTTCCAACACCTCGACGCTGCCGATCACCACCCTTGCCGAGGGCGTGCAGCGCACCGAGGACTTCATCGGGATCCACTTCTTCTCGCCGGTGGACAAGATGCCGCTGGTCGAGATCATCTGCGGCGAGAAGACGTCGCCCGCCACGCTGGCGAAGGTCTTCGACTACACGTTGCAGATCCGCAAGACTCCGATCGTCGTCAACGACAGCCGCGGCTTCTTCACCTCGCGGGTCATCGGCACCTTCATCAACGAGGCCGTGGCCGCGCTGGGCGAGGGCGTCGAACCGGCGTCGATCGAGCAGGCGGGTTCGCAGGCCGGTTACCCGGCGCCGCCGCTGCAGCTGATGGACGAGCTGACCCTGACGCTGCCGCGCAAGATCCGCGCGGAAACCCGCGCCGCGATCGAGGCCGCGGGCGGCACCTGGAACGCGCACGCGTCCGAGGCCGTCATCGACACGATGCTCGACAAGTACGACCGCAAGGGCCGCAGCAGCGGGGCTGGCTTCTACGAGTACGACGAGAACGGCAAGCGCACCGGTCTGTGGCCGGGCCTGCGCGAGGCGTTCAACTCGGGTTCGGCGGACGTGCCGTTCGAGGACCTCAAGGAGCGCATGCTCTTCGCCGAGGCGCTGGAAACGGTGAAGTGCTTCGACGAGGGCGTCCTGACCTCGATCGCGGACGCCAACATCGGGTCCATCTTCGGCATCGGCTTCCCGCCCTGGACCGGTGGCGTGATCCAGTACATCAACCAGTACGAGGGCGGCCTGCAGGGCTTCGTGGACCGGTCCCGCGAGCTGGCGGCGCGGTACGGCAGCCACTTCGAGCCGCCGCAGTCGCTGGTGGAGAAGGCCGCCAAGGGCGAGATCTACGAGTAGAGCTCGGTCTTGCGGTGACGGGGCCGCTTCGGGGGATTCCCCCGGGGCGGCCCCGTTTCGCGGAGGTGACGATGACGGAACAGCAGCTGCCGGTCTTGGACGAACATCGGATCGTCGTGCACGCGGACGCCGAGACAACCTGGCGTGCGGTCAACCAGGTCGCCGAACATTTCTCCGGCCGGCTCGCCACCGCCTACGCCTGGGCGGTCCGCTGCGCTGACTGGAAAGCAACCGGCCCCCGCCCCCTCGCGGAGGGCTCCACCGTCCCCGGCTTCCGGGTCGCGGTCGCCGAACGGCCGCACCGGCTCGTGCTCGCCGGGCGGCATCTGTTCTCCGAATACCGCCTCACGTTCCGGCTCGAATCCGTTTCCGAAGAACAGACCGTGGTCCGCGCCGAGAGCCGGGCCCGGTTTCCCGGCGTGGCTGGGGCGGGCTACCGCTTGCTCGTCGTCGGGAGCGGGGGCCACGTCTTCGGAATGCGGAGGCTGCTGGGGACGATCGCGAGACTCGCGAACGGCTGAATCCGTGCCGTCGCGCGCCGTGATCCGGCGGATGGCGCAGTCAGGGCGGGCGTTCGGCCCGAATTCTCCCGGAAGTCACCGATCGCGGTTAAAGTCGCGTCATGCGCCGTAGTGCCACGGTGGTTCTCGCCACCGTTCTGCTGACCTCCGCCTTGGTGCCGACAACGTTGTCATCGGCCAGTCCGCTCGATCCCGCCGCCTCCGTCGACCCGTTGATCGGCTCCAAGGGCGACGGCAACACCTATCCGGGCGCGACGGCCCCGTTCGGCATGCTGGCCTGGAGTCCGACGAGCACCCGCGGCGACCAGACCAGCACCGGCGCGGCCAACGGCTACCAGTACGACACCACACGGCTGCGCGGGTTCAGTCTCACGCACGTCAACGGCGCGGGCTGCAATCCAGGCGCGGCGGGTGACGTGCCAATCATGCCGTTCACCGGGAACGTCACGTCATCGCCGACCGCGGACACCAAAGACGCGATGTATGCCAGCGACTTCAGTCACGCGGACGAGAAAGCGACCCCGGGCCGGTACCGGCTCGGCCTCGCGAACGGCGTGACCACGGACTTCGCCGCGACCGAGCGCACAGCGGCCGGGCGGGTGGAGTTCCCCGCGGGCTCCCCGGCGAACCTGCTGTTCCGCACGTCGAATTCGCTCAACGGCAGCGAGGACGCGGAGACGCACATCGATCCGGCGCGCCGGCAGGTCACTGGCTCGGTGCTCACCGGCGCGTTCTGCGGCCGCCGCGCCAACGGCGGCGTGAACAACCGCAAGACCTACTACCGGCTGTACTTCACCGCGCAGTTCGACCAGCCGTTCACCAGCACCGGCACCTGGCGCGACAGCACGCTGCAGCCGGGCGGCCGGGACCAGACCGGCGGCGAGGGCTACGCGACCGGCAAGGACCGCGCCGGCCGCGGTTCCGGCGGCTGGGTCGGGTTCGCGCCGGGCAGCCGGGTCGCCATGCGGATCTCGATCTCCTACGTGTCGCTCGCCGGGGCCGAACGGAACCTGCGCGCGGAGCAGCCGCCGTGGTCCACTGTGGACTCGGTGGCCGCGGCGGCTCGCCGGGAATGGAACACCAGGCTGGGCCGGGTGCGGATCGGCGGCGGAACTCCCGCGCAGCGCACCGTGTTCTACACCGCGCTGTACCACTCGCTGCAGCAGCCGAACCTGGTCAGCGACGTCGACGGCCACTACCTCGGGATGGACCGCGAACCGCACCGGCTCGAACGCGGCCAGGACGCGCAGTACAGCAACTTCTCCGGCTGGGACCAGTATCGCGCGCAGATTCAGCTGCTGGCTTTGCTTGAGCCGCGCGTCGCCGGGAACTTCGCGCAGTCATTGTTCAACTATGCCAAGCAAAACGACGGCGTCTGGGACCGCTGGGTCCACGTGAACGGCGCGACCCACGTGATGACCGGGGACCCGGCCGCCGCCACGCTCGCGACCTTCTACGCCATGGGCGTGCGCAACTTCGACTACCGCGGCGCCTTCGATTCGTTGTACGCCCAGGCCACCGTGCCGCGGCCGGAAGGCTTGCAGGACGCGGGTTGTCCGGGGCAATGCGTCGGCCAGCGACCGAATCTCGCGCAATATCTCCAATCGCACTACGCGGCCAACGACGTGTGCCATTGCTGGGGCGGCGGCGCGGAAACGCTGGAAGACTCGATCGCGGACTTCGCGCTCGGGCAGTGGGCCGCGCAGCTGGGGCGGAAGAAGGAAGCCGCTGAGCTTTCCGCGCGCGGCGAATACTGGCGCAACGTCTTCAACCCCGCGACCGGGTACCCGCAGGCCCGAAATCTGGACGGCTCCTGGGCGACGCCGTTCGACCCGGCCAGCGACCGCGGCTTCGCGCAGGGCAGCGCCGCCGCGTATGCGTGGCTGGTACCGCAAGACGTCACCGGCCTCGCAGATGCCATGGGCGGCAAGGAAACCGCGGCGAAGCGGCTGGACGGGTTCTTCCATGACGCGGCCGGGAACTGGCAGTTGCGCGGCGGCGGTCCGTTGAAGTACGACCCGACGAACGAGCCGGACATCCACGCGCCATGGCTGTACAACGAGCTGGGCCGTCCGTGGCAGACGCAGGAAACCGTGCGGCAGATCGTGGACACGGTCTACACCACCGGTCCGTCGGGCCTGCCGGGCAACGACGATCTCGGCACCATGTCGGCCTGGTACGTCTTCGGCGCGCTCGGCATTTACCCGCGTACGCCGGGGTCGGGCGAGATGCTGCTGTCGAGCCCCCTGTTCCCGCACGCGGAGGTGCGCTCCGGCAGCGGCGCGGTACTGACGATCACCGGGCTGGGTTCCGGGAAGTACGTGCGGTCGGCCTGGCGCGACGGCAAGCCGCAGCGGGACTGGAAGGCGCCCGCTTCGCTGACCCGGTACGGCGGGCGGCTCGATTTCGTGCTCTCTCCGTCACCGACCGAGTGGGCTTCGCAACCGCTGTAACAGTTTTCCGCGGATTCTCGACCTCCTCGCATTGGCTCTAGAGGAGGAACCGCATGCTGCGGAAACTGGGGATGGCGTTGGCCGCGGGCGTTCTGGTCGCCGGATGCGGTGCGGTACCGACCGGGACCGCACCGTCGGCGGTCACGAGCGAGTACTCGCCGACGACGACCTACAGCACGCCGGAAACGTCGGCGACTTCAACCACGCCGACTTCAACGGCACCGTCCACGTCGGTCGCACCACCGGTCACCACGCCTCCGGTGGTCCCGCCCACCACGGTCGCCAAGCCGAAAACGACACCGAAGGCCCAGGCCGCACCGCGGGTCGCCCCGGCCCAGCAGCCGCCGGTGCGGAAACCAGCGGAGTGCGGCTCCGACTACTACCGCAACTCCTCGGGAAACTGCGTCCACCGCCCGGACTCGAACCCCTCCGGCGCGACCGCCCAGTGCAAGGACGGCAGCTACAGCTACAGCCAGCACCGTTCCGGCACCTGCTCCGGTCACGGCGGTGTCAAACAGTGGCTCTGACCCCAGCGAGCACTGGGCCAGACGGAGCAGCCCGGTAAGTCGGATCGATCACGAACCGCCCGTTCCGCCCGCCTCGCCCGGTAGCGTACGAATCCGGTACGGCATACGGGACGGGGGACGTGGTGGCGCGGGCGGGTTCGGGGCCGATCATCGTGGTGCTCGCCTCGTGCGGGCTGGTCGCTTCGTTCATGCAGACGCTGGTCATCCCGTTGATCCCGGCGTTTCCGAGACTGCTGGACACCACGCCGACCGACGCCTCGTGGGTTGTCACCGTCACGTTGCTCGCGGCGGCGGTGTGCACGCCGGTCGCCGGGCGGCTCGGCGATCTTTACGGCAAACGCCGGGTGCTGCTCGTGAGCCTCGGGGTGCTGATCGCCGGGTCCGTGGTCTCGGCGCTCACCAGTTCGCTCGCGCTGATGATCGTCGGCCGCGGGTTGCAGGGCTGCGCGATGGGCGTCATCCCGCTCGGCATCAGCATCATGCGCGACGAACTGCCCGCCGAGCGCGTGAGCGGCGCGATTTCGCTGATGAGCGCGACGCTCGGCGTCGGCGGTGCGATCGGGTTGCCGGTCGCGGCGATCGTGGCCGAGCACGCGGACTGGCACGTCCTGTTCTGGGGCGCGGCCGGGCTCGGGCTCGGTTGTGCGCTGCTGATCCTGCGGTTCGTCCCGGAATCGCCGGTGCGCACGCCCGCACCGTTCGATTTCCTCGGCACGCTCGGGTTGATCGTCGGGCTCACCAGTCTGCTGCTGCCGATCGTGAAGGGCGGCGAGTGGGGCTGGGGCAGTCCGGCGACGCTCGGGTTCGCCGCGACGGCCGTGGTCGTTCTCGCGGCCTGGGGCTGGTATCAGCTGCGCCGTCGTGACCCGCTGGTCGACCTGCGCGTTTCGGCGCGGCGGCCGGTGTTGTTCACGAACCTCGCATCGGTCCTCGTCGGCTTCGCGATGTATGCGATGTCGCTGTCGTTCCCGCAGTTGCTGCAGGCGCCTTCGGTTACCGGCTACGGCCTCGGGCTCACCATGGTGCAAGCCGGACTGTGCCTCGCGCCGAACGGCCTGGTCATGATGGCGCTGTCCCCGGTCTCCGCGCGGCTGACCAACCGCTACGGCGCGCGCGTCACGCTCATGACCGGCGCGATCGTGATCGCGGTCGGCTATGTCTTCGCGATTTTCCTGATGGCCACGGCGGTCGAGCTGATCATCGCGTCGGTGATCATCGGGGCGGGCGTCGGCATCGCTTACGCCGCGATGCCCGCGCTGATCATGAGCGCGGTGCCGGTCACCGAAACCGCGTCGGCGAACGGGCTCAACTCGCTCATGCGGTCCGTCGGCACCTCGACGTCCAGCGCCGTGATGGCCACGATGCTCGCCCACCTGACGATCACCGTCGGCTCGTTCACCGTGCCCTCGCTCGCGGGTTTCCGCGCCACGTTCGCGGTCGCCGCGGTCGCGGCGGTGGCCGGGCTGGCGTTGACCGCGGTGGTGCCGCGGTTCCGTGCCGCCAGCCCGGAACTCGCCCGGGTCTAGAGCCTCGTGAGTGTTGATGCCGGTCAGAACCGGCATCAACACTCACGAGTCAGAGCAGCGGGGGAACGGCCGCGTCGATCAGATGCGGCCCCGGTTCGGCGATCGCGCGCCGGAACTGTCCGGCCAGCTCCTCCGCGGTCGTCGCCCGGGTCGCCGGAACGCCCATGCCTTCGGCGATCTTCACGAAATCCAGGTCCGGACGGCCGATGTCCAGCAGGTCTTTCGCCCGCGGCCCGTCTCCGGACGCGCCGACGCGCTGCAGCTCCATCCGCAGGATCGCGTACGCGTTGTTGTTGAGCACCACCGTGGTGACGTCGAGGTTCTCGCGCGCCTGCGTCCAGAGTGCGGAGATCGTGTACATCGCGCTGCCGTCGGATTCGAGGTTGACCACCGGTCGCCTCGGAGCCGCGATCGCCGCGCCGACGGCCACCGGCATTCCGTAGCCGATCGCGCCGCCGGTCAGGGTCAGCACGTCGTGCCGCGGCGCGCCCGCGGTCGCCGCGGGGAGCATCAGCCCGGACGTGTTCGCCTCGTCCACGATGATCGCGTTCTCCGGCAGCAGCGCGCCGATCACATCGACCCAGTTCTGCACGGTGAGCGGACCGCTCGGCAGCTCCGGCCGTCCAGCCTCCCGCACAACCGGCTCGGTGTCCGCGGCGACCAACGCGGCGACCGCTTCCAGCGCGGCCGGGACGTCCTGTCCGACGTTCGCGAGGACGTGGACGTCCGCGCCTTCCGGGGTCAGCTCGCTCGGCATGCCGGGGTAGGCGAAGAACGACACCGGTGCCCGCGTGCCCGCGACGATCAGGTGCTTGATTCCGTCCAGCTGGTACTTGGCCTGCTCGGCGAGATACCCCAGCCGTTCGATGTTCGGCAACCCCGCGCCGCGCTCCAGCCGGGCGGGGAAGGTCTCGGCGAACACCTTCACCTCGGTTGCCGCCGCGATCCGGCTGGCCGCGCGCAAACCGGCCTCGCGGCAGGCGGATCCGCCGATCAGCAACGCCACCGGCTCGCCGCTGCGCAGCACGTCCGCGATCTTCTGCACGGTCGTCGAGTCGACCGCCTGCGGCACGCGCGGCGGAATCGGCTCGCACGTTTCACCGCCCTCGCCCCACGACGCGTCGGCGGGAAGGATCAGCGTCGCGACCCGGTCCGGTGCGTCCTGCGCCGCCGCGACCGCCGCCGCGGCGTCCGCGCCGACGTCCTTCGTGTGCCCGGACCGGCGCACCCAGCCTTCGAGCGAGCCCGCGATGGCGTCGATGTCCGACTCCAGCGGGGCGTCGTACTGCTTGTGATAGGTGGCGTGGTCGCCGATCACGTTGACCACCGGCGTGTGCGCGCGCCGCGCGTTGTGCAGGTTCGCCAGGCCGTTCCCCAGCCCGGGGCCGAGGTGCAGCAGCGTCGCGGCGGGCTTGCCCGCGACCCGCGCGTACCCGTCCGCGGCCCCGGTCACGACGCCCTCGAACAGCGCGAGCACGCCGCGCATCTCCGGCACCGAATCGAGCGCGGCGACGAAATGCATTTCCGACGTGCCGGGGTTGGAGAAGCACACGTCGACCCCGCTGTCGACGAGCGTGCGGATGAGGGACTGGGCGCCGTTGAGCGTGCTCACTGTGCTCACTTTCCGGTTTGCGCGAACAGAACGCCGGGATTCAGGATCCCGGCCGGGTCGAAGCTTTCCTTGACCCGGCGCAGCAGATCGAGCTTCGCCGGGTCTTCGAGCTTGGCGTAGTACTTGGTCTTGGTGCGGCCGAGGCCGTGCTCGCCGGAGATCGCGCCGCCCAGCTCGTACGCGTAACCGAAGATGTCGGTCAGCAACTGCGCGCGGGTGTCCGGGTCCTTGCAGAAGATCGCCAGGTGGACGTTGCCGTCGCCGGCGTGCCCACAGCCGATCGCGCCGCCGCCGGTCGCCATCGCCAGCTCGCGGGCTTTGGCCAGGAACTGCGGCATCGCGGTCCGTGGCACCACCACGTCGATCACGTCGTCCGCGCCCGCGGCTTTGGCGTTCCAGAAGGCTTTTTCGCGGGCTTCGATGAGCTTGCGCGCGGCTCCGCCTTCGAGCACGTACGCGTCGATCGCGCCGAGTTCGGTGAGCAGTTCGCCGAGCGCCTCGACGTCCTCGCCGAGCCGGTCGGCCACCCGGTTTTCCAGCGCCACGGCCAGATACGCCTGGGTCCGGTCGCGGATTTCCGCCGGGACGCCCAGTTCGAGCTTGTCGTTGTAGACCATCGCGGCCATCGTCATGTTGTCGATGTACTCGAGGATCTGCGGGGCGAGACCGCTCGCGGCGATCTTCGGCACCGCCGCCATCACCTGCTCGAAATCGTCGAACGGGGCCAGCACCGTCGCGCTGTGCGGCAGCCGGGGCTGCAGCTTCACGATCACCTCGGTCACCAGCGCGAGCGTGCCCTCCGAGCCGATGATCAGCTGGGTGAGGTCGTAGCCGCTGGAGATCTTCGACATCCGGCCGCCGGTGCGAACGATCTCGCCCGTCGCGAGCACCGCCTGCAAACCGGAGACGTTGCCGCGGGTGATGCCGTAGCGGATCGCGCGCATCCCGCCGGCGTTGGTGCCGACGGTGCCGCCGACGCTCGCGCTCAGCTCGCCGGGATAGACGGGGTAGGTGAGCCCGTGTTCGGCGGTCTTCGCGTCGAGTTCGGCCAGCGTGACGCCCGGCTGGACGACGGCGACGTGGTTGCCGTCGTCGATCTCAAGCACCGAGTTCATCCGCTCGAACGAGACGACCAGCCCGCCTTCGACCGGCCGCGCCGCGGCGGACAGCCCGCTGCCGGACCCGCGCGCGGTCACCGGGATGCCCTCGGCGGCGGCGATCTTCAGCAGCGCGGAGACTTCTTCGGCAGTGGCCGGCTTCGCGACGTACGCCGGTTTCTGGACTGGCGTGCTGAGTGCCTCGTCGTGCGCGTAGTCGTCGGAAATCGCGTCACCGGTCAGCAGGTTCCCCGCTCCGACGGCCCCTGCCAGCTGTGTTGCGATCTCGCTCATGCCACTCCCTCGTGCGCGTGCCTCGTGGCCGAAGCCTAGCTGTTCTGGCACGAGGCTGGCCATGAATAGTTTTCACGTTAGCCGACGCGGGCACGAAAAAGGCCACGCCGCGCGCGTGGCCAGGAAGGGGAGAGAACCCAAGCAGGGACCGGCCCGCGCCAACAGGCCGGCCCCTGGGTTAATCCTCGGTGCCGGTCAGACGAGCCAGCCGAGCACGTGCGCCAGGTGCGCGAGCAGACCCGAGATCAGGTCGTGGCCGTGGTGCACGTGCTGGGTGAACATCTGCATTGAGGGGCTCCTTGTTCGGATTGTTCTTACTTGGTGCTCTCGCGAGGAGCCAACGCAGATTTCCACCGGCCCGCTCGCGGTGTCAAAACGCGGGTTTCCCTGTACTGGCAAGGGATCGGCGGCCGGGGAATCTTCCCATGTTAAACATGTAAGGCTTTCGGGTTTGTCGCCGGGGGTGCACTGTGGACTCTTCGCCACGGTTCGTAGCGAACCCCGGCTCCGATCACCCTGGGTAGCAGACGCGCACTGCGGCAACCGGGCGGCGCGGCCCCTCGAACCGGTGAATGTGAGGCCACGATTGGTGAGTTGCCGAGGTTCACACCGCCGGGTGATCAGCGGGGGCTGGATCCCTTGTCCGGCAGCGAATATCGGGCCGAGTTCATGATCGCGGAGGGTTAACCCGGCTTCACTCCGGAGGAACAATCTGGCCCGATGGGGTTTTCTCGGCAGTGGGTGCGGGGTCGGCGGTGCGCGAGGGATCTGCCCTGCCGGTGGATCCGGCGCACGATGCGGAAGTCCGTGAGGGGCCCTTCGCGGGAATCTGATCCCCGCGAAGGACCCCTCACGGGCTTTGCGGGGGCGGTGCCGGGCGGGCTTTGCGGGGGCGGTGCCGGGCGGGCTTTGCGGGGGCGGAGTCCGGCGACCCGTCTCGTCGGCCGGTGCTGGGCGCTGCCTTGGCGAGCCATGCGCAACCGAGCGGCGCGCGGCTAATCCGGGGGCTCGTGAGTGTTGATCACGGTGAGAATTGTGATCACCACTCACGAGCCCACCTGCACGTCGCCGTCGGACGACCCGTCAGTCAGCTCGCGCGAACGACAGCGTCTCGCCTTCCACGCCGCGCAGCCACAGGTCCTGCGCGGCCGCGGCCATCTCGGACAGGCCTTCTTCGATCGTCGCGAACACGTTGCCGGGCACCCAGCCCGCGTCGCCGTTGATCAGCAGGTTGTTGCGGCCGTAGAAAATCGCGAGATCCGTGGCACCCTGGTCGCTGTGCGCCTCGCTGCCGTCGTCGTAGCCGTACGCTGGATTGCCGATTTCCCACGCCTCGAATCCGAAGTAGACGACATCGCCCGGAATCGGGGTGATGGTCGGATTCTCACGGCCCGGCTTAGGCTCCGCGAAGGGCGGCACGAGCGTGTAGACCTCGTTGCGCGCGTACTTCGCGTGGTAGGCCGAACCGCTCTGCGGCAGTGCGTCCCACACCGCCTTGCAGGTGCGCGGTGCTTCGTCGTCGAGCAGCCGGGCGCGACAGGTGACGCCGCGCTTGTCGAGGCTGATGGTGATGTAACGCGCCATGCCTCAGCTCCCCGTGACCGAAGTGACGACCTCGCCCCAGATACGCAGCGCGTCGTCGACCTGTTCCGCGTTGACGACCAGAGGCGGCACCATGCGCACGACGTTCGAGTACGCCCCACAGGTGAGCAACAGCAGTCCGCTCTTCGCGGCTGCCTGCTGCGCGGCCTGCGCGGTGGCTGTGTCCGGTTCGCCGTCCGCTGTAGTGAACTCAGTGCCCACGAGGAGCCCGAGACCGCGTACGTCGCCGATAGCCGGCGTCTTGTCCGCGATGACGCGCGCGCCCTCGAGAAGCTGACGGCCACGCTCCGCGGCGTTCTCGACCAAGCCTTCGTCCTGAATGACGTCGAGCGTCGCGATAGCCGCCGCGCACGACACTGCGTTGCCGCCGTACGTGCCGCCCTGCGAGCCCGGGTACGCCTTCGCCATCAGCTCTTCCGAAGCGGCGATGCCCGACAGCGGGAAGCCGCTCGCGAGACCCTTCGCGATCAGCACGACGTCCGGGTGGACGGCGAAGTGGTCGTGGCCCCAGAACTTGCCGGTGCGGCCGAACCCGGCCTGCACCTCGTCGAGCACCAGCAGGATCCCGTGCCGGTCGGCGCGCTCGCGCAGCCCGGCCATGAACGCGGTGTTCGCGGGGACGTAGCCGCCCTCGCCGAGCACCGGCTCGATGAAGAACGCTGCCGTCTCGTTCGGCGCGGAGACTGTCTGGAAGAGGTAGTCGAGCTCGCGCAGGGCGAACTTCGTCGCCGTCTCCTCGTCCCAGCCGTAGTGGTAGGCGTACGGGAACGGCGCGACGTGCACGCCGGACATCAGCGGCGAGATGCCCGCGCTGAACCGCGTGCCGGAGGTGGTCATGGCCGCCGCGGCGACCGTGCGGCCGTGGAAGCCGCCCTGGAACACGATGACATTCGGCCGCTTGGTCGCCTGCCGGGCCAGCCGCAGCGCGGCCTCGACAGCTTCGCTGCCCGAGTTGGCGTAGAAGAGCGAATCGAGCCCGGACGGCAGCACCTCGCCGAGCTTGCGGGTCAGTTCGAGCAGCGGCTGGTGCATCACCGTCGTGTACTGGCCGTGCACGAGCTTGCCGATCTGCTCGCGCGCGGCTTCGACCACGCGCGGGTGACAGTGCCCGGTGCTGGTCACCCCGATGCCCGCGGTGAAGTCGAGATGACGTTTCCCGTCCACGTCGTAGAGGTAAACCCCTTCACCGTGGTCGACGACGACGGGCGTTGCCTGCTTGAGCAGCGGGGAAAGCTGGGCCATGCGGCGCCCTCCTGGATGCGGGTGGAGACGGTTGTCGATTGTTGACAATATCCATAGCATGAGTTCGGGACAACAGGAACAGGAGCAACCTGGATGAGCGGGATCACCGAGAACGGCGTCGTGGACGCGGTCGGCAAGGAACTCTTCATCGGCGGCAAGTGGGTCGCCGCGCGCAGCGGGAAGACCTTCGACGTGCAGGACCCCTCCACCGGCGAGGTGCTGTGCCAGGTCGCGGACGCCGCACCGGAAGACGGTCTCGCGGCGCTCGACGCGGCCGTCGCGGCGCAAGCTGACTGGGCCGCGGTGGCCCCTCGGGAGCGCGGCGAGATCCTGCGCCGCGCGTACGACAAGCTCATCGAGCGCCGAGACGAGCTGGCGCTGCTGATGACCCTGGAAATGGGCAAGCCGCTGGCCGAGGCCGCCGGGGAAATCACTTACGCCGCCGAGTTCTTCCGCTGGTTCGCCGAGGAAGCGGTGCGGATCGACGGCGGCTACGCGGTGGCCCCGAACGGTTCGGGCCGGTTCCTGATCGCGCGCCAGCCGGTCGGTCCGACGCTACTCATCACGCCGTGGAACTTCCCGATGGCGATGGGCACACGCAAGATCGGCCCGGCCGTCGCCGCGGGCTGCACGATGGTGATCAAGCCCGCCGCGCAGACGCCGCTGTCGATGCTCGCGCTCGCCCAGATCCTCGCCGACGCCGGGCTGCCCGAAGGCGTGCTGAACGTCGTCACCACCAAGGACTCGGGCGGCGTGATGGAGCCGCTGATCCGCGACGGACGCGCGCGCAAGCTGTCCTTCACCGGCTCGACCGGGGTCGGGCGCAAGCTGCTGGAGCAGTGCGCGGAGAAGGTGCTGCGCACGTCGATGGAACTGGGCGGCAACGCGCCGTTCGTCGTGTTCGACGACGCGGATCTGGACGCCGCGGTCGAGGGCGCGATGCAGGCCAAGATGCGCAACATCGGCGAGGCGTGCACCGCGGCCAACCGGTTCTACGTGCAGCGCGGTGTCGCCGAGGAGTTCTCCCGCCGGCTCACCGAGCGGATGCAGGCGCTGCCGATGGGCCGCGGCACCGACGAAGGCGTCGTGGTCGGCCCGCTCATCGACGAGGCCGCGGTGAAGAAGGTGACCGAGCTGGTCAAGGACGCCACAGACCGGGGTGCGCGGGTGCTCACCGGCGGCTCACGCGTCGACGGTCCTGGGCACTTCTACCCGGCCACCGTGCTCACGGACGTTCCGGTGGACGCCCGGCTGGCCAGCGAGGAAATCTTCGGCCCGGTGGCGCCGATCACCCCGTTCGACACCGAGGACGAGGCGGTCGAGAAGGCCAACGACACCGAATTCGGCCTGGTGTCCTACCTGTTCACCAGCGACCTGAAGCGCGCGCTGCGGGTGTCGGAACGCTTGGAGGCCGGGATGATCGGCCTCAACCAGGGCATCGTGTCCAACCCGGCGGCTCCGTTCGGCGGCGTCAAGCAGTCCGGCCTCGGCCGCGAGGGCGGCACGGTCGGCATCGACGAGTTCCTGGAGACCAAGTACATCGCGGTGAGCCTGTGACACACCGGATTGCGAGCATTCCCGGCGACGGGATCGGGGTCGACGTCACGATCGAGGCGCGCCGGGTCCTCGACGCGGCCGCGGCTAAGTACGGATTCTCCTTGGAGTGGACCGAATTCGACTGGAGCTGCGAGCGGTACGCGAAGAGCGGCGCGATGATGCCGGAGGATGGGGTCGAGCAGCTGTCGGGTTTCGACGGCATCCTGCTCGGCGCGGTCGGCTTCCCCGGCGTCGCGGACCACGTTTCGTTGTGGGGCTTGCTGATCCCGTTGCGGCGGGCGTTCCAGCAGTACGTCAACCTGCGCCCGGTCCGGTTGCTTCCGGGGACGTCCTCGGTGCTGGCCGGGCGGAAGGCCGACGAGCTGGAAATGGTGATCGTCCGGGAGAACTCCGAGGGCGAGTACTCGGAGATCGGCGGACGGCACAACGCCGGGCGGCCGGACGAGTTCGTGCTGCAGGAGTCGGTGTTCACCCGGGTCGGGGTGGAACGGATCATCCGGTACGCCTTCGATCTCGCGCGCACGCGTTCCCGGCGCGTGACCTCGGCGACCAAGTCCAACGGGCTGATCCACTCGATGCCTTACTGGGACGAGATTTTCGCCGAGGTGGCGGCGCGGTACCCGGACGTCCGCGCGGAACAGTGCCATGTGGACGCTCTCGCCGCGCGGATGGTGCAGGCCCCGGACCGGCTCGACGTGGTGGTGGCGTCGAACCTGTTCGGCGATATCCTGAGCGACCTCGCGGCCGCGATCACCGGCGGACTGGGCATGGCGCCGTCGGGAAACATCAACCCATCAGGTGAGTTTCCGTCGATGTTCGAGGCGGTCCACGGCAGTGCTCCGGACATCGCCGGACAGGGCATCGCGAACCCGGTCGCCCAGATCCTCGCCGCGGCGATGCTGCTGGAGCACCTCGGGGAAACCGTTGCCGCACAAGCAATCCGCGCCTCTGTCGACGAGGTGCTGGCCGCGGGCGAAACGCGCACCCCCGACCTCGGCGGAACCGCTACCACAACCGCGCTCGGCACCGCGGTGGCCGCTTCGCTCCGCTGATTTTTCGTCGGTGCCGCGCGGTTGACTCTTCCCTGACCCGCCGACGGGTCCCGAGGGGAGGAGGAGCCGATGTGCCAGAGGTGCGAGGAACCGGAAAGACCGGAGGAGCAGTACCTGATCGAGGTGCTCGACGAGATCAGGGAGAACGGCTGGTGCGTCCAGGGCGTGCTGGGAACAGGTTCCCGGCCGCCCTGGGCCTACACCGCGGGCCTGACCGTGCAGGGCCTGCCTGAGCTGATTGTCACCGGATTGCTGCCGCACCGTGCGATGCGGTTGCTGAACGCCGCGGCCGAACAGTCGCTGTGCACCGGCCCGCCGGTGCCCGGGGAACAGTGGCTGCTGCCCCGGTTGCCGCGACTGGAGATCGTCCAGCTCAGTGCTCCCGCGGCACACCTGGATATCGCGGTGTGCTGTTACGGCACGGGAATCGAAGCCAGGCAGCTGGTCTACGCCGACTCGGCGGGCCGGTTCCCGTGGTCTCCGCAGTACAACTCCGGCCGCGGCGGACAGCCCGTGCTGGGGGTGCGTCGTGCCTGAGTTTTTTTTCTCGCTGTGCCAGGTTTTTCGTCGCCGGTGGCCGGTAGCATCGGAGCATGCCCGAACTTCTGGCCCCCACTGCCGGTCTGTACCGCTCATGGCTGGAAGCGCATCGCGAATGGGGCCCGGGTTTGCACGAGGACGGTTTCGGCCTGTCCGCGTCGGATCAGGTCGATTCTCCGGCTGGCTTCGCCGCCTGGGTCGGCTCATTGGCGCGAGACCGCGCCGTATACCGCTGGCTGGTCGAGGACGGACAGGTGCTCGGCGGAATCGCCCTGCGCACTGGACCGGCCGAGTATGTCCGATGGGCCGGACACCTCGGCTTCGGCATCCGCCCGTCGGCGCGCGGGCGTGGTCTCGCTTCCTGGGCACTGCGCCAGATGCTGACCGAAGCCCGGCGGATGGACCTGGCTCGCGTGCTCTTGGTGTGCGCGGAGGAAAACCTGGCTTCCGCCACGACGATCGAACGCGCGGGCGGAGTGCTGGAGGAAGTCCGCCAGACCGGCCGCGGACCGGTTCGGCGGTACTGGGTCACGGTGGGAGCCGCATCGTCTGGGGCTCCTTCGAGCTGACTGCGGGGCCGGTTTTCCCTGGCATTGTGGAAGCCGGGGGCGCTCCTCCCTTCTTCGCTGACGGCGATTTCGTGCCAGTCCGGGATGCCATCGGGCACAAGGAGCCGCGGTTGTTCAGTTATGCGAAGCGGATGGCGGTGGAGCGGCTGGAACTCGATACTCGCCTCACCGGCACGCCGGTGCCGAGCTGCCGAGACCTCAACGCGGATTCGGCCATTCCGTTGCTGCTGCTCACGTTGACCGGTGGCTCGGGTTTCGCGGCCTGTTGCGCGGCGAGTGCCGTCAGGATCGGCCAGCGGGACGGCGAGCCTGGCGAAAGAGAGGTCCTGTTCCGGGAGAGCGCCGCCTATCCCGCCCACGCGGTAAGGGGTGAAGCCGCCAAACCCGGCCAGGCGGCGTTCGGTCGGCCGGTGCCGCACCAGTTTTCCCGCGAGAAGCGGACCGCCGCGCGGTTCCCGCTCCGGCGGGAGCAGCGGGCCAGGTCAGGTGTGGAAGGGAGCGCGGCTGGCCGGGATTTCGTGTGCCCGGGCGGTGCGGGAGTGAGTTCAGGTGGCGTGCTCCGTCGCCGCGATCGCCGCACGGAGCGTCCGCCGCGCCTGCGCGATGTCCTCCGCTCGGCGGTCGAGTTCGCCGAGGTGAGTGCGCAGCGCACCCAGTACTCCCGGGCACGGACGCAACGAACCGTCCGCTTCCGCGCACGGCAGCATCCGCTTGATCATGCTGGTCGGCAACCCGGCCGCCAGCAACGCGCGAATCTGCCGGACGGTCTGCTCGGCGGCCGGAGCCTAGTCGCGGTAGCCGTTGGGCAGCCGATCCTCCGTCAGCAGACCGACGCGTTCGTAGTACCGCAGGAGCCGTTCGCTGGTCCCGGTGTGTTCGGCAAGCTGCCCGATTCGCATCGCCCCTCCGCTGAGCTTGACCTTGGCATGGTGCCAACGTTCAGCACTGGTCCCGGCGGCCGCATTCCGCGCGCCCAACCCGACCGGGAGCTGCTGTTGATCATCGACGCCCACAGCCACGTTCACGACCCAGTGCGCCAGCACCTCGCCCTCCTCGGCGAAGCCGGCGTCGACCGCGCCGTGCTCTTCGCGACCCGGCCGCACCCGGAACGCGACGTCGACCTGGCTTCGTTCCGGCAGGAAATGAGCGTGCTGGACGCCGCGCTCAACGGGCGCTCCGGCGAGGGCTATCAGTCCGCTTGGCAAGGACTGGACGCCGCGCTGGCCGCGCACCCCGGCCGGTTTCCCGGTTTCCGCTCGATCCGGCTCGACCTTCCCCCGGACGACATCGCCGCCGCGGTCGACTCCGCCGCCAGTGGCTTCCACGGAATCGGCGAACTGACGCCGACTCCCGGCGCGGCCGCCCGGATCGAACCGGTCCTGCGAGCCGCCACCGACCACAATGGACTCCCGGGTCGTGGTGCACGGCTCCGCCCCGACCACGGAAGACGATCTGTCCACCCTGGCCGCACTGGCCCGCCGCTACCCGGCCGTACCGCTGGTGATCAGCCAATTGAGCGGGGCCCATTGGCTCACCGCGATCGAGCTGTCCCGCGAAACGCCGAACGGCTACCTGGAACTGTCCGCCGCCAGCATCGTTTTCGTGGTCCGGCTGGGCATCGCCGAACTCCTGGACCACACCGTGTTCGGTTCGGACGCTCCTTACGGCGACCCGGCCCTGTCCCGCACGACTGTCGAACGCGTGACCCCGCCCGGAGAACTGCGCGCCCGCGTCCTGGGCGGCACGATGGCGGAGTTGCCGCGGTTGTGAACTCGGCTCCCGGCAGAGAGCGAAGCCCGGCCTGGCAGGGGAGGCTGGGCGGTGCGACGGGTTACCGCGCGGAAGCTGGCGCGGGCGCGATCAAGAAGCCGCCCGCCTCACTCCGCGGCCGCGGCTCCACCCTTCAAACTCCGCCCCGGAAGCAACCGGCTGATCGCGTCCTCCATGTGCGCGTCCAGCAAGTGCAGCGCAGTTTCCTCGTCACCCGACCGCAGGGTTTCAATGATCCTGGTGTGCTCCTCCAACCGATCCTCCACGCCCTGATACGTGCTCTGCAGCAGCGTGAGGCACATCCGCGTCTCGATCAGCAGCGTCCGCGCCATGCGCACCAGCCGTTTGCTGCCGGACGCATTGATCAGCGCCTCGTGGAACCGCAGATCAGCCTCCGACAACGCAGCCGGGTCGTCCGCGGCGGCGGCCATGTCGGCCACGTTCTGCTCCAGCATCGCCGCCACTGCCTCGCGATCTCCCCGGAAGGCGCAGAGCAGGGCAGCTCGTTCGACCGCCGAGCGGGCGAGGTAGATGTCGAAGACGTCCGCCGGTTCGAGGTCGATCACGAACAGGCCCCGATGGCGTTCGCTGCGCAGCAGACCCTCGGACACGAGGTGCTGCATCGCCTCGCGCAGCGGGCCGCGCGAGACCTGGAAGCGGGCGGCCAGGTCGGTTTCGCCGAGCTGGGTGCCCGGCGGCAGCGCGCCGGTCATGATCGCGTCGCGCAGCTGGCGCGCGATCACGGCGGCGGTCGATTCCCGGCTGACCGGTTCTATGTCAGGGAGTGCGACCACGGGTCAGCCCCTCGTCCGGAACAACGCGCCCAGCGAACGCACCAGCCTGCTCGCGCCGGTCAGTCGCAGGCCTTCCCACACCGTCACCTGGTTCGCGGTCAGCACCGGCTTGCCGAGCTTCGCCTCGATGTCGGTGATCTCGCCGAGCGTGCGCATCGCGGTGTCGGGCACCAGTACCGCGTCGGCGTCGGGATGGTCGTGGCTTACCGCGAGGTCCACCACGGCCTCGGGAGCGAGCTGGCCTACCTCGGCGGCGGTGTCGATGTCGGCGCTCGACATCGAGAGCACCTCGACGCCTCCCGCGGCGAGGAAGTCCACGAACAGCCGCGCGACGTCGTCGGGGTAGCTCGCGGCCACTGCGACTCGTTGCACGCCAAGGGCTTTCGCCGCGTGCACGAAGGCGAACGACGTGCTCGAAGCCGGCACTCCGGCGGCCTTGGCGAGCTGGTCGGCCTGGTTGCGCGCGCCGTCCCAGCCGTACACGAAGCTGCCGGACGTGCATGCCCACACCACCGCTTCCGGCTGGTGCTTCGCGAGCAGCCGGGCGCCTTCGGCGAGCCGGGTTTCACTGCCGAGGTCGAGCAGTTCCGGCACGGCGTGCAGGTCGGTGCCGTAGATGTGCGCGACCGGCAGGCTGATGTCGCCGTCGGAGCCGCCGAGAAGCTGTTCCGCGAGCGGGTAGTCGTCCTCGGCCGCGTGGTCGGGGTAGATGAAGCCGATCGTGGTCACGAAACCTCCGGGATGCGCAAATTGTCGACAATATTAGCGGGACCGGTCAAGACACCTCCCGCAGCCACTGGCCGGGTCCCACGATGGGCAGCCGCATCCGGCGCAGGCATGCCCACATCGTCAGCTGGTTGGCGGTCAGCACGGGTTTGCCGAGTGTCTTCTCCAGCGGTTCGATCAGGTCGAACGTCGGGAGGTTGGTGCAGCTGACGAAGATCGCCTCGGCGTCGCGGTGGTCCGCGGCCAGGATCCGCTCGGCAATGGTGCGGTAGCTGACCTTCCAGATGCCGCCGCCCAGTCCGAGATGGTCGCTGGACACCGTGGTCACGCCGACCTCGCCGAGGAAATCGTGGAGTTTGCCGGTGAGATCGGCGTCGTAGGGGGTGAGCACCGAGACCCGCCGCAGGTCGAGCTGGTGCAGCACCTCGACCAGCGCCCCGGAGGTGGTGACCGCGTCCGGCGCGCCCGCGTCGCAGATCGCCTTGGTGAGGGAGCGTTCGTAGTCGATGCCGTTCACGAAGCTGCCCGAGGTGCACAGGTACGCGACCACCTCCGGCTCCACGTGCAGCACGTCGCGCGTGGCCGTGGCGAGGTGCCTGCTGTCGCTCACCAGCTGTGCCATCTCCATGCTCACCGGAACCGGTTCGTAGGGGGTGCGGGCGAGATGCAGCGACACCTCCATCGGCACCCAGCGCCACAGCTCGCGCTCAAGCGCGAGGTCGAACGGCGCGATCACGCCGATGCCGCGCTGGGCGAGCGGGCCCTCGAACGCGAGGAAGTCCAGATCCAAGGTTCAGCCTCCGGAATACGCCTGTGCCGATGCCCGTCCGGTGCTCCGGGGGTGGTCCTCGGATTGTTGACAATCATACGAGCCACTTTTACCGTGTCAATCGTGATCGCCCCGGAAAACCCCGTACTGGCAGTGCTCTGCGGGGCAGACCATCCACCGGACATGGCCGCTATCGAAGACGCGGCGTCAGTTCGTTACACCGACGAGCGCGGCCTCGCCGGTGCGCTGGCCGGTGCCGACGCGCTCTTCGTCTACGACTTCCTGTCCGGAGCCGTCCCCGGAGCCTGGTCTGCCGCGGACCAGGTGAAGTGGCTGCACATCGCGAGCGCCGGCGTCGACCCGGTGCTGTTTCCGGGGCTGCGCGAGAGCGATGTCGTGCTCACGAACTCGCGTGGGGTGTTCGACGACGCCATCGCCGAGTACGTGCTCGGCGTCGTGCTGTCGTTCGCCAAGGACTTCGCGCGTTCGCTCGACCTGCAGCGCGCCGGCACGTGGAAGCACCGCGAGACCGAGCGGATCGCCGGGCGGGAGGTGCTGGTGGTCGGCACCGGACCGATCGGCAGGGCCATCGCGCGGATGCTGCGTGCGGCCGGGATGCGCGTGTCCGGGGCGGGCCGGCGGGCCAGGGCCGCGGACCCGGACTTCGGTGTCGTGCACGAATCCGCCGGGCTGACGCGGTATCTGCCCGAGTTCGACTACGTCGTCGCGGTCGCGCCGCTCACCGACCAGACCAAGGGTATGTTCGACGCCGCCGCGTTCGCCGCGATGAAACCGTCCGCGCGGTTCGTCAACGTGGGCCGCGGCGAGCTCGTGGTCACGTCCGAGCTGATCGCGGCGTTGCAAGCAGGCGAAATCGCCGGTGCCGCGCTCGACGTCTTCGAAACCGAGCCGCTGCCCGCCGAGAGTCCGCTGTGGACCATGCCGGACGTTCTGCTGTCCCCGCACATGTCGGGCGACTTCATCGGCTGGCGGCGGACGCTGGTCGAGGTGTTCGCGGGGAACTTCCGGCGCTGGCTCGCCGGGGAACCGCTGTGGAACGTCGTGGACAAACGGCTCGGGTACGTGCCGTCCGAATCGCAGGGAGGCGCCGGATGGGTGACCGGGAATTGACTGCCAGCGAACTCGTCGCCGCTTACGCCACCGGCGAACTGTCGCCGGTCGAGGCGACGAAAGCCGCCCTGCAGAACATCGAGAATCGCGACGGCGAGGTCAACGCCTTCTGCCTCGTCGACGCCGAGCGCGCGCTCGACCAGGCGAAAGCGGCCGAAGCCCGCTGGCGCGACGGGAATCCGATCGGTGCGCTCGACGGAGTCCCGGCGTCGATCAAGGACATCTTCCTCACCCAGGGCTGGCCGACGCTGCGCGGTTCCACGAGCATCCCGGTCGAGCAGCCTTGGGAGGTGGACAGCCCGGTAATGGCGCGGATGCGCGAAGCGGGCCTGGTCGTGCTGGGCAAAACGACCACGCCGGAGATCGCCTGGAAAGGCGTCACTGACAGCGCGCTCGCGGGCATCACGCGCAATCCGGTGAATCCGCGGATGACGGCGGGCGGGTCCAGCGGCGGCAGCGCGGCCGCGGTCGCCGCGGCGATGGGCGAGCTGTCCGTCGGCACCGACGGCGGCGGCTCGATCCGGATTCCCGCGTCGTTCTGCGGAATCGTCGGCATGAAGCCGACCCACGGCCGGGTCCCGCTGTTCCCGGCGAGCCCGTTCGGCCCGCTCGCGCATGCCGGGCCGATGGCCCGCAGCGTGGACGACACGGCGTTGCTGCTGGACGTCCTGGCGCTGCCGGACCACCGCGACCCGACCGGGCTCGCGCCGCCGATCAGCGCATACCGCGAGGCCGTGCGGCGCGACGTGCGCGGGCTCATCGCCGCGTACTCGCCGACGCTCGGTTTCGCCGAAGTGGACCCGGAAGTCGCGGCGATCGTCCAGTCGGCGGTGCAGTCCCTCGCCGACGCCGGATTGCAGGTGGAGCAGACCGACCCCGGCTTCGCCGACCCGAAGGACGCCTTCGACGTGCTGTGGTCCGCGGGCGCGGCGAAGTCCCTCGAAGCGTTCCCGCCGGGCAGCGAGTCGCGGATCGATCCGGGCCTGCGCCGCGTGTGGGAACAGGGCCGCACCTATTCCGCGGGCGACTACCTCGACGCCACCGCGGAACGCGCCGCGCTCGGCNCGCTCGGCATCCTGATGGGCGAGTTCCACACCCGCTACGACGTGCTGCTCACGCCGACCGTCCCGATCCCGCCGTTCGAGGCGGGCCACGACGTGCCGCCGGGCAGCGGGATGACCGAATGGCCGGAGTGGACGCCGTTCACCTACCCGTTCAACATGACGCAACAGCCCGCGATCAGCGTCCCGGCCGGGCGCACCGAATCGGGTCTCCCGGTGGGCCTGCAGATCGTCGGCCCGCGGCATTCGGACGACCTGGTGCTGGCGGTGGCGAAGCTGCTCGAGGAGGTCCGGCCCTGGGCCGCGCCGTGACGACGCGCGGCACCGTCCCCGGGTGCCAAGCTGTGGCAGGCTGTCGCGCATGACCGAGTTCACCGCGCCCATCGACGACCGCTGGTTCGAGGATTACCCCGAGGGCTCGGTATACGAGTTCGGCGACACGACCGTCAGCGAGGCGGAGATCATCGAGTTCGCCGGGAAGTACGACCCGCAGAGCTTCCACGTCGACCCGGTGGCGGCGAAGGAGGGCCCGTTCGGCGGGCTGATCGCGAGCGGCTGGCACACGTCGAGCCTGATGATGCGGATGTTCGCCGACCACTACCTGTCGTCGGTCGCGAGCCTCGGCAGCCCGGGCGTCGACGAACTGCGCTGGCCGCGCCCGGTGCGGCCGGGGGACCGGCTGCGGATGCGGGCGACCGTCACCGAGGCGCGGCTGTCGAAGTCGAAGCCCGGTCGCGGTCTCGTGCGCACCCGGATGGAGCTGTTCAACGGCGACGACGAGCTGGTGTTCAGCGCGAGCGCGGTCAACTTCCTGTCGGTACGTCCTGCCGGTTCGTGAGCTGCCGGATCTCGCGGCTGCACAGCGCGAGCCCGGTCGAGACGAGGATCAGCACACCACACGCGACGAGCACGGTTTCGCGGCCGAAGTGCTGCACGAGGGGACCCGCCGCGATCTGCCCGAGCGGCATCGCGGCGAGTGAACCCAGCATGTCGTAGGAGTACACGCGGGCGAGCCGGTCGGGCGGGATGTGTTCCTGCAGCGAAACGTCCCAGGCGACGCTGAACTGCTCCATCGCCAGCCCGGCCGCCAGCATCGCGATCAGCAGCGGGACGAGCGAGGGCCACCAGCCGAGTGTCAGCACCGGCAGCGCTTCCATCGTCACCAGCAGCACCCCGGCGAACAACGCGCGCCGCGGCCGCCAATGCGCGGCGACGATCCCGCCGGCCAGCGCGCCCGCCGTCTGCGTCGCCAGCGCCAGCCCCCATCCGGACCGCCCGAACGTCTCGTCCGCGACGACCGGCCCGATGACCACGAGCGTGCCGAGCCCGGCGGCGTTGACGAAGGCGAACTGCGCCACCACCACCCACACCCAGGTGCGGGACCGGAACTCGTGCCACCCGGCGACCAGCTCGGCGATCGGCCGGGCACCCGAAACCCGCTCGGCGCGCGGCAGCCGAACCGCGTGATAGGCGAGTGCGGCGGCGAAGAACAGCAGCGCGTTCACCGCCAGCGCCCAGCCGGACCCGGCCGCCGCCACCGCGACCCCGGCGACCCCGGCCCCGGCGATGCGACCGCCGTTGACCAGCAGCCTCAGCAACGCGTTCGACGGGGCCAGCAGTTCTCGCGGCACGGTCTGCGGAGTGATCGCCGCCGCGGCGGGCAGCGACATCGCCGAGACCGCGCCGTTGACCACGCTCAGCGAGACGAGGACCGGGAGGGAGGAGAATCCACAAAGGACACTCACCGCGATGAGCGCCTGGCTGAGCCCGGCGGCGATCTCGGTGCCCTGGAGGATCACCGCGCGCGGCAGCCGGTCCGCGAGGACCCCGCCGAAAAGCAGCAGCAGCACGTTCGCCAGCGACCGGGCCCCGACGACCAGCCCGAGATCGACCGCCGACCCGGTGCGGTCGAGCACCGCGAACGCGAGCGCGACCGGAGCGACCGAATTGCCGAAGGTCCCGAGCGTCCGCCCGGCGGCGAGGGCGCGGAAACTGCGGTGCCGCAACGGCTCCAGGAGGCTCACCGGCCGAGCCTCCCGCGGCCGTCAACCGAATAACCCGCGGCTGAGAGCGGCAAGCGGCGACGTCGGGTCCGGCTCGTGCGGACGAAGGTTCGTGAGGGGAACCCTCACGACCTGCCGCTGTTCAGAGGCCCGGCTGCCCCCGGCTCGCGAACTCCAGCTCGGCGAGCGCCGTGTCCAGATGCGTCAGGATCCGCTGCAGGTGCGGGACGCTGCGCCGGCACCCGGTGACGCCGAAGTCGAGATTGTCCCCGTTGCTGGTCAGCGTGATGTTCAGGGCTTGCCCGTCGAGCAGCACCGACGCCGGGTAGATGCCGTCGAGCGCCGCACCGTTCCAGTACATCTGCTTGCGCGGGCCCGGCACGTTCGAGATCAC
The DNA here is from genome assembly GCF_001651785.1 of Amycolatopsis sp. M39. Lineage (NCBI taxonomy): Bacteria > Bacillati > Actinomycetota > Actinomycetes > Pseudonocardiales > Pseudonocardiaceae > Amycolatopsis > Amycolatopsis sp. M39. Next base: position 682,892 of record NZ_LWSF01000001.1, read on the forward strand.
CAGGTTGAACGGCGGCCGCGTGTTGCCGACGACTCCGGGGATCGGCGACGCGCCCAGCTGGGCCACGTTGATCCCGGACAGCAGCAACGTCTGGAGCGGCGAGAGCTGCGAAAACAGCTTCTTGCCATTCGCCATCGATTCGGAGATCGCGGCCAGCCGCTGCGCTGGATCGGTCAGGTCGGTGGCGAGGTTGCACAGCAGCGCGCCGATGTTGTTGCCGGTCGCGTCGCCGGAGTCGCGGCGGCGCAGCGACACCGGGACCATCGCGACCAGCGGCGCGTCCGGCAGCGCGCTCTGCTCGATCAGGTAGTCGCGCAGCGCGCCGGAGCACATCGCGAGCACGACATCATTGCGGGACACACCCGCGGCGGTCGCGACCTCGCGCACCCGCTCGATCGGCCAGGACTGCGCGGCGAACCGGCGCGCGCCGCCGATCGGCACGTTCAGCATCGTCTTCGGCGCCTGCATCGGCAGCGTGAGCCGGTGCTCGCGGAACGCCTCGCGCGCCACCTTCGCCGCGGCCGGCGCGATCCCCGCGATCTGCTCGAACGTCTTGCCCACCAGGGCGAACGGCGACGCCGGGGCCCGGCCGTCGTGGTTCGCGGCGGGCTTGTCGCGCGAACCCCACGGCGGCGGACAGTCCAGGTCAGCGGGGTCGTCGGACAGCGTGCCCTGCAGATGCCGCAGCGCCGAAACGCCGTCCATCAGCGCGTGGTGGATCTTCGAGTACACCGCGAACCGGCCGTCGCGCAGTCCTTCGATGAGATGCGTTTCCCACAGCGGCCGGTGCCGGTCGAGCAGCGTGCTGTGCCAGCGCGAGGTGAGTTCGAGCAGCTCGCGGACCCGGCCCGGTTGCGGCAGCGCGGAATGCCGGAAGTGGTAGTCGAGCTCCAGGTCGGCGTCGCGGGACCAGCGCACGTGCCCGACGGTGTTCACCGGACGGCTCGGCCGCATCCGGAACACGCCGCGCATGTTGTCCGATTCGAGCAGGGACCGGCGGAGATCGCGCAGGTAGTCCTCGCCCGCGCCGTCGGGTTTGCCGAACAGCTGGAGCCCGCCTACGTGCATCGGGTGCTCGCGGGTCTCGACCATCAGGAACATCGAGTCGGTCACCGGCATCAACGGCATTCGGCCACCCCTTTCCGCCGCCTTGGGGACCTCGGCGTCCCCGGCACCCGGAGTGTACGCACGAAAAAGGCGGTGCCTCGGATCTCGCGGCCAGGTGGGGGACAGCCGGGCCGCGCGGCGATGACAAACCCTGTCCGGTGACGTGTCTGCAGCTGCTTACGCGAGGCGGATACCATCGCTGGCGTGGCAGGACGGACTGGAGCTCAGCAGCTGGGGGACACGCTCACGGCTCTCGGGACCGAGGTGGTGTTCGGCCTGCCGGGAGTCCACAACCTGCCGCTGTGGGAGGCGTTGGCCGACACCGGGATCCGGCTCGTCAACGTCCGGCACGAACAAACCGCGGGGTACGCCGCAGACGGTTATGCGCGCAGGACGGGAAAACTCGGTGTCGCGCTCGTGACCACCGGCCCCGGTGCGGCGAACACGCTCGGTGCGGTCGGCGAAGCGATGGCCTCCGCGGCTCCGGTGCTCGTGATCGCCACGGACATTCCGTCGACGCTGCGCCGTCCGGGTGTCGTGCGCGGAGTGCTGCACGAAACTTCCGACCAGCAGGCGATGTTCGCACCGGTGACGAAAGCCGGTTTCACGGTGCACCGCGCGGACCAGATCGCCGCGACGTTGCACCGCGCCGCCCGGCTCGCGCTGATGCCGCAAAGCGGCCCGGTGTATTTGGGTATTCCGACCGATTTCCTCCGCGAGGCCACGCCGCCGCGCGAACCGCCCGCGCCGCCCGCCGAACGCGTGCTCGACCTGCCGGACCTGCCTCGCGCGGCGGAGCTGCTGGCGTCCGCGCGCCGTCCGCTGATCTGGGCGGGCGGCGGTGCGTTGCGCTCCGAAGCGGGCGAAGCGATCGGGCAGCTGGCTGAGCGGCTGGCCGCGCCGGTGCTCACCACCTTCGGCGCCCGCGGCCTGCTGCCGCCCGAACATCCTTGCCTGGCCCCGAATCCGGTGCACGCGCCGGAGGTCGGGCAGCTGTGGGACGAGGCCGACGTGGTGCTCGCGATCGGCACCGATTTCGACGGCCTGATGACGCAGAACTGGCTGATGCCCGCGCCGCCGAAGCTGATCGCGATCAACGTCGACGCGGGCGACGCGGCGAAGAACTACCGGCCGGATGTCACCCTGGTTGGCGACGCCCGCCGCGTCGTCGAATCCCTGCACCCGGAAACGCGGCCCGGCCTGGACGAACTCACCACCCGGCTGGCCGGCATCGGCCGCCGGGTGCGCAGGCGCATCCGCGACGAGGAACCGCAGGCCGCCGACTTTCTGTCCACTTTGGAGGAAGTGCTCCCGGCGGACGGGACGATCGTCACGGACATGTGCGTCGCCGGGTACTGGATCGGCGGCTTCCATCGGGTCCGCGCGCCGCGGCGGCTGGCGTACCCGATGGGCTGGGGCACGCTCGGCTACGGCTTCCCGGCGTCGCTCGGCGCGGGCGCGGCAGCCGAGGCGGCGGGTGGCGGGCGCGTCCTGTGCGTCACCGGCGACGGTGGTTTCCTTTACGCGGTAGGGGATTTGGCGACCCTCGCCGAGGAACAGCTGCCGGTGACGGTCGTGGTCGTCGACGACGGCGGCTACGGCATGCTGCGCTTCGACCAGGACCAGGAAGGCCTGCCGCACCGCGGCGTCGACTGGGACAGCCCGGATTTCGTCGGACTGGCCCGTTCGTTCGGGGTGCACGCGGACCGGGTGTCCGGCTTCGGTCGCGCCTTTCGCCGTCTGCTGAGCGAATTCGTGGAGTCGGACGAGCCGAACGTGCTGGTGGTGCGCGCGAAGCTCAAGCCGCCGCTGAACACCTCGCCGCGGTGGTACCGCAAACCGCGCGGCTGAGCGGCGAACGCTCCCGCCGCGACTCCCGCATACGTCCGTGAGGGCCACCCTGAGGGAATCAGATTCCCTCAGGGTGGCCCTCACGGCGGTGAAAGTGGCGGCGGGGAAGTCGGGGTCGGGCTATCTGCCGTCCCGCAGGGAACTGGCCATGTTCCGCAGGATCCGGAACGCGTCCGATTGCTCGGCCTCGGTCAGCCCGGACAGCATCCTGACCTCGACAGCCCGTACCGCGGCGCTCGCCTTCTCCAGGTTCCGCCGCCCGCGCGGCGTGAGACGAGTGGGAAGAGCCTTCCCGACCGGTGCCTCCGCGGGCCTGGTCACGTAACCGTCCCGTTCCAGAGCCTGGAGCAGCACGTTCATCGACTGCCGGGTCACGAACGTCCCCCGCGCGAGTTCGGAGTTCGACAGGCCCGGCCGCTGCGCCAGCAGTTCGAGACAGGAGTAGTGCGTCACCGTCATCCCGAGCGGACGCAGCACCTCCTCCATAGCCGCCCGCAGCGCGCTCGACGTCTCTTTCAGCAGGTAGCCCAGTGACTTGTTCAGGTCGACACCGCCACGGTCTTGACTCATGTCAGGATTCTGACATACAGTGGATCGTGTCAGAAACCTGACATGAAGAAAAGGAGCAGCACCATGCCCGCCATCGGCCCCGATTTCCTCTCGCTCCAGGCGCGTGACCTGGACGCTTCCCAGGCGTTCTACGAGCGCTACCTCGGCCTCGTCCGCTCGCCGGCCGGACCGCCGCACGCTGTCGTCTTCGAGACGAAGCCGATCGCGTTCGCCCTCCGCGAGGTCGTTCCCGGCACCAGCCTCGCCTCCGTCGCCCAGCCCGGCATCGGCGCCGCGATCTGGCTGCTCGCCACCGACGTCCAGGCCATTCACGACGCGCTCGTCGCCGACGGGCACCCGATCGTCTCCGCGCCGATCGACGGTCCCTTCGGCCGCACGTTCACTTTCGCCGACCCCGACGGCTACCACGTCACCCTCCACGACCGTGGCTGAGGCGAGCACCCTCGTTTTCGGGGCTACCGGAGCACTCGGCCAGCACGTCCTGGGCGCGCTGGTCTCGCGGGGCGTGAATCCCGCGACGATCACCGCGGCCGGCCGCAACCCGGCGCGCCTCGCGGAACTCGCTTCCGCCGGGTTCCGCGCCGCGTCCGTCGACCTGTCGGACGCAGCTGGTGTCGCGGAACTGGTCACGCGGCATTCGGACATCGTGCTGATCTCGGGACGCGACGAGAATCGCCTCGCCCAGCACGAGTCGGTCATCGAAGCCGCGAAGAACGTCCGGCAGATCTACTACACCAGCGGCGTCCGGGCCGACGACGACCGGTTCGAGATCAACGCGGACCACCGGGCGACGGAGAAGGCCCTTGTCGAGTCCGGCGTGCCGTACACGATCCTGCGGAACACTTGGTATATCGAGAACTATGTCCAGTCGCTGGCCGGTCCCCGCTTCACCGGCGTTCTCGCCGCGGCGACCGGCGACGCTGTTGTCGCGGCGGCGAGCCGGAAGGACCTGGCCGAGGCGCTGGCCGTCGTGGTCACCACCGATGGGCACGACAACGTCACGTACAGCCTTTCCGGCGACACGGACTTCACCTACGCCGACATTGCCGAAGCGATGTCGGTCGTGCTGGAGCGGGAAGTCGCCTATCAGCCGGTCGCTCCCGGGGAATTGCGGGCACTGCTCAGCAAAACGGGAATGCCCGACGAGCTGGCCGGCTTCCTGGTCAGTCTCGACGAAACCATTGCCGCCGGGGTTTTCGCCCGGGTCGGCGACGATCTTTCCCGGCTCCTCGGCAGGCCGACGACCGGCCTGGTCGAAGGGCTGACAGCAAAGTGACCCCGTCCGGCCAGCGATTCTGGATCAACACCGTCAGCCTCGACCACGTCGAAGCCGCCATCGAAGGCGGCTTCACCCAGGCGGATCACGGTGCGGGCAAACGTCTCCGCCAGCCGAGTCCCGGCGACGAGATGATCTTCTACTCGCCGCGCACGAGCTTGCAGGGCGGCGCACCGGTCCGGCAGTTCACCGCGTGGGCCACTATCACCGGCGAAAAGCCTTACCAGGCCTACGTCAGCGACGACTTCCAGCCATGGCGGCTCGCGGCTTCCTTCCACGCCTGTCAGCGGGTGGACGCGAAGCCGCTGGTCGGCCAGTTGTCGTTTGTCACCGACCCCGCGCATTGGGGATTGCCGTTTCGCCGCGGCTTGTTTCCCGTTCCACAGCAGGATTTCGCGACGATCCTCGCGCGCATGACCGCGTGACGGTGCGAAGCTCTGCGGCTGAGCGCGGTCAGCCGTGGTGCGCGTCCGCCTCCCAGCTGAGGAACGCATCCAGCGTCGCTGACCGGTGTGCCCGCGCGCAGTGCTCGATCCATTCGGCTCCGGAACCGGAGCGGATCAGGTCCAGCAGCTGGTCGTGTTCGGCGACGGAGGCGAGTGCGCGGGCGGGCACGAACGAGAAGGTCGAATCGCGGATCGTGGCGAGCTGGGCCCAGCCCTTCTTGACCAGGTCGACCAGGCTCGGATTGGGGCAGCGGCTGTAGAGCACCTCGTGGAACTCGTGGTTGAGCCGGGTGAATTCGACCGGTTCGAGCTGGTCGAGACCGGCGCGCATCCGGTCGTTGAGCTCGCCTGCCTCGGCGAGGTCGTCGGCGGTCAGATGCGGCGCGGCGAGTGCGGTCGCCGCGCTTTCCACGATCGCGAGCATCTGCATCGTGTGCTCGTAGCCGACCGGGTCGATCGCCGCGACAGTCGCACCGACGTTGCGCTCGTAGTGCACCAGCCCCTCGGCCTGCAACAGCCGCACCGCTTCCCGCACCGGGACCGAGCTCACGTCGAATTCCTTGGCCAGCGAACCCAGGACGAGCCGGTGCCCGGCCGGGTATTCGCCCGCGGTGATCCGGGACTTCAGCACTTGATACGTGTGCTGGCTCTTGCTGAGCCCCGCCTGCTCGTGCGTTGTGGACATCCCTGTCGCCTCCCCTTCGCGGGCCCGCCGGGGCGGGGTGTCCAGGCCACGGTAACCGGTCCGTTCGCCATGCTAAATAATATACTATCCAGCCCGCGCGGCCGCTGGCTGGAATCCACGCGCACGCTGTCAATAGACGAAAAGCCAGCTCAGTTACCGCAGTGAGGCTTGTCGAAATGGCGACTGATTATATACGATCCGGCGCGACCTGAAGCACTGTCAGCAGGGAGGCGCGATGCCGCGCACGACCGGGATCAGCAGAGAGCACCGCCGCGTCGTGCTGGCGGCGATGGTCGGCACGACTATCGAATGGTTCGACTTCTTCATCTACGCGATCTGTGCCGGACTGGTCTTCGCGACGCAGTATTTCGCGGTGCTCGGCAAGGACGCGCTGATCGTCTCGTTCGCGACGGTCGGCATCAGCTTCTTCTTCCGCCCGATCGGCGCGGTGATCGCCGGGCATCTCGGCGACCGGCTCGGCAGGCGCGCGATGCTGATCCTCACGCTGCTGCTGATGGGGATCTCGACGGTGCTGATCGGCCTGGTGCCGAACACCGCGTCGATCGGGGTGTGGGCGCCGATCATCCTGGTGCTGCTGCGCGTCGTGCAGGGGCTTTCGGCAGGCGGCGAATGGGGCGGGGCGGCCCTGCTCGCGGTCGAGCACGCGCCCGCTGACCGGCGCGGGCTCTACGGCGCGTTCCCGCAGATCGGCGTGCCGATCGGGTTGCTGCTGGCCAACGGTGTCCTCGCGCTGGTCACCGCGCTGACCTCGCCGGAGCAGTTCCTGGCGTGGGGCTGGCGGATCCCGTTCCTGCTGAGCGTCGTGTTGATCGTCGCCGGCCTGATGATCCGGTCCCGGGTCGCGGAAAGCCCGGTGTTCGAGGAGGTCCGCGAGAAGAAGGCGCGGTCGAGCATGCCGCTGGTGCAGTTGTTCCGGCACCACTGGAAGCTGGTCGTCGCGGGTGCGCTGCTGTTCGCGGCCAACAACGCCGTCGGGTACATGACCACCGGCGGGTACGTGCAGTCGTACGCGACGAAGACACTGCACCTCGGCCGTTCGACGGTGCTGATCGCGGTCATGCTGTCCGCGGTCGCCTGGCTGGTGAGCACGCTGCTCGGCGGCTGGCTCGCGGACCGGATCGGCCGGGTCCGCACTTACCAGATCGGGTTCGTCATCCAGCTGGTGTGGATGTTCCCGTTTTTCGCTCTGATCAACACGGCCAACGTCGGACTGCTTCTGGTGGCGCTGTTCCTGTTCTCGATCGGGCTCGGGTTCACCTACGGCCCGCAGTCGGCGCTGTACGCGGAGATGTACCCGACGACAGTCCGCTACAGCGGCGCGGCAATCTCGTACGCGATCGGCGCGGTGCTCGGCGGCGCGTTCGCGCCGACCATCGCCGAAACACTGCAGACCAGCACCGGCACGGTCTACGCGGTCGGCGGCTACCTCGCCGTGATGACCGTGCTCGGCCTGGTCACCAGCTTCTTCATCAAGGACCGGAAGGGTGCGTCACTGAGTTCCGCGCCCGCGAACGCACCGGCAACCACCGTCGAAAACGTCTGAGCGGGGGCGCGCGATGCGGACCCAGACCCGAAGCGACTACTGCGCGTGGCTCGACGCAGCCGCCCGGGACGCGCACGACGCGATCAACCGGATCCACGTCGAGGCCTACGCCGATCTGGTCCGCGCCGCCGAGCTGTACAAGGGCGAGCTGGCCTGCCGCCGTCCGGCGCGGCGGCCCGCGACCGGTCTTCCCGGCCGGGGACATCGCCATCGGGACTACGGACTGCGGAGTTCCGCGATGGCGCGCGTCGAGGGGTCGCGGTTCGCCGATCCCCGGCCGGGCGGGTAGAAAGGGCGGCGGCGGCCGGTCACCGCTCCCCGCGGCACCGGCCGGTTGAGCCGACCCCGAGGAGGAGCAATGCCGGANATGCCGGACCAGCAGCCGAACCCGCTGTGGCACCCGTTCGCGGACATGGGCGCGGTCGACGGGAACCGGTTCGTGGTGACCCGCGGCGAGGGGTCTTATGTCTGGGACGACGCGGGCCGTCGCTACTTCGACGCCTCCGCGTCGCTGTGGTACTCGAACCTCGGCCACGGCCGTCCGGAGATCACCCGCGCGGTGACCGAGCAGCTGGAGAAGCTCGACGCGTACAACCTGTTCGGCGGCGTCGCGAACGAACCGGCGCTGAAGCTGGCTTCGCGGCTGGCCGAGCTGGCTCCGGTGCCGGGGTCGAAGGTGTTCCTCGGCTCGGGCGGCGGCGACATGGTGGACACCGCGGTGAAGATCGCGCGGTCCTACTTCGTCCACACCGGACGCCCGGACAAGACCCACGTCATCAGCCGGACCCAGGGCTACCACGGCACCCACGGATTCGGCACTGCCGCGGCCGGGATTCCGGTGAACGCGGAGGGCTGGGGCCCGCCTGCCGCGGATTTCTCGCAGGTGCCGTATGACAACGCGGCGGCGCTGGAGGAGGAAATCCTCCGCGTGGGCCCGGATCGGGTGGCCGCGTTCCTCTGCGAACCGGTCATCGGCGCGGGCGGCGTGCTGCTTCCGCCGGACGGCTACGTCGAGGAAGTGGCGGCGATCTGCCGCAAGCACGAGGTGCTGTTCGTCGCGGACTGCGTGATCTGCGCGTGGGGCAGGCTCGGCACCTGGTACGGCATCGACCGCTGGTCAGTGCGGCCGGACCTGGTGACCACGGCGAAGGGCGTGACGAGCGGGACGATTCCGCTGGGCGTGCTGCTGGTCGCGCCGCACGTGGCGGAGCCGTTCTTCACCGGCCGCCCGGGTGCGCCGATCCTGCGCCACGGAGCGACCTACGCCGGGCACCCGGTCGCCTGCGCCGCGGCGAACGCGACGCTGGACATCTACGAGCGCGACGACATCATCCCGCGTGGCAAGGCGCTGGAGAAGCCGCTCGCGGACGCGCTTTCCGGTGCGGTCGGGCATCCGGCGGTGGCGGAAGTCCGTGCCGGGCTGGGATTCCTGGCCGCGGTGGAACTCGCGCCGGACCTGCTGGCCGCGGATCCGGGCGCGCCGGGAAGGCTGCACAAGTTCCTGCTCGAAGAGGGCGTGATCGTGCGCTCGCTCGGCAAGGGGATGGCGGTGTCGCCGCCGCTGGTCGCCGAAGAGGCGGAACTGGACCTGCTGGCCGCGGCTGTTCCGCGGGCGCTGGACCGGTTGCTGAAGAACTGACGTACGCAGGACACTGCGGCGGCACCTTTCGGTGCCGCCGCAGACTGTCGGCAAGGACTATTTACAGGAGAGCGTCCCCGTGCGCAGGGCGTGGTCGTCGTCGTTGTCGTCGTCGGACCACACGACCTGCTTGCTTCCATTCGCGCAGGTCGGCGAGATGGCGAAGCCCTCGTTGTTGTAGTTCGACATCCCGGACGGGCGGTCGTACTGCGCGGTGACCGCGAACGCGCCCTTGGAGTTGACGTCGAGCGTGCTGGTGCGGCCCTTGCACGTGTTGTCGCATTCGGCCCACAGGTGGCCGGTCGACGGTTCGTACTCAAGATCCATGATCGCCGGGAATCCGCTGTCGATGGTGGCGACGCGCGTGTACTTGTCGCCGGACTGGTCGAGCGCGTACGCGTAGACCTTCCCGTTGTCTTCGAGCCCGACGAAGTACAAGCCGGTCCCGTGGTTCGGGTAGCTCGCCGGGTTGTAAGCGGCTTTCGTGTGCTCGTCCCGGAACTTGTGCGCGGTGAGCGCCGAGTCCGGAACCCAGGCGATGGCCTCAAGCCCCTTGTTGGGCTCGACGGACGGCAGGTCGGAGGTAAGGTCCCATTCCCCGGTCGCGTTCAGCGATTTGCCCGACCCGGAAGTCGCGTACCGGAGCACGGCGGGCTTGCTCGTGTCGCCGTCGTCGTTGTCGCGCTCGGTGGCCGTGAAGACGCCGTCCGGGGTGAAGACGACTCCTTCGGCGTCCGGGTCGCCGCTGCCGTCGGAGTAGTGCATGGACTTGCCCTTGGCCCAGTCGTTGGCGGTGTCGGGCCGCCACTTCTTGCCGTCCTGGACGAGCCGGTACAGGGTGCTCGGGCCGTTTTTCACCGCCCACAGCACGGTGGGCGATTCGTACGACACGCCGCTGAGGTTGCTGCCGAAAACCCCGGAGTCGTCGGCGATGGCCACCTTCGAACCGCCGGGCCACGCCGTGGCTTTCGGGGTGGCCGTCGGCGCCGCGTGGGCCGCGCTGGCCCCGACCGCGAGCGCGAGGACCGACAACGCGACGGTGACCCGGATTTTTCCACGGCGATTGTTTCCACGCAGATGTGTTCCACGCTGGTGCGCAAGCAAAGGAGCCGCTCCTTCTGTCCGTCGGGCACGGGTGCAGGGCCGTGCCGAGGTGGTCGCTGCTGACAAGCGGCGGTCCCGCTGACGCGGGACTTACAGCAGTGGGTGATCGACAGTGGAGCACAATGCGTGGCCGGTAAGCAACAAACAGCAGGTGACGTTGTTCCGGTGATCGGCACGACGGTTTCGCGCTGGGCCGATCACCGTGCTGTCACCGGGCAAACGGTCCTCAGCGGCGACGACCGGGCGGCGGACACCTGGCGATCGGGTGACGGATGCCGAGCCGGTGTTCACCGGACAGCCGCTCGGTGACCGCCGTCGAGCGCAAGCCGCCAGGACAGCCGCTCGGCGACTGTTGCCGAGCGGAAGCCGGTCAGGCGGATGGTCGCTGCGACGCCCGCTGAACGGCGGCAACCACCCCCGGCAACCGCCCGGGGCCTGCCGGAGGGCGGTTGCCGTGCGGTAATCGCCGGGGGCTGCCGGGAGGGTGCCGATTGCCGTGCGGCAACCGCCGGGAGGATGCCAGTTGCCGCGCGGCAACCACCGGGAGTCATCGGGCGTGGTTGCTGATTGCCGTGCGGCAGCTGCCGGGGGTCGCCGGGGGTGGTTGGTGATTGCCGTGCGGCAGCCGCTGGGAGTCGCCGGGGGTGGTTGCTGATTGCCGTGCGGCAGCCGCTGGGAGTCGCCGGGGGTGGCTGCTGATCGCAGTGCGGCGATCGCCGGGAGTCGCCGGGGATGGCTGCTGATCGCCGGGCAGCAACCACCGGGAGCCACCGATGACAGCCACCCATCTGACAGCCGCCCATCGTCGGGCGGCGATCGCTGGGAGCTGCCGGGGTCGGCCGCCGGTCACCGCGCGGCAGCCGCCCGGGAGCCACCCACCGGGAGCCACCCATCTGACAGTCACCCATCGTCGGGCAGCAATCACCGAGCGACAGTCCGCCACACCGGCACGTTGACGACCGCCGCGGGCATCCCAGGAGCCCCACTGTCCCCGGGGACGATCGTGAACCGCCACTTGTCCACTCCGCCGCCCATGATTTCGGCATAGCGGCGGGCGCCGTCCGCGTTCGCGAAGCGGACCTGCTGACCACTGGCGAGGTGGGTGATCTTGACCGCCACACTGCCTCCTGGGGATCGATCGACGGACACGTTCTGCCTGGGTGCCGGCCCGCGGAGCTTCCCCCTCCGGGGCCGGCCCGATCAGTAGAACACGTGTTCGATTCACGAGGCAATCCAGGTCCCCCTCCCGAGCGACCCACGCGCGGGCGACGTTGAAAGATCGCCAGCCCGGCAAGGAAAACCCGCGAGACATGGCCGAGCCGGATGAGCGGCGGGCAGTGCGCGAAGTTCCGGCCGGAGTGAGACGGAAGCGCCGAGTACTCGACGACCCGGACGCGGGCGACCTCGGCGGCATCAGCCCGAACAACGGCAAAACCGCTTATCCCGCAACAGAAACGCGGGCAGACCTCACTTCGCCCGCACCATCGCCACCCGCGGCCACCGGTCCAGGCCCCGCGCGATCTCCGCCCGCCGGATCTCCCGCAGCGCCGGACCCTGCTCGTCGTCGGCCAGCACGCGGAACCCGAGCCGCTCGTAGTAGGGCGCGTTCCACGGCACCTCGGCGAACGTCGTCAGCGTCAGCCCGGACAGCCCGCGCTCCGCGGCCCACGTGCCGACCGCCTCGATCAGCTCCCGCCCCAATCCTCGGCGGGCGTGGCTCGGCAGCAGCGAAACCTGTTCCACATGCCCGAAACCGTCGACCTCTTCGGCGAGCACGTACGCCGCGATCGTCCCGTCGTCGTCCCAGACCCAGCATCGGCTCGCGGACTGGAACACCGAGAGCTCTTCGACCGAGGGCGGTGCGTCGTCGGCGATCTCGGCCATGCCGACGGTCCGGAACGGTTCTCCGGCGGCACGTTCGAGGTCAGGCAGCACAGGAAGGTCGGCTGGGGTGGCGAGGCGGATCACTGGCCCGATTCTACGGCTACTCGGAGTACTCGGAAATCGCTTTTCCGATCTGCTCCGCGTAAGCGCGCAACGCCGTGATGGCCCGATCGCGCTCCGCGTCGCCGACGCGCGTGGCCGGTCCGACCAGGCTCAGCACGCTCGGCCGCAGCCGGTCCGCGTCGACTGGCACCGAGCACGCCCACACGCCGTCCTCGATTTCGCCCCAGCTCTGTGCGTAGCGGTTGGCCAGCGCGTGTTTGAGGGCGTCACGCACCTCGGTGCCGCGTTCTTCGGCGATCCGGGCGGCCTGGCGTTCGCGTTCGCCGTCGGACAGCAGGGCGAGCAGCATCTTCCCGGTCGCGCCGACGCCGAGCGGGATGGAATGCCCCGGCTGGAACGTGAACCGCATCGCGCGGTCGCATTCCACCCGGTCGCTGCACACCGCGAACTCGCCGAAGTGCTGGAACAACAGGATCGTCTCGCCGAGTTCGCGCGCGGCCTCCTCCATCGTCGGCCGCGCGATCCGCGCCAGGTCGTTCGCGAGCCGGGCGGCGCGCGCGAGCGGCATGACGCGGCTGGTGACGTGATAGCGCCCGGACCGCGCCTCTTCGAGCAGCTGCAGTTCCTTCAGCAACTGCACGTAGCGGTAAGTCGTGGCGACCGGGCTGCCGATCACCTCGGCGAGTTCCGCCACGCTGGCCTCCCAGCGCTGTTCGGTGAACGACAACAGCAACTGGAGCACTTTCCGGGAACTGTTGGCGCCGGCCGTGCGACGGAGTCCGGGTTCAGACATCCTGAAACCTCTCCGTAGGAGCGCCGAATTCAGACACGAACGCGTCGGTAAATTACCACAGGTCACGGTTTTTCCGGGACAGCGAGAAACGGCGTCAGCAATCCGGGGACGGCGGTGTCGGCGAGCGCGAGCCCGGTGCCCTTCTCGACGTCCAGCACTCGGTAGTGCCCGCGCCCGGCGGCGACCGGTGCGATGACGGTGATCAGCCCGGCCCGCCGCTGGAACAGCGACTGCCGCACGACGATCCCGGTGAGCCGATCCCGCCGGACGGCGACCGTCGCCCTGGCCAGCGACCCGGAACGGGTCACCAGGTACCGGCCGGTGATCGCGTGGCCGAGCGAGCGGTACCGGTCGAAACCGACCAGGACGGCGAACGGCAGCAGCACGAGCGCGGCCTGCCACGGCCATTCCGGCAGGACATCGAGCCGAGCCAGCGCGAACAGCGCGGCCGACAGCGCCAGCACGGAGAAGACGGCGCGGGTGATCCGGCGGGTCAGCGCGCGCCGGGAATGCCGCACGAGGGGGACATTCGCGAAGTCCTCGCCGAGCACCTCGCTCGCGATCTCCCGGGCTTTCCCGGCCGGAGCCGGCGGCAGCAGCAGGCCGCCGCCGCGGTCCGCGCCCTTGCCCTCGCGCAGTCCGGCCGCGACCGCGACGCACTTCGCGCCGCCGACCATCCGCAGCGGCAGCGGTTCCTTGACCTCGACGCCGCGCAGCCGGTCCTCCTCGATCGACACCGACCGCGTCGTGATCAGTCCGCGCCGGATGTGCAGCGTGCCGCCCGGTTCGCGGGTGAGCCGGAAGTTCCAGAACGACAACACGTATCCGCCGACCGACAGCACCGACACCAGCACGAGCAGCCCGGCCGCCGCCAGCACCACGGTGAGCCACACCGGCTGTTCGAGCGCGCGGGCGGTGAGGTCGCGGACCGGCCCGAAACTCGTCGGATCGAAGTGCAGTTCGTGCGCGAAGTGATAAACCGTGCCGAGGATCGCGGCGACCACCGCGAGTCCGGACAGCGTGAACGGCGCGTAGCGCACCCAGCGCTTGTCGACCTCGGCGACGAGCGACTCCGGCGGTCGCGCCGCTTCGGTTTCGGCCGGTTTCCGGTGCAGCAACAGAGTCCGCAGCCGCTGGGCTTCCGCGCGGGTGACCGCGTCGAGCACCAGCTGGTCCTTGCCCGGTCCTTTTCCGTGATCGTGCCGTCCAGTACCGATTCGTACTGCCGACAGCGAGAAAAGCCGATGTTTCGGTTCCGAAAGCACGTCCACGGTACGGATTCGATCGCGCGGAATGGCGCGTTGCTTGCGCAGCAGCAACCCGGTGTGCCATTCGATCTGGGTCGCGGTGACGCGGTAGCGCGAGGTGAGACAGTGCGAAATGCCGACGCCGATCGTCACCGCGGTGGCGGCGAGACCGATCCACTGCCAGTGATTTCCGTGGCCGAGCACCAGTGCGCCCACGAGCACCGGCAGTGACTTCACCAGGTCGAGAACCGGGCGGATCAACAACATCCGGCGATCGAGGCGATGCCAGGGCGCGTCGCCGGTGCCCTCCGCGGCGGCCGGCGGGGAAGGCGCGGTCGCGTTCACGTCGCGTCCCCGCGAACGGCCTGGGTGGTGCGGGTCAGCTCGTCGGCGAGCGCGACCGCGACGTCGCGGTCGAGGCCGGAGATGCGCAGCGGCCCGGCGGCGGAGGCGGTCGTGACGGTGAGCCGGGCCAGCCCGAACAGCTGCTCCAGCGGGCCGCGTTCGACGTCCACCGTCTGGACCCGCGAGACCGGCGCGATCCGCCACTCCTGCTTCAGCCAGCCGGACTGGGTGTAGACGGCCTCGCCGGTGACTTCCCAGCGGTGCACGCGGTAGCGCCACTGCGGCATGACGAGCAGATGAAGCGGGGCGAGCACGCAGGAGAGCAGCAGCGTCACGGTGAGCCACGACGGCGGGTCGTCCGCGGTCGCGACCACCACCGCCTGCACCGCGAGCACGAGCAGCCAGGCCGCTCCCGCCGACGTCGCCCAGTGGCCGATCGCCCGGCGGCTCACCCGGTGTTCGGGCGGACGCAGCCGCAGTTCAAGCGTGGTGGATTCCTCGAAGTTCACGTGCTCAGAGTGCCTGACCGCTGGGGTCGATGCCCACGACAAGTGTCACGATGCCCCGATCCGGGGTGGCTGATGAGTGCGGGGCGTTACTATTTCCGCCGCGCGCGGGATGGATTCGCAGCCGGGCCGCGTTGTATCGCGTACGTCCGTGCAAGCGAGCAGCAGGAGGATCCGGTGGGACTCGATCCCGTGGAACTGTACGAGGTGGACTCGGACGTCCCCGACCTGGACGGAGCGGTGCTTCTGCACTTCTTCGAGGGCTTCATGGACGCGGGCTCGGCCGGGCGGCTGGTCACCGACCACCTCACCGGAGAGGTCGAGAACCGGGTCGTCGCGCGGTTCGACGTCGACCGGCTCATCGACTACCGGTCGCGCCGCCCGTCGATGATCTACGCGGTCGACCACTGGGAGGAATACGAGGCCCCCGAGCTGGTCGTGCGCCTGCTGCACGACGACGACGGCATTCCGTTCCTGCTGCTGTCCGGCCCCGAGCCGGACCGCGAATGGGAGCTGTTCGCGGCCGCCGTGCGGCAGCTGGTGGAACGCTGGGGCGTGCGGCTCACCGTGGGGTACCACGGGATTCCGATGGGGGCCCCGCACACGCGCCCGCTCGGCGTCACCGCGCACGCGACCCGGGAGCACCTGGTCGGCGAGCACCAGCCGCTGCCGAACCGCATGCAGGTCCCGGGCAGCGCCGCCGCGATGCTGGAGTACCGCTTCGGCGAATGGGGCCACGACGCGATGGGCTTCGCCGCGCACGTGCCGCACTACCTGGCGCAGTCGACCTACCCGGCCGCCGCGCTGACGATCCTCGACTCGATCGGCAAGGCCACCGGCCTGCGCCTGCCCGACGGCGAACTGCGCACCGCGGCCGAGGTGGCCAAGGCGGAAATCGACCGCCAGGTCGCCGAATCCGAGGAATCCGCCGACGTGGTGCGCGCACTGGAACGTCAGTACGACACGTTCACCGAAGCTTCCGGGCACAGCCTGCTCGCCGAATCGCAGGAACACATGCCGACCGCGGACGAACTGGGCTCGCAGTTCGAACGATTCCTCGCCGAGCAGGGCGGGGACGGCTCCGAACGCTGAGCCGAGAGGTAAGCAACGCCCGCGGATCGGACCGTCTGCCAGGCCCACCAGAGCCGGGCCGCCATGATCGCCACGCGGGACATGATGGGGCCCGCACGTTGCCGCGAGGCAGCGGGGGCGGGTGTGGTGGATGACATCTCTGGTGAAGCTAGCCGGGTGCTCCTAACGCTCCGCGCCCGGCTTGTTCGTGAGGGGAACCCTGCGGGAATCTGATTCCGTCAGGGTTCCCCTCACGGCCAGGCGCGTCGCGGGGGAGGTGTGCCGGGGGTTAGCCGGGCCAGCCAGCGAGGTATCGCAGTGCCTCGCTGGTCGGCCCGAACGCGTCCCCGAGCAGCGCGTGCAGCTCGCGGTTGAACGACTCGATCACCGGCCGCAACCGGGCGATCGTCGCGTTCCCCTCCGCGGTCAGGTCCAGCACCAGCGCCCGGTGCTGTTCTGGATGCGGCTGCCGGACGATCAGCCCCGCCTCGATCAACCGCCCGGTCATCGCGGTGATCGCCGATTCGCGCTGGCCCAGTTCGGCGGCCAGTTCCCGCTGGGTGAGCCCCGGTTGGTCGTGCACCGCGAGCAGTGCGCCGAGCTGCGCGGTCGTCACGCCGCCCGCGGCGAGGCAGCGCCGGTCGCCCTCGACGCGCAGCCGGTGCGCCGCGCTCTGCAGCAGGAAGAAAAGACGTTCGTCGGCGGCCATGCGGGGATCTTGACAGTGTTCTCTTCCCGCCGCCATCCTCACTTCACTACTGAAGTACTTCACTACTGAAGTGAGGATCGGAAATGGACTTAGACTTCGCGCGCGCCGGGCTCGCCGCACAACCGTTCAGCGTCCTGCTCGGCGCGCGGGTCGAGGAATTCGGCGACGGACGCGCGGTGCTGGAACTGGACGTCCGCGACGACCTCCGGCAGCAGAACGGCTACCTGCACGGCGGCGTCCTCGCCTACGCCGCGGACAACGCGCTCACCTTCGCCGCCGGAACCGTGCTCGGTCCGCAGTTGCTCACGAGCGGCTTCTCCATCGACTACCTCGTGCCCGCCGACGGCATGCTGCTGCGTGCGGAAGCGACGGTCGTCCAAGCGAGCCGTTCGCGGGCGACGTGCCGCTGCGATCTGTACACAGTGGACGGAGAAGGAAACTCGGCGTTATGCGCGGCCGCACAGGGATCCGCGGTGGTGAGGCGGCAGGCTACTTCCGGGTAAACCGGGCAGTTCGGGACGGTGTCCGGTTGTCGGTTATCGTCCCGGGATGAACCAGGAAAGCCAAGCTCGGCTGACGACCAGGACTTTGGGCCCTGCGCTGCGCCGGAAGGCCGGCCTGGTGCTGCGCCGGGCCGCGGCCCGCCTGCACGATCCGCACACCGAGCAGCTCGCCGAATTGCGCTCGGAACTGCGCGCGGAGCTGGAACGGACGCGCGAGGATCTGCGGTCCGAGATCGCCTGGCAGGGGGGCCGCCTGCTGGACCGCGTGGTCGAGTTCGAGATCCGCAGCCGCCGCGACATCGTGTACGCCGGCGATCAGGACGCGGCGCTGGAGAGCAACGTCTTCGCGCGCGAAAGCCTGATCGGGGCAGAGCATTTCGGCAGCCCGAAGGAAACGCTGGAGTACGCGCTTTCCCTCGCGCCCACCGGCGGAATGGCGCTGGAGTTCGGCGTCGCGTCCGGCAACACGTTGCGCACCATCACGGCCGCGCGCGAGGCGACCGAGGTGTACGGCTTCGATTCGTTCGACGGCCTGCCCGAGGCGTGGCTCAACGGCATGCCAGCCGGCGCCTTCGCCCGCGACGACCTGCCCGACGTGCCGGGGGCCGAACTCGTCGTCGGCCTGTTCTCCGACAGTCTGCCCGGATTCCTGGAGAAACACCCCGGTCCGGTCGATTTCCTGCACGTCGACGGCGATCTCTACAGCTCCGCGAAGACGGTGCTGGACAACGTCGGCCCGCGGCTGCGCGTCGGCAGCATCGTGCACTTCGACGAGTTCTTCAACTTCCCCGGCTGGAAACGGCACGAATACCGGGCGTGGACCGAACACGTCGAGAAGACCGGCGTCGAGTTCGCTTACGAGGCCTACACCTACAACGACAACCAGGTCACCGTGCGGATCACCGGCGGACCGGGGCTCATGGACTGAAACAGCCGTGCTCGTTGACCGGCCCGATCGCGGGAAAGATCAAGCCGCACAGGTAACCGTCGATCCATCGGCCGTTGCCGGCGAGATTCGCGGCGAAGCGGACGAGCGGGGCCAGTTCGCGGATCCCGTCCGCGAGTGAGGCGCGGTTTCGTTCGAGCAGCGCGGTGAGCCGGTCGAGCTGGGCGAGCACCGGGCCGAGTTCGCGGTCGTTGTCGGCGACGAGCCCGGACACTTCGCTGCTCAACCGGCGGGCTCCGGCGAGCAGCGACTGAATGGCCGATGCGCGTTTCCGCACCTCGTCCAGCAACTGGTTGCCATCGGCGAGAAGCCGGGTCAGCTGGGTGTCGCGGTCGGCGAGAGTGGTGGAAACTGTGCGCGCCTGAGCCAAAAGGTGAGCCAGTTTCGTGTCCCGGGCGGAGAGAGAATCGGACAGCCGCGACAGCCCGGTCAGCGTGGCGCGGACGTCGGCCGGGGTGTGCGCGAAGGTGCCGGAAATGGCGCGGAAGCTTTGCGCCAGCTGGGTGGTGTCGATGGCGTCGACGGTCGTGGCCAGCTGCCGGAACGCGGGCAGGACGTCATACGGAACAGTGGTCCGGTCGCGTGGGATCGGCGTGTCCGGATCCAGCGGTCCGGCACCGACCGGGTCGAGCGCCAGATATTTCTGCCCGAGCACCGTTTTGATCCGGATCGACGCGGATGTCCGGTCTCCGAGCCACGCCCCCGACACCCGGAACGACACCCGGACGGACGCGCCGTCGAGCGAAACCTCCGACACCCGGCCGACTTTCACTCCCGCGACCCGGACGTCGCTGCCGGTCTGGAGTCCCGCGGCTTCGCTGAACTCGGCGGCATACGCGGTGCCGTCGCCGATAATCGGCAGATTCGGCGCCTGCAGCGCGGTGAGGACGCCGAGGACGAGCACGGTCATCCCGGCGAGAGCGGTGCGCACGGGGCGCCGATCGGGACGCACAGCGTGGATAGTGGCTCGCCCGGCCGGGTGAGGCCACTCACGCCACCCGAATGGGCGCATTCCCGGTGTGTCCACTTAGGACAATGGGCTTCCGGCCCTGCGCACGGTCCGTTTTCCGGAGCCGCACCGGCGGCTCCCGCCTTGTGTCATTCTGGTCTGGCTGGCAGACGTGACCGGAGTCATCGGAACATCCGGTGCGGCTCGGCCGTTGAAGGGGTGTGCAGGGAGCGCGGGGAACCCGCGCCCACGCCAATCGGGGAGGAGCCACCATGCGAGACCTGACCACCGGATTGCACCCGGCACCAGACCTCGTGGACGACACGGACGCGGCCCGGCAGGAGGAACGTCGCCGCAAGGCGGCGCTGGCCGTCGCGTCCCGGTCCAAGGACGCGCAGGAATGCGCCCTGCTGCTGGACATGCTGGGGCTGCACGCCCCGGGCGGCAGCCGGACCGAGGTCGCCTGAGGCGCTTCGGTTCCGCCGGAGTGCTCCGAGGTTTCAGGGGAAGAACACGCCGCGGCCGGCGTGCGGGCCGGTCGCGGGGTTGTCGGCTGATGTGCCAGCCTGGTCCTGGGGAGGGCCGGGCTGGTCGTGACTGAGCTGTGCCGGGCTGGACGGTTCGGCGTTTGGTGCGGGTGAGAGGTTTTCGGGGCTGAGGGGTGGGGTAACCCGGCGGCGGGTGGCGTAACCCGGCGGGACCTCGATTGCCGACGAGCTGACCGGGCAGCCGAGTCTGTCCGGAACCCTGGCGGGGTGGGCCTTGGCTGAGCAAATCCAGTTCTGTCCCGCAAGCTTCGTCACCGTGCTCGTGATGCCACACGCTCTGCGCGCGAGAGGTTGCGCGCTCTCGGACGCTCGACGTGCCCGAGGCCGCCTCTCTCGGTTTGCACGTCCTCGGTGTCAGGTCCCCTGGGCGCCGCGCGGCCGGGAATCCTTCCGTGCGCGGGCTTTCTCTCCCTGCGCTTCGTTCTCTCGATTCGACGCGCCCGACTGGGCCGAACGGGTGAAATCGCGCCCGGAAATCAAACTCGACAACCGCGCTGCCCAAGGCGACCCGGACGCGAACTGTGCGGAGGCCTGCTCCGCTTGCCGGAACCAAGCCCTTGGTGTGAAAGCGTTTCGCAGTCACCGTCCCGCTCGCTGCCGGGTATCTGCTGCAGTCAGTCATCGTGGAATGCGGATTCTGCAGCAACTCGCCCCATCCGCACCGGCAACCCAACCCAAAGCGCTAGGCCGATGCGGAAACCCTCCCGCGTCGCGAACTCCCGCCCACCGCGCTGAGCCGCCCGATTCCTGCGGCACAACAAGGATTCCCGGACTTGCGCGGTCGGGTACTGTCGATGCCTCTGGGTGATATTTTGCTCCGAACGGCTGAGTGTCGCCGACGTATCTGTCACCCTGGTGGAGCATCCTGTACCGGGAAGCGGCCTGGGTCGGGACCGGGCGCAGGGGAGGAAACGCTGTGCAGTATCTGCGGGAAGACGAATATCTCATTCGGCAGCAGCGAGCGCTGGCGGAAATGGTGCGCCGGGGGCGGCGGAAGCGCAGTTTTCAGCTGGCGGAACATCTGGCGGCGGAGGGCGGGGTGCGCCGGTCGGACGTCCTTGCCGTGACGGCGCTTTTCCTTGCCTGCCAGGCGGTTCGGCAGGGCGACGCGGTGGGCGTGCAAAGATTTTCGAACGCGTTTCGCAGTTGTGCGCCAAGCAGTATGGATCTTGCTCGGCAGCTCATGCGATTGGAAGCGGGCCGGGAACAGGGATGGCTTCCGCGGGTGCATTACGACGAGCTTTTTTCCTACGCTTGGCGAGAAAACCGGCCCGACATTCTGGTCAAAGCCTCGTTGATTCAGCCGCGGGATGTTCCGGCGGCCGGATGGTGGGCCGAGATGGAGCGGAATCTCAGCCTGTTGCCGGTCTGAACCGGTCGCGTTCACGACCAGTCGATCCGGTCGAACAGGTCGCGCAATTTCGTGCCGCGGGTGGCGTTCGTGGCGCTGATCCACGCGATCCGGCCCAGCAGGTGCGCGCGGAAATCGGGGTGCTCGGCGCGGTTCTGCGGCGCCGGGCCGGTGCGGGCGCAGTTGTGCAGCACGGCCCGAAGTTCGTCGTACTCGGCGCGGGCGACGGCTGGCGCGGCGTTCACCACCAACCCGGCGACGCGCTGCTGCCGGTAAGCCGGTTTCACTGACGTCTTGTCGTCGCGCAGGCGGAACCCCTCGTCGGTCACGATCCGCCGGACGCCCGGCAGCAGCCGGTGCAGCGGCAGGCTCGCGTCGCCGGAGAAGGCAAGATCGTCGGCGTAGCGGGTGTAGTTCGCGCCCAGCACGGCGGCGAGGCCGGAGAGCCTGCGGTCCAGGTGATGGGTGACCGCATTGGCCACCGAGGGCGAGGACGGTGCGCCTTGCGGAAGATGCGTGCCGGCGAGATGGCCCAGCATGGCCGATCGGGCGGGTGCGGCGCGCAGGACGTCGACCGGGGTGCGGGTGGTGAGGATTCCGGCGATGGCGGACGCGACGGCTGGCGGGTAGCCGGCCAGGTCGAGCAGCGACCGCACGCGCGACGCGGAGACGGTCGGGAAGAAGCCGGCCAGGTCCAGCCGCACCACCATGTCTTGTCCGGCGTGCGGGCGGGCGCAGGTGTGGATCGAACGGCCGCGGCGGAAACCGTGTGCGGCCTCGTGGACCGGCAGCGCGTCGAGCACGTGCCCGCGGACCCGGCGTTGTACCTCGGCCAGCCGGGGTTTCGGCCGTTCGATCAGCCGCGCACCGCCGGCGGACGTGGGGATCCAGCGGTAGCTGTAATGCCGCAGCACCGGCCGGGACCGCCGGTGCCAGCCGCGTTCGTCGGCGAACCAGGACAGCTCGCCCGGCGTGAGGTCGAGGGCGGCGGCACATTCGTCGAACGTGGTCCACCGGGCGACCGGCCAGCGCCACACCGGCATCGGTTCGAGCAGCGACGCGGAGGCGACTCGTTCTCCGTTCATCCGCGCTGTCTCGCACGCGGAGCGTGCCGCCGCTGCGCGGGGCGCTGTGGATACGTGTCGTGCTGCTCCCCGGGGTTGCCCCGGAGTGGGTGGTCCTCCACCGGCTCACCTCCGCGTCGCCGAAACCCACCCTAGCCAAGATCACCGACACGACCGGCAGCCCGGGAAGGAACCCCTGGTGACCGAGCACCCCCTTGACCCGAAGCATTGCCTATAGCAACTTTTGCACTATGCAAGATGTGCCGGACGACGTGGCCGCTCTCGAACGGCTGACTCGCGTGCTCGTGGCCGTGGCCTGGGACAGCGCGCACGCCGCCCCGCGCGGCGTCACCTTCCCGCAGGTGCGATTGCTGGTGGTGCTCGACAGCCTGGGACGGGTGCCGTGTTCGCGGCTCGCCGAGGTGATGGGCGTTAACGCGTCCTCGGTCACCCGGCTGGCCGACAAGCTCGAAGCGCACGGGTACGTCGTGCGCGGCGAGGACGAGCACCGTCGCACGGTGGTGACCATCGAGGTCACCGCTGCCGGGCGCGAGGTCGTGGCGGGGGTCGTCGGCAGGCGCCAGCGCGCGCTGTCCGAGCTGCTCGCGGAAGTGCCTGCCGCGCGGAACGAGGCGGTCTCGACGGCGGTCCGCGACCTGGTCATGGCGGCGGAATCGGCATCGGGCGTGCCCACGGCGGGGCCGGGCCGGCTGGGAAGGTTCCGGCGCGGGCCGCGCACCTCGGCGACTTCGCAGTCAATCCGCGAATGCTGCTGATCACCGCGATCGCGCTGCCAGTGGGCGGCGCGGCGGCGGTGGCGGCGTTCGCGCTGCTCAAGCTCATCGGCTTGATCACCAACCGGGTCTTCTACCAACGCGTCGCGACGGATCTCGTCGCGCCGGGCGCGCAGCACCATCCGTGGTGGCTCGTGCTGCTCGCGCCGGTTGTCGGCGGGCTCGTGATCGGCCTGATGGCGCGCTACGGCTCGGAGAAGATCCGCGGCCACGGCATGCCGGAGGCGATCGAAGCGATCCTCACCGGCGGCAGCCGGGTGGCCCCGCGCGGAGCGGTGCTGAAACCGGTGTCGGCGGCGGTCAGCATCGGCACCGGCGGCCCGTTCGGCGCCGAGGGGCCGATCATCATGACCGGCGGCGCGGTCGGTTCGATCCCTCGCGCAGCTGCTGAAACTGTCCGCGGACGAACGCAAGACTCTGCTGGTCGCCGGTGCCGCGGGCGGGATGGCGGCGACTTTCAACGCACCGCTCGCGTCCGTCCTGCTGGCGGTCGAATTGTTGCTCTTCGAGTGGCGGCCGCGCAGTCTCGTGCCGCTGGCTGCCGCGGTGTCGGTCGCGACGGTGTGCCGCGGGTTCCTGCTCGGTACCGGACCGGTCTTCGGAGTCCCGTTCACCGGGGCCAGCCCCGGCCCGGCCGCCGGCGGTCTCGCCCTCGTCCCCGGCCTGACCGGCGGGTTGCTGGCGATCGGCGCGACCGCGCTCGTCTACTTCGCCGAGGATCTTTTCGGGCGGCTGCCCGTGCACTGGATGTGGTGGCCCGCGATCGGCATCGGCGGCCTGATCGAACCGCACGCGCTCGGCGTCGGCTACGACGTGATCGACACGCTGCTCACCGGGCACGCGACCGCGTCGCTGATTGCCGGGATCCTGGTCGTGAAGACGCTGATCTGGGCGCTTTCGCTGGGATCCGGGACCTCTGGAGGCGTGCTGACACCGGTATTCATGATCGGTGCCGCGCTGGGCGCCGCGGAAGGCGGCTTGCTACCGCATATCGCGCCCGGGTTCTGGGCGACGTGCGGGTTGGCCGCGGTGGTCGGCGGCGTGCTGCGGTCGCCGTTCACCGGCATTGTGTTCACTTTGGAGCTGACCCACGCGTGGAGTTATCTGCTGCCGCTCGTCGTAGCGTCGTTCTCGGCGTACGCGCTTTCGGTGCTGCTGCTCAAGCGTTCCGTGCTCACGGAGAAGATCGCGCGGCGGCTGCACCTCACTCGCGAGTACACGACCGATCCACTTGAGACGTTCTTCGTGCATGAAGTGATGACGCACCAACCGGACGTGCAGATGTCGGCCGATGTCGTCGTGTACGAGGACGACACTCTGCGCGACGTCGCGAACGAATTGGCGCTCGGGCACACGACGCAGGCGCTGGTGGTCGACCGGCACGACCCGTCGCGGGTACTCGGCAAGGTGACGCTAGCGCAACTGCTGCACGCCCGGCGGCGGGACCTGCGCGAGGAACATCACCGGGAACGCTTGCTGGGCCGGTCGGTCAACGCTTGAGCCGCTGTTTGTCCACTTTGCCCACTGGGGTCAGCGGCAACTCGCCGCGGAACTCCACAGTGGACGGTACGAAGTGCTCGCCGCCGAGTTCTTCGCGGACCTGGTCACGCAGTTCGTCAGCGGTGGTCTTTTCGGCGACCACCACGGCGTGCAGCAGGGTTCCGTCCGGCCCCGGTGCGGGGACGACCGAGGCGGCCTTCACCTTGGGGTGGCTGAGAAGCGCGTGCTCCACCGCGGTCGAGGAGACCTTCGTGCCGTGCTCGCCGGTGACGATGACGTCGTCGATCCGGTCCTCCAGGTAGAGGTAGCCCTCGTCGTCGAAGCGGCCGAGGTCGCCGGTGCGCAGCCAGCTGTCGCCGATCGGCGGTTTCCCGTGGTAGCCGTCCATCACCGACAGCCCGCGGACGAGCACTTCGCCATCCGCGATCCGGGCTTCCATGCCGGGCACGATGCGGCCGACGGAACCGAGAAGTTCCGGCCGGGCAAGGACTTCGTCCGCGGAAATGCTGGCGATCATCGGCGCTTCGGTGAGCCCGTATCCCTGTCCGACGACCGGGCCGAACACCTTGAGCGCCTCGGCCAACCTGCGTGGCGCCAGCGGTGCGGCACCGAGGGAAAGCTGTTGCACGCTGGACACGTCCGTGGCGGCCAGATGTGGATGGTCGAGTACGGCGGCTAGCCGGGGCGGGGTAAGGGAAAATGTGGTGACGCGATGCCGCTCCACATCGGAGAGAAGCTTCTCCGCGTTGAACTCACGGTGCAGTACCACGGTGTTGCCGCAGCAGAGCGCGCCCAAAACGGCCGCGTTGCCGGTCATGTGCGTGAGCGGCGCGGTGACGAGAGCGGTTTTGGTGCCGTCCGGCTGGAAGATATGGGCGACGCCGTCGTAGATTCCGCTGTGCCGGATCAGTTTCGGAGTTCCGGTGGTGCCGCCGCTGGGGAAAATCGCCGTGACACTGTTCGGCAAATTGTCCGGAATGGACGGTCGCGCGATGGCGAGCGTGTCGAGTTCGGCATCGGTGAGCAGGGTCGCCCCGGTCGCCGCGAGCGTCGCCGCTCGCGCCGGACGGCTCGCGGAGGCCGCGATCAACACTACTTCCAGCCCTCGCAGCTGCGCGGCAAGCTGGGTCAGCACCACTTCCGGCCGGTTGGCGGCGTCGATCGCCACCACGGCGCGCACCTCGGCGAGCCCGCCGTACAGCCTCGACAGCAGTTCTGACGCCGCCCGGTACGTCATGGTGGTGTCGTCGTGGTGGAACAGCACGGTGTCGCCGCCGTCGCGGAGCGCGGAAAGGACGCGGGACAGGAAAAAGCTCACCCGGCACACCGTAGTCGTGTGTTGGCCGAGAACGGCGATCGCGGCTAGGTTCGTGGTCATGACCGCTCCGCCCGCGATCGACGCGGACCCGAGAAGCTGGCGTCGAGCCTTCGCCGATCTGCAGGCCGGGTTGCGTGCCCGGGAACTGTGGGCGTTGCTCGCGTGGCAGGACATCAAACAGCGCTACCGGCGCTCGTCGCTAGGGCCGTTGTGGATCACCGTCGGGATGGCAGTCACCGCGCTCGCGCTGGGTGTCGTGAACTCCGCGTTGTTCGGCACTTCCATCTCGACCCTGCTGCCGAGCATCACCACCGGGCTCATCCTGTGGAACTTCATGAACGGCTGCATCGTTGAGGGTTCGGAAACGTTCATCGCGAACGAAGGGATGATCAAGCAGCTGCCGGCTCCGGTGTCGGTGTACGCGCTGCGCACGGTGTGGCGGCAGGCGTTGTATCTGGCGCACAACCTCGTCGTGTACGTACTGGTGCTGGCGATCTTCTTCGGCAAGCTCTCGCACCCGTACCGCTTGGTGGACAAGGAATACGCACTGCTGCACCCCGGGCTCGGCTGGGGAATGCTGCTCGCCGTGCCCGCGCTGATCCTGGTCCTGCTGAACGGCGCGTGGGTGGTGCTGCTGTTCGGCGTGGTGTCCACGCGGTTCCGCGACATCCCGCCGGTGATCCAGAGCTTCATCACGATGCTCTTCTACGCGACACCGATCATGTGGTCGATGGACCAGGTCCGCGCGATGAACCAGGCCTCGCACGAAGGATTCGGCTCCATCGCGGTGAATTTGCTGCAGCTCAACCCGGTTTATCACTTCGTCGAGATCGTGCGCGCACCACTGGTCGGGCAGCAGCAAAGCTGGACGCATTGGCTGGTCGCGGGCGTGGTGACCGTGGTCGGCTGGTCGCTGGCGATGCTGGTGCTGCGCAATTACCGGGCTCGGGTCGCTTACTGGGTCTGATTGTCCACTGAGGACTCAACCCGGGCAGCGAGTCCTGTCCGGTCTGATTTCGCGCGCGCGGGCAGCAGCGAGTCCTGCACCTTCGAGGGCAGCCGGGACGCCGGTGCCGCTCGGTCTCTCGACCGGCATGCGGACGACCCGCCGCGCACCTGAACCCACCAGATATCGCTGTGCCCGCCATTCTTCGGCGATCTCGTTCACCGCGCTAACCCCCGGCAGCCGAGCACGCCCGCCCGCCGGGGGTTAGCGTGGTCCTACGGCTCGTGAACGGAGGTCGCATGAAGCGTCGGAAGGCATTGCTGGCTCTGGCCGTGACGGTGCTCGCGTTGAGCACGGTCGCCGCCACTCCCGCCGGACTCACGCCGCGGCAGCTCGCCGGACAGCGGGTGATTTACTCCTATCCTGGTCTGACGCCGCCCGCCTCGTTGCTGCAACGAATCCGCGCCGGCGAGGCGGCAGGCGTAATCTTCTTCGGCGAGAACCTCTCAAGCTCCCAGCAGATCAGCGACGTGGTACGACAATTGCGGGACGCGAACGCGCAAAGCCCGGTGCGTCGTCCGTTGCTGCTGATGACCGATCAGGAAGGCGGCAAGGTCCGCCGGTTGCCCGGCGAGCCCGTTCTGTCGGAGAAGCAGGTAGCGCAGTCCGCTGACCCTTCTGCCGCGGCCAAAGCCGCGGGCGCCGGTGCCGGCCAGAACCTCGCCGGGGCAGGAATGAACGTCAACCTCGCGCCGGTTCTGGATGTCTACCGCCAACCGGGCAATTTCATCGACAAATACGGCCGCTCATACAGTCAGGACCCTCAGGTGGCCGGTGCGCTGGGCCGGGATTTCGTCACGGCCCAGCAGTCAACGGGCGTCGCCGCGACGGCCAAGCACTTCCCCGGCCTGGGCGCCGTGCCCGCCGGAAGCGACACGGACGCCGGCCCGGTGACGCTGAACGTGCCCTTGCCCGAACTGCGCGCCAAGGACGAGGCCCCGTACCGTCCGATGGTCGACGCTGGCGTGAAGCTCGTGATGCTCTCGTGGGCTGTCTACCCCGCGCTTGACCCCTCCCACCCCGCCGGACTCTCGCCAACGGCCGTGCGGGAACTCCGAAAAGACACGAACTTCGCCGGGGTGACCGTGACGGACGCCTTGGAAGCCGGTGCGCTGAAGTCCTATGGCGGAACGGGAAACCGCGCGGTGCTGGCCGCGAAGGCGGGAATGGACCTGATCCTGGCCTCGGCCCGAGACGTGAGCCAGGGGGACGATGCTGCTTCGGCGTTGGCCGCCGGGTTGTCGGATGGATCCCTGCCCAGCGGAGATTTCACCGCGGCGGTGGACCGGGTTTCGGCGCTGCGGGACGGGGTGAAGTGAGTCGTTCGCGGGTGGGACCGTGTGCGATTGGGTGCGATGCGGCTTTCGGTTGCTACGGGGCGGTCGCCGATGGGCCCGTCCGGCTTTGGTGCTGCCGGGGGTGACGTGAGCTGTTTGCCGGTGGGGTCGAGCGGGCCGGGGCGAGGTGCGGGCGTCGGTGCTGCGGGACGGGGTGAAATGAGCCCTTCGCCGGTGAGTTGTCGGTGCTCGGCTGAGGTGCGGCTTTTGCTGCCTGCAGAGGCGAGTCGTTCGTGGATGGGGTTGTGCGGGTCTGGGTGAGGTGCGGCTTTTGCTGCTGCGGGGCGTGAGCTGTTTGCGGGCAGGGTCGTGTGGGTCTGGGTGAGGTGCGGCTTTTGCTGCTGTGGGGGGGGGTGAGCTGCTCGCGGGCAGGGTCGTGTGGGGTCTGGTTGAGGTGCGCGAGTTGGTGCTGCGGGGGTGAAGCGAGCCGTTCACCGGTGAGGTTGTCGCTTGGGTGAGTGCGGCTTCGGCGTGGTTGGCCGGAGGCTCTGCGCGCCGCGGGCCGGGACACTCAGCGTCCATGCTTCGCACCTTTGCGGTGCTAGCCATTCCCACCGAGATCCTATGTTGCGTGGCAGCTTTCTCGTGGCCCGAGACTCCACGTGCGTTGCCGCGCGACAGAATTTTGGCACCGTCCGTGTGCTTCACTGTGAAGCCCCGTCGTTATGCGGCCCAGTTAGCGTCGATGAAGCAGGACCCGCCCGGCTCTTCGCGATTATCCAGCAAACAACCCCCGTTCCGGTGACACCCGGCGGTGTGGACATCGCGCTGTCCTCGTGCTGAACGGGCACCCTTGCGTGCGACCCACCCACGACGGGAGGACGAATGCAAGCTTGGTGGCTCCTGGTGGCCGTCGCCGCGGTGTTCGTGGTGCTGGCCGTAGTGTTCCTGCGCCGCGCCGCCCGGCGTCGCTCTGCCGTCCCGCCGCCGAATGCTCCTCCAGCCTCCCCTCCGGACGACTCGACGCGCCGCTGGGTCTCCCCGTCGGACGACGTACCCCGCCGCGCCCGCCATCGATTGGACGAGGCGCACCCCCTGGCGCGCTACCCAGTCGCCCGGCAACGCCCGATGCGGCATCCGAGACCGTCGACCGAGCAGGAATCCGCGCGAGAACGGCGAGACCTGTAGCCCGAGCCAACGCAGGGCGGGCGCGACAGCCCGACGCGGAAGCCTTGCCGAAGAGCCGTCCCGGCAAACGCCGCCTGGTACCTGCTCCGTCAGACCACTTCGAAGGCCTCGTCCGGCGTTCATCCCTGTGGGCGAACGCCGAAGCCCCGGTTTTGTCGGTGCCCGCTGAGATGCTTCCGGCATGGTTCTCGTGCTGCTCCTCATCTATGTCCAGAACAGCATGCTTCTCCCGCCCGCTCCCGTGCCCGATGCCGACCGAGTCGCCGCCGCGATCTCGCATGTCCTGGAGCGGGCGCGGGCCGGGGGCGCAGGTGGTGCACATCCGGAACAACAGCATCGGCGACGACCCCGACGTACCCGGAACCTCCGGCTGGGAACTAGTGCACGAGGCCCGCCCAGGCGAGCACGTAGTCGACAAACAGACACCCGACTCCTTCGCCGGCACCCAGCTGGGCTCCGTGCTGCCGGAGTCGGCCCGCTGGTCGTGGCCGGAATGCAGAGTGACTTCTGCGTCCGAGCCCCCGCCTTGGCCGCCCTCAAGCGCGGTCATAAGAGCACGCTGGTCCACGACGCCCACGCCACGTACGACGACGAATTCTCCGCCGCCGAGGAGAGCGCCCGTGTGGCCGGGGAACTGTCCGCGGCTGGCGTGAAGCTGATTGGAAGCGAGGAGGTGGTCTTTGCCTGATCCCCGGTGCCGTCGAGCCGACGGCGACTGCCACGTCGACAAGCCTTCGCGAGGGCGATCGATTTCATCGCTGAATCGCAGCGAAAACAGGTGTTGGACTGGGAGGTCGAGGCAAGCCAATACTCAGCCCATGACGTCTGCGTCTGGCGATTCCGCCGAGAACTCCGGACAAAGCGAAGACCGGCACCTCGACGGTGACGTGTCGGCGGACCGGTCCGCCGACGCCGAAACTGGCCTGGACGGTGAGGGAGGCCTGGACGCTCGTGGGAGCGCACCGGACGGCGCTGCCCTCGGCGCGACGGTCGAGCGTGGGAGCGCACCGGAGGACGCTGCCGTCGATCCGGTAGGCGATTGCACGGCGGCCAGCGTCAATGAGGTGGCGCGCGACGAGTCGGCAGTCGGCGACGACCCGGCGGTGAGCGTCGAGTCTGCGGCCGGTGCCGAGTCTGTGGCTAGCGCTGGGCTTGGGGCGGGTGCCAGGTCTGTGGCTAGCGCCGGGCTTGCTGCCGACGTCGGGTCAGCGTCTGGCGTTGAGCCTGCGGCCGACGTCGAACCGGTGGCTGGTGCCGAGCCTGCGGGCAACGTCGGTTTGGCGGCCGATGACGACCCGTCGGGTGGCGTTGAGTCGGTGGCGAGCGCCTGGCGGGCGGCCTGCGTCAACCCGGTGGCCTGCGTCAATCCAGTGGTCGGTGTCGAGCCTGCGGTAGATGTCGAAGTGGCGGCTGCCGCCGAGCCTGCGACCGGCGGCTTGATGGCCGACCTCAACCCGGCAACCGGGGTCGGGTCGGCTGACGGAGCTGCTCGGGATGTTGTCCGGTTGCTGCGGCGGCTTGGCGGCAGGGCGTTCGCATTGGCGTTTGTCGCCGGGATTACCGGGCTGACGACCGTCGCGCTGGCGTTGGGTTTGGCCGGGTTCGCGCTGGTGCTCGCGCCGGTGCGCGGGGTCAGGCGAGAAGATGGGCCAGCAGCGCCCGTGCCGCCGGGTTGGTGAGGTTTGCCGAGCGGCCGGTCAGGGAGATGGTGCGGGCCAGCGTCGGCTGGGTGAGGCGGGCGAACGGCAGTCCGGACCGGGCGGCGACCTGCTCTGGGAGCACGGTGACGCCTAGGCCTGCCGCGACCAGGTCGACCAGCAGCGGGACGGTTGTCGCCTCGCAGACCTGATCACGACGGACGCCAGCCTCGGTGAAGGCTCGGTCGACTAAGGCTTGCAGGCCGCTGCCGGTGAAATCCACGAAAGGCTCGCCGTCCAGTTCCGCGAGCCGGACTCGGCGGCGGGCCGACAGACGATGTCCGGGGTGGGTGAGCAGGACCAGGTTCTGCTGCCAGCTGGCGAATTCGGCCAGCTCCTCCGGCAGCGGACCGCCCACATAGGACAGATCCAGTTCGCCGTCGGACACCGCGGCGGTCAGTCCGGGGATGGTGCCTTCCCGGACGCGCAGCCGGATTCCCGGGTAGCGGGCGCGGAATTCGCCCAGCTTCGCGGGCAGGTCGACGACGGTCAGGGTCTGGATGGTCCCGATCGACACCCGGCCGCGCGCGAGGCCGGCCACCGCGGCTACCTCGCCTCGGGCGGAGTCGACGTCCGCGGCGATTTGGCGGGCCAGCGGGAGCAGGGCCTCGCCCGCCGGGGTGAGAGTGACCCGGCGGGTGGTGCGGTCGAACAGTTCTGCGCCGAGGCCGGTTTCCAGCTTCCGGATGGACGCGCTGAGAGCGGACTGCACGACGTGCACGTCCTGGGCGGCGCGCGTGAAGTTGCCGCGCCGGACCACAGCCAGGAAGTGTTCGACCTGCCTCAGTTCCACCGGCTTCGCCTCCGTCTCGCCACCGGGCGGTGGCCCGGTGAACGTACCGCGCGCGCCGGTCGGTGACGGCTGATTGAGGCAGAGGGGGTCACAGCAGCAGAGTTCGATGGTGGGCAGGGGCGGGCGCGCAGGGCTCGGCTGGTGGAGTTGGTGCGCGGCGGGGCCGGTAGTGACCGCGGCTGGTGGAGCTGGTGCGGGGCGGAGGGCCGGCAGTGGCCGTGGCTGGTGGAGTTGGTGCGCAGCGGGGTTGGTAGTGACCGCGGCCGGCGGAGTTGGCGCGAGGTGGAGGGCCGGTAGTGGCCGCGGCTGGCGGAGTTGGCGCGGGGCGGAGGGCTGGCAGTGACCGCGGCCGGCGGAGTTGGCGCGGGGCGGAGGGTTCGCAGCGATCACAGCGCCGGCTCCGATGGTGGCCAGGGCGAGTCAGGGCGTCGACGAGTCCGCTGCGGCTGGCGGGAGGTGGTGAGTGCCGGAGAGCCGAATCCCGAGGACGGACCAGGGAATCCGGACCGAGCGGCAGCGGGAGTCGGCGCGCGGCGGTGGGTGTCCGAGGGGCTAGCGGCCACCGGAGCAGGGGAGCCAAGGTCGAGCGGGAGTCGGCACGAGACAGAGGGCTGACGGCGTCACGATGCCACCCCCAGCGAGCCGGGACTGCCGCCGAGATCCGCAGGGGCCCCAGCGCGCCCGAAAACGTCTACTGGGCCGTGTAACCCCCGTCAGCGAGGATCTCCACCCCGGTCACGTACGAGGATTCCGCGGAAGCCAGGAACAGGATCACATCCGCGACCTCCTGTACCTCCCCAGTCCGCCCCATCGGGACGCCCTCGACCTGCTTCGCTCGCCACACCGGATCGGTGGAGCCGCGAGAGGTTCGCATCGGTGGCAGCAGACCGGGTGCCACCGCGTTGACTCGGATGCCTTCGCTCGCATAGTGGACGGACGCGGTGGTCGTCATCGCCTTGATCGCGCCCTTCGAGGCGGCGTATCCCAGATGGACGCCGACCTGCCCGATGGACGCCGAGATCGACGTGAGGTTCACGATCGAACCTCCGCCTCGGCCGGACATCGCCGCCGCACCGTGCTTGATGCCCAGGAACACTCCGCGGGCGTTGACTTGCAGCAGCCGATCATAAAACGCCGTGCTGGTCAGGTCTGGGTCGAAGGTGCCGCTGATGCCGGCGTTGTTGACCAGCACGTCGAGTCGTCCGTGCCGGTCCAGGACGTCGGCGATCGCGGCGGTCCAGGAAGCTTCGCCGGTGACGTCCAGGCGGCGGTATTCGGCCTGGCCGCCGTTGGCGCGGATTTCCTCGGCCACGGCGGTGCCGTCAGCGTCTTCGACGTCGGTGACGACGACCGTCGCGCCTTCGCGGGCGAAGGTTTGGGCGGCTGCCCTGCCCATTCCGCTCGAAGCGCCGGTGATCAGGGCGATCTTGTCCGCCAATCGCATGGGGGGTGCCTTTCACTGGTGGGGACCCCAGTCTGCCGCCAGGCCACGTGACGGGCCGAATCAGGCCAGTTCCGCGGAGACGACCGACGAAAGGGCCCGCAGCGCGTCCAGCAGGGCGTCGAGCGCGTCGGGGCTGACCAGGACGGTGCTGACCATGCTGCTCTCCCGGACTCCCTCGCGGACGTCGACGGACAGCTCGTGGATCAGCTTCCCGTGCTGGGTCAGCGTCGCGACCAAGGCGGGGATCTGGTCGATGCCGCCGACGAAGTACGTCGCGATCCGGCGGCGGACCAGCATGGCCGGGCCGGAGGTGTAGGGGGCGGAGGAAAAGGTGCTCAAGGACATGGCGTACTCCGGGAAGAAGGTCTGGCGGGAAAAGAGGGCCAGGTCCCGAAGCAAAAAACCGCATACCGGCATCGCGCGCCGGCAGCCTGGTTCAGCCGGCGCGCCGGGTTACGAGTCGCTCGGACATCATGAGGCGCAGCACGGCGACAGGCTAACACGGCGCCGCGCGAAGGCAAAAGATCCACAATGGACTGACGGATCAGCCGGGCTCGTTCCACGGCAGCCGCTTGCGCAGCAAAGTGGCCGCACGCAGGGCGACTTCCACTTCCAGCCGGTGTTCGGCGAGCGGCCGTCCGCACAGTTCCTCGGCCTTGCGGACGCGATAGTGAACGGTGTTCTTGTGCAGGTGCAGCCGGGCGGCGGCGTGCGTGTAGCTGCCGTCGGTGTCGAGGAAGACTCGCAGCGTCTCGCGCAGCTGCTCGGTGCCGGGATCGTCGGCGACGAGGTCTCCGAGGACTCGCGTGATCCAGCGGTAGACGTCGTCGGACTGTTCGGTGAGCAGGGCGGCGATCGCGACGTCGTCGAACCGCACCACGTTTTGGCTCTGGTCCTCGTCGGTCTCCGCGACCGCTCGTGCCCGGACCGCCTCGCGCAGGGAACCGCGGAACCCGGCCAGCCCGTAGCCGGGCGCGCCCAGGGCCAGTCGCAGGCCGCCGCCGATGGCTGCCACGCCGGAGCGGAGGCGTTCGACCTCGATGTCGTCACGTTCCGTGCTGACCGTCCAGCTCCACAGCGTGCGGTCGTCGGCCAGCATGGTGAGCGCTGGACCTCGTCCGCACACCTCCTGGAGCAACCGGGCCGCGGCCTGCAGTTCTCCCGCGCCCTCGGCGGGCAGCCACGCGACCGCCGCGCAGTGCCACTGCCGCATCGGGAAGGCGAGCAGCTGCTGTGCCGCGTCCTCGGTCAGCGTGTCCGAATCGAGCACCAGCCGGATCTGCGCGGCCCGCGCGGCTCCGGTGCGGCTGCTCCAGCGCCGGCGTTCGGTTTCGAAGATGTCGATCAGACCCTCGATGACCTGGTCGATGTAGCGGTTGGTGCGGCGCGACAGTTCGGCGAGCACGCCGAGCGCGAGCCGGGTGTCGATGTTCGGCTGCCGTCCCAGTGCCTCGATCGCCCATTGCTCGAACCGGTGCTCGCCGAGCCGGTAGGCGCGCAGCAGTGCTTCCAGCGACAGCTCGTGCTGGGCGAACCGGCGCGCGTACTCGGCCGCGGCGGGCGGGACGGTGATCCGGTCGAGCGGGATGGAATGCGACAGCATGTCGAGGATCGCGACCAGATTCGCCGACGTGCTGGCGATCATGAGCTTGCGGACCGTCTCGTCGTGCCGGAACTCCGGGATCATCTCGACGAACCAGTCGGTGAGCTCGGCGGTGCGGGCGGGGAGGTCGGCGTCGATGGCGTGCGCGATCTCGGCCACGACGGCGTCGACGGCGTCGGACATGGCGGTCAGGGTAACCACCGGACCGCCCCCGGCGACAGGCGAGCGGCGTCGTTCACTCCCTCGGTGCGGGCGGTTGTGACCCCGGCACAACAACCGGCGGAGCCTTCGGTTCTGCGGCCTATGGCTTGGGTCACGGCCCGTCCTTACCGTCATTTCCCACCTGAGCCGCCCTGGGAAAGGACTTCGACGATGCACCTCGCGGCGCTGCCTGAAGAACGGGCCCGGCGAAACCCGAACCGGCCCTGCCTCGCTGACGAACACAGCGAACTCGGCAACGCCGGTTTCGCGGTGCGAGTGCGCGGCGCGGCGGCCGCGTTGCGGGCCCGAGGGGTCGGCGCGGGCGACGTCGTCGCGGTCTGGTTGCCGAATCGCGTCGAGTTCGCGGTGGTGTTGTTCGCTGCCTGGCGCCTCGGTGCCGCGGTCACGCCGGTGAACCCGGAGCTGACCGACGGCGAAGCCTCGTTCCAGATCGCCGACGCACGGGCGAAAGTCGTGGTGGGACAAGGTGATTCGGGCCTGGTGACGATGCGGATCGAGGAACTGGCGACCGCCGTTCCCGACGAGCGTCCGGTGGCAGGCGACGACCACGCGGTCGCGTTGCTCATCTACACCAGCGGCACCACCGGACAGCCGAAAGGCGTGGTGCTCGACCACGGCAACGTGCGGGCGATGACCGCGATGATCGTCGACGCGCTCGGACTCGGACCGGCAGACCACAGTTTGCTGGTCCTGCCGCTGTTCCACGTCAACGGAATCGTGGTCAGCGTGCTCGCGCCGCTGCTCGCCGGTGGCCGCTCGACGATCACCGCGAGATTCCGCGCCGATGACTTCTTCGACACGATCGAACGCGTCCGTCCGACGTATTTCTCCGCCGTACCAGCGATTTACGCTCGGCTAGCGGGTCTCCCGGACACCGTGCGGCCGGACACCTCGTCGCTGCGGCTGGTGGTCTGCGGGGCCGCGCCGATGCCCGCCGGGCTGATCCGGCGCGTCGAGGAACGGTTCGGCGTGGTGGTCGTCGAGGGCTATGGGCTGTCTGAGGGAAGCTGTGCTTCGACGCTGAACCCGCTGGCCGGGCCGCGTAAACCGGGGACGGTCGGGCGTCCGCTGCCCGGACAGGAAGTCGCGCTGATGGACTCGCGGGGTCGGCTGGTGACCGACGGTCCCGGCGAGGTCGTGGTCCGCGGCCCGAACGTGATGCGCGGCTACCTCAACCGGCCCGAGGCGACCGCCGCGACGATCGTCGAGGGCTGGCTGCACACCGGCGACGTCGGGCGGTTCGACGAGGACGGCTATCTCGTCCTGGTCGACCGCATCAAGGACATGATCATCCGGGGCGGGGAGAACCTCTACCCCAAGGAGATCGAGAACGCACTGCACGCACACCCGGCGGTGCTGGAAGCCGCGGTGGTCGGCGCGCCGCATCCGGTGCTCGGCGAAGTGCCAGTGGCGACCGTGACGCTGTACCCGGGCGCGGTCGTGAGCGAGGCCGAACTGCTTGAGCACTGCCGGGTCCGGCTGACGCGGGTCAAGGTGCCGGCGCGGATCGGCATCGTGCCCGCGCTGCCGCGGAACCCGGTCGGCAAGATCGACAAACCCGCGCTGCGCCGGGAACTCGCCGCGGCCGGCTGATCCGATTCTGCACGACAAATCCGTGCCCGCGGCTGCGGGCCCGGTCGATGCTGCCCGGAGAAAGGCGGAGAACAATGGGGTTCAAGACAGGGGACTTTCCCCCGGTCGATCCGGAAACCTTCCTGCGGAAGCCACTGTTCGAACGAACCAAGGCGCTCGCACTGCACTGGGTCCAGTTCGGATTCGGCTCGCCCAAGATGATTCCGGCGACGTACGTGGTGAAGCTGGTTTTCCTCTACG
This sequence comes from Amycolatopsis sp. M39, assembly GCF_001651785.1. NCBI lineage: Bacteria > Bacillati > Actinomycetota > Actinomycetes > Pseudonocardiales > Pseudonocardiaceae > Amycolatopsis > Amycolatopsis sp. M39. Next base: position 719,788 of record NZ_LWSF01000001.1, read on the forward strand.
TGCTGGCCGGGGTCGCGCTGGCGACCTCGACGTCCGGTGCCGGCCCGTTCTGGGACGTGGCCGCGTGGTGGCACGAGCCAGTGGTTTACCAAAAGCTCGTGCTGTGGACGGTCTTCCTGGAAGCGTTCGGCGTCGCCGGTTCCTGGGGCCCGATCGCGGGCAAGTTCAAGCCGATGACCGGCGGGATCCTGTTCTGGGCGCGGCCCGGCACGATCCGGCTGCGGCCGTGGAAGCGCGTGCCGTTCACCGCGGGTGACCGGCGGAACGGCTTCGACGTGCTGCTGTACCTGGCTTTCCTCGCCACGCTGCTGACCGCGATCGTGCTTCCCGGTGTCCAGGACGCCGCACTGTCGGCCGCGCTGCCCGGCAACACCTCGGGACTCGTGCGCCCGGCATTGCTGATCGCGCCGATCGTGCTGTACGTGCTGAACGGCCTGCGGGACAAGACAATTTTTCTCGCCGCTCGCGGTGAACAGTATCTGCCCGCATTGGTGTTCTTCGCCTTCCTGCCGTTCGTGACCATGATCATCGCCGCGAAACTGCTGATCTGCATTGTCTGGATCGGCGCGGGCGTCTCGAAGTTCGGCAAGCACTTCACGAATGTGGTGCCGCCGATGGTGTCCAACAGTCCGTGTGTTCCGTTCAAATGGCTGAAGCGCGCGCATTACCGGAATTTCCCGGCCGACATCCGCCCGTCGAAGCTCGCGTCGTTCATGGCGCACGTCGGCGGGACGACGGTGGAAATCATCACGCCGCTGGTGCTGCTGTTCTCCACCAATCACTGGGTGACGCTCGCCGGGGTCGCGCTGATGGTGGTGTTCCACCTGTTCATCACGTCCACGTTCCCGCTGGCGGTGCCGCTGGAGTGGAACATTCTCTTCGGCTACCTCGCGATCTTCCTGTTCCTCGGCTTCCCGGCCAGCGATGGGTACGGCGTCGGCGACCTGATGCCGGGCTGGCTGGCCGTCGTGATCGCGGCCGCGCTGCTGTTCTTCCCGATCCTGGGCAATCTGCGCCCGGATCTGGTGTCGTTCCTGCCGTCGATGCGGCAGTACGCGGGGAACTGGGCGTCGGCGCTGTGGGCGTTCGCGCCAGGTGCCGAGGCGAAGCTGAACACGTTGCCGCACCGGCCGACGAAAAACCAGGTCGACCAGTTGCAGGAGATGGGCTACCCGGCGGAAATCGCCGAGATCACCATGCAGCAGACCATCGCGTGGCGGTCGATGCACAGCCAGGGCCGCGGGTTGTTCTCGGTGCTCGCGAAGAACCTGCCGGATCTCGAAACGCGGACTGTGCGCGAGGGAGAGTTCGGCTGCAACTCGATCATCGGGTTCAACTTCGGCGACGGGCACCTGCACAACCTCGACTTCGTCAACGCGGTGCAGAAGCGCGTCGGGTTCGCGCCCGGCGAGTGGATCGTGGTGTGGGTCGAGTCGCAGGCGATTCACTCGAAGGTGCAGCATTACCAGGTGATTGACGCGGCGCTGGGGGTGATCGAGCGTGGCCACTGGACGGTGGCCGACGCGGTCGACGAACAGCCGTGGCTGCCGAACGGCCCGATTCCGCTCACCGTCACCTGGACCGCGAGCCCGGCGGCGACGAGCAGCGTGCTGGCATGACCACCGCGGTGGTGGTCGGCAGCGGACCCAACGGGCTCGCCGCGGCGGCCGTGCTGGCTCGCGCCGGGGTCGACGTGACGGTGCTGGAGGCCGCCGGCGAGATCGGCGGCGGCACCCGCACCTCCGAGGCGATCGTCCCCGGCCTGCGGCACGACCACTGCTCCGCGACGCATCCGATGGCGGTCGGCTCCCCGGTGCTGACCGACCTCGGGCTCGACCAGTACGGCCTGCGCTGGCAGCTGCCGGAGATCGACTGCGTGCACCCGCTCGACGACGGCACCGCCGGTGTTCTGCGCCGCTCGGTCTCCGGCACCGCCGCCGGGCTCGGCCCGGACGAACGTCGCTGGTCGGCGCTCTTTTCTTCGCCCGCGCGCAACTACGACGCGCTGAGCGAGGACATCCTCGGGCCGCTGCTGCGAGTGCCGAAACATCCGTTGCTGCTGGGCCGGTTCGGTCTGCCGACAGTCGCTCCGGCGACCGTGCTGGCCCGCTGCTTCGGTACCGAACAGGCCCGCGCGCTGTGGCTCGGGGTCGCGGCGCACGCGTTCCGTCCGCTCGACCGCCCACTGTCGTCGGCGATCGGGCTCGGCATCATTACCGCTGGTCACCGGCACGGCTGGGCGGTCGCGGAGGGCGGGTCGCGGGCGATCAGCGACGCCTTGGCCGCGCTGGTCGCCGATTTCGGCGGGAAGATCGAGACCGGCGTGCGAGTGGAGTCGGTTTCGCGGCTGCCGCGGGCGGACGTGGTGGTGTGGGACGTCGGACCGGACACTCTCGCGCAGGTGCTCGGCGACCGGTTGCCGCCGCGGATCCGGCGGGCGTACGAGCGGTTTCGCTACGGTCCCGGCGCGTTCAAAGTGGACTTCGCGGTACAGGGCGGGATTCCGTGGCGGTCGCCGGAAGCGCGCGCCGCTGGGACCGTCCATTTGGGAGGATCGGCGGCGGAGATCGCTGCCGGTGAACGCGAAGTACACAATGGACGGATGCCGGAGCGGCCGTTTGTGCTGCTAGGACAGCAGTATCTGGCTGACCCGTCGCGTTCGGTCGGAGATGTGCATCCGGTGTGGGCGTACGCGCATGTGCCGCACGGATACGCTGGTGACGCCACCGAGGCGATCACCGCGCAGATCGAACGGTTCGCACCGGGCTTCCGGGATCGGGTCATTGGTTCGGTGACGACCTCGTCGGCGGAATTCGCCGCGGGGAACCCGAATTTCGTCGGCGGCAACATCCTCACCGGGGCGAAAGACACACGGCAGCTCGTCTTCGGTCCGCGGACGACGTTGCAGCCCTACGATATGGGTGTCCCCGGGCATTTCGTGTGTTCCGCGGCCACGCCGCCGGGGCCGGGTGCGCACGGGATGTGCGGCAGCCACGCGGCGGCGCGGGCGTTGCGGTATCTGCGGCGGTGACGGGTCAGCGGAGAAGGACGCCCGGGTTCAGGATCCCGGCCGGGTCGAGGGCGTCTTTCGCCGCGGAGAGGGCGGCGGCGAACGGGTCCGGGCGCTGCCGGTCGTACCACGGGCGGTGGTCGCGGCCGACCGAGTGATGGTGCGTGATCGTGCCGCCGTTGGCCAGGATCGCTTCGGATACCGCGGTTTTCAGCTCGTCCCACTGCGCGACGGTGCTGCCCCAGCGACCGGTCGCGTAAATGCCGTAGTACGGCGCGGGGCCGTCCGGGTACACGTGGGTGAACCGGCAGGTCACCACGCCCGCGCCGCAGATCTCGGCGATCGCCGCGTTCGCGGCCGTCGTGACCGCTTCGTGCAGGGACTCGAACGCGTCCCAGGTGCAGGCGGTCTCGAAGGTCTCCACCACCATCGACCGGCGGGCGAGGGCGTCGCGCTGGTAGGGCATCCGCAGGAACGCCGACCGCCAGGCCGAACCGGACTCGCCGCGGCGGGCGGTGACGGTGCCGCCGTGGTCCGCGGTCAGTTCGAGCGCGCGGTCCAGCCAGGCGTCCACCGGATGGTCGGCGGACTCGAACGCGAGCAACAGCAAGCCGTCTGCCTGGACGCCGGTGTTGAGGAACGCTTCCGCGGCGTCGAGGAGCCGGCAGTTCGCCGGGTACAGGCCGGACTGGGCGATGGCCCGGGTCGCTCGCACCGCGTCGGAGTAGCGGGCGAAGCTGATTGATGCTTTCACTTGCCACTGCGGGCGTTCTTGCAGGCGCATCCAGGCTTCGGTGATCACGCCGAGAGTGCCTTCCGAGCCGAGGAACATCCGATCCGGGGATGGCCCGGCCCCCGAACCGGGCAGCCGTCGCGACTCGCTGACACCGGCCGGGGTCACGACGCGCAGCGATTCGACGAGGTCGTCGATGTGCGTGGCCAACGTGGCGAAGTGGCCGCCGGCGCGGGTCGCCAGCCAGCCGCCGAGCGTGGAGTGCGTGAACGACTGGGGGTAGTGCCGCAACGTCAGCCCGTGCGGGCGGAGCTGGTTTTCGAGCGCCGGCCCGTACACCCCGGCCTGGATCCGCGCGGCGCGGCTCGTCCGGTCGATCTCCACGACCTGGTCGAGGCGGCCGAGGTCCAGTGACACCGCGGGGGCGGGGAACCGCGGTTCGATGCCGCCGACGACGGAACTGCCGCCGCCGTACGGGATTACCGGCGTGCCGCCGGTCGAGCACCAATGCAGGAGGTCGAGCACGTCCTGCTCGGACTCCGGGCGCGCGACGACGTCCGGCACCGCTTCGACCCGCCCTTCCAGATTCCGCACGACGTCGCGGAACGCCTTGCCGCGTGCGTGCGACAGCCGGTCGGCCGGGTCGGTCGAGCACAGCCGGGCCAGCGCGGCGGGCGGGCGGAGCCGGGACGGCGGCACCGGCAGGTCGTCCGGCGAGGGCGGAGCGTGGTCGGTGAAGTCGTGGGCGGGCAGGAAGGCGGCCGTGCGGGCGACCAGCGCTTCGGTCTCTTCGGCGGTCAGTGCTTCCTCGAGGTCGCCCCAACCCCACCAGGACCGTGTCATCCGTCTGCTCCCTTCCGAATTGACTCTAAGGTAACTTACTCTAGGGTAATAATCATTGAGGAGGAAAGATGAGCGTGCTGACCGCTGCCGCGCCGTTCGTGGTGAACAAGGTGTTTCCTCGCTTCGACCAGCGGATCGAGGAGTCCGTGAAGCCGTTCGACCGGCCCGGCCTGCTGCGGCCGCATCCGGGCTCGCGGACCTGGGCGTGGACGCATTACGGCATTTTCGTGCCGGAACTGCCGCGGCCGCACCGCTACCTCAACACCATGACCCTGATCGGCAGCACCGGCGCGGTCTGTTTCGACAACGACTACCTCGCGACCTCGGACGCCCGCCGCACCACGACCGTTCTCTCGTCCACTGCCGCACCCGGGCATCATCACTACCAGGCCTACGATTCCCGTACGGAATGCCGTTTCGCCGACGACGGTTCTCGGCTGGAGTGGGATTCGGATCTGGCTATCGAAGCAGCGCACCCGTCGTATCAGGTGCACGCGCGGTACGACGGGTTCTCGGCGGACCTGGCGATCACCGCGACGCCGCAGGTCTCGTGGTTTGTGCGCAATCCGGCTTACGACCACTTGAGCCTTCTCGCCACCTTCACCGGGATGATCACTGACGACACCGGTGAGACTGAAATCGGCGGTCTCTGCACCGTTGAGTACGCGCGATCCCTTTCCCCGCAAGCACTTCGGCGTTCGCCGCTGCCGCGGCGGTTCAAGCTGCCGATTGACTTCTTCACCTATCAGATCATCAATCTCGATGACCGGACGCAGCTGTTGCTCACCGATGTTCGCGCGGCCGGGGCGACGGCTTGCCGGCTCGCGCACCTGCGCACGCTCGACGGTGCCGCGGCGGTGTTCCGGGATGTGCGGGTCGAGGTGGAGCATCGGGCCGAGCCGCAGGTCGATCCGCGGGGGCGGAAGATGCGCGTCCCGGAGCGGTTCCGGTGGACGGTGCGGGATGGTGCGGAGGAGGTCGTGACGCTGGAGGCGGTGGTGGACAGTCCGCTGCGGTACGGCCATGGGCGCGGTTACGTCGGTGCTTACACGTATTCCGGCGCGTTCCGGGGGCGGCCGGTGTCGGGAAGCGGATACTTCGAGTGGGTGGACTGCGAGATCAGCCGCGCAGGGAGGTGAGGATGCGGGCGCAGCGCTGGGTAGTGGTTTCGGCGGGTTCCTCGGGGTGTTCGAGCCACCAGTTGACAGTGGCGGCGACCGCGCCGTACCAGATGCGGGCGAACAGCGAGGCATCGGCGGGATCGGCGAAACCGGCTGAGGCCAAGGCTTCCTGGGTGCCTTCCGCGCCGAGCACGGAGAGTTTGCGGCGGTAGGCGCGGGCTGCTTCGTCCACTGCCGAGCGTGGGGGCAGCGTCGGGTCCCAGAGGACGGCCCAGTCAAGGCGGCGGGGTTCCAGGGTGCGGAAGATCGCTTCCAGGGTGCCGAGGGCGCGGGTCAGGCCGGTGCCGGTTTGGGCTTCGGTGACGGCGTCGACGAGCGGGGCCGCGCCTCGGTGGAGGCAGGCCAGGTAGAGGCCGTCCTTGGACTCGAAGTAGCCGTACACCAGCGGTTTGGAAATCTCCGCCCGGCCGGCGATGGCGGCTACTGAGGCGTGGGCGTAGCCCTGGGTGCCGAACTCCTGGACGGCGGCGTCGAGGATCAGCCGCTCCCGCTCGGGACGCGGCATTCCTTTGCTGCCTGCCGAATTCGCCACGTCTTCAGCATAGCTGATGAGGATCGCGGGGTGCTTTGGTCCATTGTGGACTTTCATGCCGGGTGACCGGTAGGCTGCTTGAACGGGTTTCACGAGGCAGGGGAAGGTCGCTGTGTCTGCTCATCATCTTGTGGTTGACGGTGCGGACATCGTTTACGACGTGCACCACCAGCCGCTCGGGGAGGGGTCTCGCCCGTTGATGATGATCGGGCAGCCGATGGACGCCAGCGGGTTCACTACGCTGCTGTCGTTCTTTCCGGATCGAACGGTGGTTACCTATGACCCGCGGGGGATTGGGCGCAGTACGCGGTCTGACGGTCTTACGGAGAATCGGCCTGAGGTTCAGGCTGGGGACGTGCACGCGGTGGTCGAGGCCCTCGGGGTCGGACCGGTCGACCTGTTCGCCAGCAGTGGCGGGGCGGTTACCGCGATGGCGTTGGTCGCGAAGCATCCCGAGGATGTCGTGACGTTGGTGGCGCATGAGCCGCCAGCGATCGCGGCGTTGCCGGATGTCGAGGCGGCCAAGCGGGCCTGCGATGCGATGACTGCCGTGTACCTGGCCCGGGGCTGGGGGTACGGGATGGCTGCGTTCATCGCGCTGACCAGTTGGGCCGGGGAGTTCACTGAGGAGTACTTCGCGCAGCCGGTTGCCGAGCCGGGGCAGTTCGGGATGCCTGCGGAGGATGACGGCAAGCGGGATGATCCGTTGTTGTCTGAGCGGTCTCGGCCGGTTATTGACTATGTGCCGGATGTCGCCGCGTTGCGGAATGCTTCGACTCGGGTCGTGTTCGCGGTGGGGGAGGAGACCGGGGATACGTTTACTGGGCGGACTGTTCGGGCGATTGCTGCTCGGGTTGGGTCTGGGGTGACTGTGTTTCCCAGTCATCACGGGGGGTTTCTTGGCGGGGAGCATGGGTATGCGGGGGAGCCGGAGGCGTTTGCTGGCCGGTTGCGGGAGGTTTTGGGGTGATCGGCTCGTCGCCTGGGGGCGACATCGCCCGTGGTCTTGGCGTGGGGCACCCCGAAGCCCTGAGTGTGCTGACGGTTCGGGGGTGCTTGTCAAGGCGGGAAAGATGCCTTGACAAGCACCCCCGAACCGCAGGGAGGCTTCGGATCGGGGTGTGGGGGAGGGGCTGGGTGCCTCGATCGTCGGGTGCGTCGGCTGCGGGTTTGTTGGTGGGATTGGTTGGGCGTGGCCGTGGCGGGTGGGTGCGTGGCTTGGGTGGGTGGCCGTGGCGGGTGGATGCGCGGCTTGGGTGCGTGGCCGTCGCGGGTGGGTTCGCGGTTGCGGGGCATTCCGGCGGATGGTGGCGGGCGGGTCGTGAGGGGTCCCTCACGGACCGTGGGCGGATCGTGAAGGGAACCCTGGGGGAATCAGAGTCTGCCTCACGGACCTCGGCTGGAGCGGGGGTGCGCGGATTGGCAAGACCTCTGCCTGCGACGACAAGGCCATCGGCCGCTGAGCAAGCACACTGGGACGCCGCGGGGCAACGGGCGCCCTGGAGCGGATCGGGAGGCCTGGATGGCACAGCAGTCGACATCGGAGGCTGTCGGAGGGCAGCTTCGCGCTAATGCGCTTGGCACTGGCGGGATTGCGTTTCTCGTGCTCGCTGCGGTCGCGCCGTTGACCGGGATGGTGGTGATCGCGGGGCTCGGGATCGCGCTGGGCAATGGCGGCGGAATGCCTGCGTCGTTCCTGATCGCCGGGATTGTGTTGCTGTTGTTCGGTGTCGGGTACGCGCGGATGAGCCGGTACGTGTCGAACGCTGGCGGGTTCTATGCCTATCTTACCGCGGCGCTAGGGCGTCCGGCGGGGCTTTCCGGGGCGTTTGTGGCGTTGGCTGGGTACAACTGTTTCGTCGCGGGGGCGGTGGGGACCTCCGGGGCGTTGACGGGGGGCGTGGTCAACCGGGTCTTTCACTTGGACTTGCCGTGGGAGTTTTGGGCCGCGCTGTCGGTCGTCGCGGTGTTTTTGCTGAGTCGTCGTGGGGTGGACGTGTCGGCGAAGGTGCTTGCGGTGTCGCTGATTCTCGAGGTCAGCATTCTGGTCGTGTTCGATGTCGCGGTGCTCGTGAAGTCCGGGTATTCGCTCAGTGCGTTGTCGCCTGCCGTCGTCACGTCCGGGTCGATTGGGCTTGGGTTGTTGTTCGCTGCCACGTGTTTCATCGGATTCGAGGCGACCGCTTTGTTCAGCGAGGAAGCGCGCGACCCGAACAAGTCGGTGCCGCGCGCTACGTATATCGCGGTGATTGCGATTGGGGTGTTCGCCGCGGTTACTTCGCTTGCGCTGGTCAGTGCGATCGGCGTGGGGAACGCGAAATCCGTGGCGCAGGATCATCTTGCGGCGGGCGACCTGCTTCTTGCTACCTCGCAGGACGTTCTCGGGACCGTGCTTACCGATGTCATGCAATTGCTGCTCGTGGTGAGTCTGTTCGCCGCGTTGCTGGCGTTGCACAACTCGGCGAGCCGGTACATCTACGCGCTTGCTCGGGACGGTGTGCTGCCGAAGGCGTTGGGGCGTACGGTTTCTGGTACGCCGCGTAATGCCAGTGCCGCGCAGATCGGGTTCGCTACGGTCGTCGCGGCGATCTTCGCGGTGCTCGGGCTCGATCCGGTCGCGTTTCTGACGTCGTCGATGACGGGGTTCGGGACGCTGGCGATCCTCGTGCTGCAGGCGATGGCGTCGATCGCGGTGGTGGTGTTCTTCCGGCAGCGGCGGGACCCGCATTGGTGGAGCACGTTTGCCGCACCGGGGCTTGGCGGGGCGGGACTGATCGGGGTGATTGTGCTGGCGGTCCTGAATTTTCCGACGATGGCCGGATCCGACGCGGCATGGATCGGGTTGTTGCCTTGGCTGCTGCCGATCCTGATTGTCGCGGGGCTGGCGATGGCGGAATATCTGCGACGGAAGCGTCCGGAGACTTATGCGGCGCTCGGGCCGGAAGTGCATTGAGTCCGCGGTGGACTCAGCTTTTCGCCTTGGCGCGGTCGTGGGCCCAGCCGGCGAGGACCATTCCGGCGAGGGTCAGCACCACCAGGGCGGCCAGCTGTCCGCCCCAGCCGCCGGGGATCCAGTCGAGCGCGCCCCACAATTGACGCGCGTCGTGGTCGAAGAAACTGCGGATCGCGGCCTGTGCGGATACGACGGTGATCACCATTCCGGCGATCTGCACTGCTGAGTAGCCGCCCTTGCTCATGTGCTCTCCCTGAGTTCGCGATGGTCTCAGTGTGTGGGTCGCGGCCACGACGCGCATCGGACCTGCGGAGCGGACCTGGGTCGACCAAAGTCGAGGGTTACTACTTTGGTCCAGGTGCGGAGTGTGCCGCGGGCGGCTGCACGGCGGGGGCGGATCGGCGAAGATGGGCTCGTGGTCGTTTCGCAGGTCAAGCTCAAACCGTGGCAGCAGGGGTGGCGGCTGGTCGTGGCCGCCCTGCTCGGCGTGCTCGCCTGGCTGGCGGTCGCCTCCCAGCTGCCGGAGGGATCCGACGACCCGCGGATCGGGTGGCTCATTTTCGGCGACCCGGTCATCGGGCTCGGCTGCCTGGTCGCGTCGATGTGGCGGCGGAAGTATCCGCTCTCGGTCGCGACCGGGGTGGTGATCGTCTCGGCGGTGTCGGCCTCCGCCGGGGGAGCCGCGCTGCTCGTGCTCGGGTCGCTCGCCACTCGGCGCCGGCCGCTTGAGACCACCTTCATGGGGGTGGCGTGCGTCGCTACCGCGGCGGTCACCGAAGGGCTCTACCCGCGCGGTTCCGATCCGGACCCGTGGTGGTTCTCTATTTTGTTCATCGTGCTCATCACCGGCATCGTCGTGGCGGTCGGGGCGGCGATCGGGGCGCGGCGCGAGGAGTTGCAGTCGCTGCGGGAACGTGCGGAGAGCGCGGAACGCGAGCAGGTCGCGCGGGCGGCCGAGGCGCGGATTGTCGAGCGGCACCGGATCGCGCGCGAGATGCACGACGTCCTCGCGCATCGGGTTTCGCTGGTCGCGATGCAGGCAGGGGTGCTGGGGCATCGCACCGATCTGCCACCGGAGCAGGTGTCGCTGCTGGCCAGGGGAATCGCTGACGGCGCGCATCAGGCGCTGGAGGAACTGCGCGAGGTGCTCGGGGTCCTGCGGGCCAGTCCGGGCGGGCTTGAGCCGCCGCAGCCGTCGCTCGCGAATCTGCCCGCGTTGGTCGCTGACGCTCGGGCGCTCGGGGTCAATGTCGGCTATACCCCGGAGTCGGTCGGGACACCGCCGGATCTGCTCGCGCGCACGGCGTACCGGATCGTCCAAGAAGGACTGACCAATGCCGGAAAACACGCGCCTGGCACTGAAGTGTGCGTCACCGTTGCGGGCGGGGAGGGCGAGGGGCTGCGCGTGACGGTGCGGGATTCCGGCGCGGCGAAGAGCGGGCCGCCGCCGCCTTCGGCCGGGTTCGGGTTGCTGGGGCTTTCCGAGCGGGTCGGGCTCGCCGGTGGTGAACTGGACCATTACGCGGACCCGGACGGCGGGTTCGTGCTGACCGCGTGGCTGCCATGGCCTGCCCGCGGCGAAGGGAGCGAGTGAGTGGACCGGGTGCGGGTCGTGATCGTCGACGACGATCAGCTGGTACGGATGTCGTTGCGGCTCATGCTCGACGGCGAAGCCGACCTGGAGGTCGCGGGCGAGGCCGCGGACGGCGACGCCGCGATCGCCGAGGTCCGCAGGCTGCGGCCGGACGTCGTGCTGATGGACGTGCGGATGCCCGGTCGTGACGGGCTGAGCGCGACCGAGGCGATCCTCAGCTGGCCGGACCCACCGCGGATCCTGGTGCTGACCACGTTCGATTCCGACGAGATGGTGCTCGGCGCGCTGCGCGCCGGCGCGCTCGGGTTTGTGCTCAAGGACACCCCGCCGCCGGACATCCTGGCCGCGGTGCGCGCGGTCGCCGACGGGGACCCCGCGCTGTCCCCGGCCGCCACCAGCCGGTTGATCACCGCGGCGATGGGTCCGCAGTCGTCGGCGACCCGGAGTGCCGCGCGGGAGGCGGCACTGGCGCGGCTGGCCGCGTTGACCGAACGCGAACGGGACACCGCGCGGGCGATCGCGGAAGGGCTGTCGAACGCCGAGGTGGGCGCGCGGCTGCACATCAGCGTGGCGACGGTGAAGGCGCACACGAGCAGCCTGTTCGCGAAGCTCGGCGTGGTGAACCGGGTGCAGATCGCGCTCGTAGTGCGCGACAGCGAGGGATAACCAGAAATCCGCAGTGCCGGACAGCTTCGACGCGCGTATTCCGAGATGGTGCCGAAATTGGCGTGAACGGAATCTTTATCCGGTAATTTGCGCTGTTGGCCACAGCGCATCACCTTCGCGCTCCGGTGCGGTCTCGACCAGCCCGGCAACCTGCTCCACGAGGCGTGCAAGGAGGTCAGGCCGTTGCCTGCGCGTGTTCTGGGCAGTCTGTGCGCAATTCGGTCAGTGCCAAGGGTTTCCGCATCAAGTGGCAGTGGTGCGGGGCCTTCGGGCCGGGGTGCTCGTCCGGCCCGAAGAACCGGCAGGTCGTGCACACCCGGGCGACGCTGATCGCGCCGCTGCGCTGCAGGTCCGCGATCACCCGCAACAGCGTGTGCAGCGTCGTGGCCCGGTCCGGCTCCGGCAGCGCGGCCACCAGCTGTTCGTCCCACGCCGACAACTCGGCGGAGACCTGGAAACCGCGGTCGGTCAGGGCGAGCAGGCGGCGGCGTCCGTCCGAACCTGGCGAGCGGATGAGGAGTCCCTTGCGTTCCAGGGCGCTGACCGCGTCGGACATCGTCGGCGTGCCGGCTGACCGGAAAGGGACAGCACTGCTTGTTGTTGCAGCGGCGAATGGCCTTGAGCGCGGGCGCTGCGCTGGGACAGTGCGCGCAGGCCGTTCCCGAGCCGTTCGACGGCGTCGGCCAGCCGGCGGTCGAGGCCGGGTTCGTGCTCGGGCATGCGCGTCGCCTCGTGGACTCCTTGTCACCATGGTCAGCGACGGCCCGGAAGAAGGCCGGGACCACCCGGTCCCGGCCTCCTCCCTCGNCCTCCCTCGCCAGGTGGCTCAGACGAGTTTTTGCGCTTCGAGCAGCGTGTCTCGCAGGATTTGCTCGATCTGGTCGAACTCCGCCTGCCCCGCGATCAGCGGCGGGGCGAACTGGACGACTACGTCGCCCCGGTCGTCCGGACGGCAGTAGAGGCCGCGTTCGAACAGCGCGCCCGGCAGGAAGCCGCGGACGAGGCGTTCCCGCTCGTCGGCGTCGAACGTCTCCCGGGTCGCCTTGTCCTTGACCAGTTCGACCGCCCAGAAGTACCCGTCGCCGCGGACGTCGCCGACGATCGGCAGGTCCAGCAGCTTGTCCAGGGTCGAGCGGAACGCGTCCTGGTTGTCCAGTACACGCTGGTTGAGGCCCTCGCGTTCCATCAGGTCGAGGTTCGCGAGGGCGACCGCGGCCGACACCGGATGCCCGCCGAAGGTGTACCCGTGCGGGAAGGCGACCTTCGCGCCGAGGAACGGCTCCATCACCCGGTCCGACGCGATCAGCGCGGCGATCGGGCTGTAGCCGGAACTGAGGCCCTTGGCGCAGGTCAGCAGGTCCGGCTGGAGGCCGAACTTCTCGCTGGCGAAGGTCGCGCCGTGCCTGCCGAAGGCGCAGATCACCTCGTCGGCGACCAGCAGCACGTCGTGCCGGTCGCAGATTTCCCGCACCCGCTCGAAGTACCCGGGCGGCGGCGTGAGGCAGCCGCCGGAGTTCTGCACCGGTTCGAGCACGACCGCGGCGACCGTGTCCGCGCCCTCGAACCGGATCGCTTCCTCGATCCGGTCCGCGGCCCAGGCGCCGAATGCTTCGAGGTCGCCGGCGAACTCCGGATGCCGGTACAGGTTGGTGTTCGGCACCCGGAACCCGCCCGGTGCCAGCGGTTCGAAGTCCTTCTTCATCGCGGGCAGCCCGGTGATCGCGAGCGCGCCGTGCGGGGTGCCGTGGTAGGCCACCGCGCGGCTGATCACCTTGTGCTTGCCGGGTTTTCCGGTCAGCTTGAAGTACTGCTTCGCGACCTTCCACGCGGACTCGACCGCTTCGCCGCCGCCGGTGGCGAAGAAGACGCGGTTGAGGTCGCCCGGCGCGAGGTGCGCGAGCCGTTCGGCCAGTTCCGCCGCGGGTTTCGTGGCATAGCCCCAAATCGGGAAGTAGGCCAGCTCGTTCGCCTGCTGTGCGGCGACGTCTGCGAGTTCGCGGCGGCCGTGTCCGGCCTGCACGACGAAAAGCCCGGCCAGCCCGTCGAGAATCTTGCGGCCGCGGTCGTCCCACACGTGCACGCCCTCGCCGCGGGTGATCACCGGGACCGGCGAGTCCGGGTAATTTCCCATGCGGGAGAAGTGCATCCACAGGTGCCGGGCTGCTGCCGACTGAGTGTCCATCGCTGATCCCTCTCAGACGTTCCGCGGGAAACCGAGGTCGAGGCCACCCTGTTCGGGGCCCGGCCAGCGGGTGGTGACGACCTTGGCGCGGGTGAAGAAGTGCACGCCCTCGCCGCCGTGCGCGTGGGTGTCGCCGAACAGCGAGTTCTTGCGGCCGCCGAACGAGTGGTAGGCCACCGGGACCGGCACCGGCACATTCACGCCGACCATGCCCGCCTCGACGTCGGCGGAGAACCGGCGGGCCGCGCCGCCGTCGTTGGTGAAGATCGCCGCGCCGTTGCCGTACGGTCCGGCGTTGATTAGTTCGATCGCCTCGGCGAACGTTTCCACCCGCACGACCGAAAGGACCGGGCCGAAGATCTCGTCGGTGTAGATCGGCATGTCCGGGCGGACGTGGTCGAACACGGTGGGGCCGACGAAGAATCCTTCGCCGTCCGCGTCGAATTCGCCTTCCCGGCCGTCCAGGACCAGCGTCGCGCCAGCCTCCGCACCTGCCGCGATGTAGCCGGAGACCCGGTCCTTCGCCGCGGCGGTGACCAGCGGGCCCATGTCGCAGGAGCGGGTGCCGTCGCCGGTCACCAGCGTCTTCGCGCGGTCGGCGATCCGCGGCACCAGCGCGTCGGCGACATCGCCCACCGCGACCACCACCGACACCGCCATGCAGCGTTCGCCCGCGGACCCGAAACCAGCGCTGACCGCCTGGTCGGCGACCAGGTCGAGGTCGGCGTCGGGCAGCACGACCAGGTGGTTCTTCGCGCCGCCGAGCGCTTGGACGCGCTTGCCGTTCGCGGTGCCGGTCTCGTAGACGTACTGCGCGATCGGGGTTGAGCCGACGAACGAAACCGCCTCGATGTCCGGGCTGTGCAGCAGCGCGTCGACCGCGGTCTTGTCGCCGTGCAGCACGTTGAACACGCCTTCGGGCAGACCGGCTTCGCGCCACAGCTCGGCGAGCCAGTTCGCGGCGGTCGGCACCTTCTCCGACGGCTTCAGCACCACGGTGTTCCCGGCCGCGATCGCGATCGGGAAGAACCACATCGGGACCATGGCGGGAAAGTTGAACGGCGAGATGACAGCGACCGGACCGAGCGGTTCGCGCAGCNCGTCGTGACGTCGATGCCGGTCGACGCGTTGGCCGTCGCCGCGCCCTTGAGCAGCTGCGGGATCCCGCAGGCGAACTCGACGACCTCCAGGCCGCGCGCGACCTCGCCCGCCGCGTCGGACAGCACCTTGCCGTGCTCGGCGGTGATGATCTTCGCGAGTTCTCCCGACCGCGCGTCGAGCAGTTCGCGGAACCGGAACAGCACCCGGCTGCGCTTGGCCAGCGAGGTCTTGCGCCAGACGGGGAACGCGGCCTTCGCGGCGGCGATCGCGGCCTCGGCGTCCGCGGCCGAGCCGAGCGGCACGCGCGCGGTGACCTTCCCGGTCGCCGGGTTCGTGACGTCCCCGTAGCCGTCCGGCGAGCCTGCTGCCTCGCCGCCGGCGATCCACTGGGACAGCGTCGGCACGGAATCGCTCATCGAGCCACCTTTCGTCCTGGTATTCGCCCTCTGAGGGTCCCTCGCGGACGGGGCACGGGTAACCGACGAATCGTCGCATTGTTGACCGCGGCCGGTACATTTCGTCGGGTTATGCTGCCTGCGTGGACCTGACCCTGCGAGACGTCCTGGAGCTGCCCGTGATGGCCGCCGGGTCGCCGGTCGTGCGCTCGGCGGCGGACCGGGTCGACGTGCCGGTGCGGTCGGTGCACGTGAGCGAGCTGAGCGACGTCGCCGGGACGCTGACCAGCGACGTTCTGGTGCTCTCGATCGGGCGTGCGTTCGCCGAACCGGGCTTCGACCCGGTGGCGTACGTGCGTTCGCTGCGCGAGGCCGGCGCGATCGGGCTGGTCGTGGATCCGTGGGAGCGGCCGAAGGCGTTGCCCAGCGGGTTGGTGCAGGCCGCCCGGGCGGTCCGGTTCCCGCTGGTGGAGCTGCGCGGCACGATCCGCTTCATCGAGGTGACCGAGATCGTGCACGCGCGGATCGTCAACGCGCATTACGAGCGGTTGCGGCTGGCCGAGCGCGCGCACGAGGCGTTCAGCACGGTCGGTTCGGCGTCGCAGGCACCGGACGCGGTCCTCGCGCACGCGGCGGACCTGATCGGGCTGCCGGTGGTGCTGGAGGACCGGACGCATCGGGCGCTCGCGTTCGCCGGGGCGGGTTCGGCGGAATCACTGCTGCGCGACTGGCCGGCCCGGTCCCGGCGGGTGCCGTTTTCCGCGGCGACCGCGGTCGGCGGTCCGGAGGGCTGGATGTGCACGCCGGTGGGGCCGCCGCGTGAACGCTGGGGCCGGCTGGTCGTGCCCGCGCACTCGGCAGAGCAGCCGTCGGCGTGGATGGTGCTCGAACGCGCGGCTGAGGCGTTGACCGTCGGGAAGCTGCTGGAACACTCGCCGCTGTCGGTGGAAATCGAGGCGCAGGGCGATTTGCTGCGGGACCTGCTGCACGGAGCGGACGAGGGTTCGGTCCGCGCGCGGGCTAGGGCGTTGGGGCTGGCCGCGGCGGCGTACTACGCGGTGCTGGTGTGCCGTCCGGCTCGGGCCGGGCAGGAGCGAGCGTTGCTGGACGCGGTGCTGACCAGTGACGGGATCGGCGGCGTGCTGGCGGAAGGCCGGGTGGCGGCGGTGTTCCCGTGTGCCTCGGTTACTGCGGAAAAAGCGTTGCTGGAGCGCGTGGTCGCCGCGGTTCCGGCTGGACTGGCGGCGGCGTTCGGGGCGGCCGGCCCGGTGCGTCGGCTCGGGGAGCTGCCGGCGGCATTGCAGGAGGCGGTGCATGTCGCGGATGTCGAATCGCCTGGTGCGCCCGGACTTCGGCGGGCTGGTGACCTGGGCGTGCGCGGGTTGTTGTGGTGGCTGCGGGAGCATCCGCGGTTGCACGAGTTCACCGAGGCGCAGCTGCGGCCGTTGCTGACCTTGCCGGAACCGCGGGCCAGCCGGACGTTCGCGACGTTGCGGGCGTTTGTCGAGGCGGGGTATTCGATGACAGAGTTCGCGAAGGCGTTGAACCTGAGTCGTCCGGCGGCGTACTCGCGGTTGGCGACGATCGAGCGGTTGCTCGGCGTCGATCTGTCCGATCCGGACACTCGGCTTTCGGTGCACCTGGCGGTTTTGGCGCACGGGCACCGGGATTCAGCTTCCGGCGCCCCAGCGCAGTGACAGCCGGTCGGCCGCGCGTTCGGTGCTGATGTGCATCATGCTGCCGAGAATGGTCGCGCGGTCGATGACGACGATCGTGCCGTCCGGGGTGCTCGTGGTGCGCTCGCTGACCAGGACCGGGGTGTCGACCGGTTCGTCGAGAAGCTGGGCGAGCTTGTCGTCGAGAGAATCCGGGCGGATCGTTTCGGCGGCCCGGTCCACCGCGACGTCCAGTTCGGACAGTGCGGTGTAGAGCGAAGTTGTGGTGAAATCGGTGTTCCGCAACCGTTCTCCGTGCGGGGGAGCGATCCATGACACCTGATGGATTGCCCTTCGACCGCCGAACTCGCGCACTCGTTCCAGTCGCAGGCCGGAATCGGTGGCCCTGGCCTGCAATCGCGCGGCGACGCGAGTGGGCAACCGGCGTACTGCCTGGCCGACGACCTCGGTGCGCACGACGTAACCCTGATCGCGCAGGTCCTCGGTGAAGCTGCGCAAGGAGCCCAGCTGGTACGAGGCCGATGTCGGCGCCACGAAGGTGCCGCGGCCGGGTTGTTGCACGATCAGGGCTTCGTCGCTGAGTTCGCGCAGCGCTTGCCGGAGCGTCATGAGCGTGACGCCGTAGGACGCGCTGAGCTCCCGCTGCGGTGGCAGGGCCGCGCCGGGCGCGTACTCCCCGGCGCGGATCCTCGCGGCGAGATCCGCGGCGATCGCTCGGTATCGGGCCATGCGCGTCCGTTCTGGTCCAGTTCTGCGGGGACCAGCGGATTCTAGTCCAGCGCGGCCCGCATGGTCGCGACGTACTCGCCGACCTCCGCCGGACCGGCGCCGTCGAGCACCCGCCGCATGATCGCCGCGCCCACGATCACGCCGTCGGCCACCCGGGCGGCCTCGGCGGCGTGCGCTGGTCGCGAGATGCCGAAGCCGACCAGGATCGGCTGGTCAGTGGCGTTCTTCAGCCGGGTGGCCAGGTCGATCGCGGAGGCGGGCAGCTGGTCGCGTTCGCCGGTGGTGCTCATCGACGAGACGGCGTAGACGAAACCTCGGCTGCGCGCGGCGATCTCGTGTGCGCGGTCGGCTGGCGTCGCGGGGGAGACCAGCAATGCCAGCTCGATTCCCTCCTCGATCGCGGGCACTTCCTCCAGCGGAAGATCCGGCACGATCAGACCGTCGACTCCGGCTTCTCGCAGTTCGGTGCGGAAACCCTTCCGGACGGCCAGATTGGCGTAGGTGCTCACGATGATCGGGATGTCCACTGTGGTCTCTGACAGTGCATTGAGGACACTCTGAGGAGTAGTTCCGTTAGCGAGAGCGACGGTGGACGCTTCCTGGATGGTCACACCGTCCAGCGTCGGGTCGGAGAACGGGATGCCGACTTCGATCGCGTCCGCACCGGCTTCGGCCAGCGCCGGGAGATAGTCCGTCCACTGTGGATTGATGCCGCCGGTGAGGTACGGCATCAGGATTTTGCGATCGGTTTTCATGCGCGGGACTCCTCGGCGCGAGCGATGAGCGTGGTGATGTCCTTGTCGCCCCGGCCGGACAGGGTGAGCAGCACCGTTGAGCCAGCGGGGAGATCCGGCGTGCCAGCGGCTTCGGCCACCCAGGCGAGCGCGTGCGCGGATTCGAGGGCCGGGATGATTCCCTCGGTGCGTGCCAGTCGCGCGGCCGCGGCGACCGCTGCTTCATCGTTGACCGCGACGTACTGAGCCCGCCCGAGGTCGCGCAGGTGCGCGTGTTCCGGTCCGACACCGGGGTAATCCAGTCCGGCGGCGATCGAGTGGGCTTCGAGGATCTGCCCGTGCTCGTCCTGGAGGAACAGCGACCGCGATCCGTGCAGCACCCCGGCCTGGCCGGACGTCGCGCCCGATCCGCCGATCGCTTCCACTCCGACCAGTCGTGCGCTGGTGTCGGCGAATCCGGCGAAAGTGCCCGCCGCGTTGGATCCGCCGCCGACGCACGCGACGACGAAATCCGGCACCGTCACGTGCTGCTCGCGGGCTTCGTCGCCGATCACGCGCTGGAACTCCCGCACCATCCACGGATACGGATGTGGTCCGACGACCGAGCCGAGGCAGTAGTGCGCCTCCTCGGTCGAGCTGACCCAGTGCCGCATCGCTTCGCTGGTCGCGTCCTTGAGCGTGCGGCTGCCCGAGCGCACCGGGACGACCTCCGCGCCGAGGTAGCGCATGCGGAACACGTTGTGCGACTGGCGTTCGACGTCCTGTTCGCCCATGAACACCGTGACCGGGAGGTCGAGCAGCGCGCCCGCGGTGGCCGTCGCGACGCCGTGCATCCCGGCTCCGGTCTCGGCGATCAGCCGCTGCTTGCCCATCCGCTTCGCGAGCAGCGCCTGGCCGACCGCGTTGTTGATCTTGTGCGACCCGGTGTGCGTGAGGTCTTCCCGCTTGAGCGCGACGGTCACGCCGAGTTCCGCGGACAACCGTTCGGCGGGCGTCACCGGCGTGGGCCTGCCGACGTGCCGGGCGAGCATCGTCTGGAGCTGCTCGCGGAAGCCGGGGTCGACCCATGCCTTCTCGAAGGCGTCGGCGACTTCGAGGCAGGCGGGTACCAGTGATTCCGGCACCCAGCGCCCGCCGTACTCCCCGAAACGTCCTTCCTGGGGTGGGGTGCGCATGAGCGGCTCCTTAGAGTTCTATAACTGACTCCACTGTTATAGAACTCTTGGCGGCGCGGCGCAAGACCGTCAGCGCTGCCGCAGGATCTCGGCGCCGTCGCCGTCCAGGTCGTCGAGGAACCGGGAGCGGCCGGTCATGGCCATGATCAGCGCGAGCGTCGGGCCGGACACGAGGGGGCCCGAGCCGCCGGAAAAGTCACTGTCGGTTGCTTCGAGGCGAAGGCCGCGGACGCGCCCTTTGGCGAGCACGACGAGGTCGGAGCCGAGGTAGTAGCGGGCCACCGTGGTGAGCGTCTCGACCGGATACTCGTGGCGGATGCCGAGCGGACGGCGGATGTCCTCGCCGTGCACGACGGTCTCGCCGAGCATCGCCACGACCGGCAACGGCGGTTTCGTCGTGCTGGTGACGACCCGGCGGAAGCGGGCCAACGTGTCGGCCGGGCTGTCGCCGAGGTGCTCGGCCAACCGCATCGCGACCTGCCGATCGAAGTCGAACCGGCAGCGGAGCACGCCCGCCGTCCAGCGCAACGGCGTGAGCGACGCGCCCGCGGTGAGGTGGGCCAGCACCTCGCGGACGGAGAGCCCCTCGCACAGTGATGGCGTGCTCCATGCGGCATCGGACAGATCGTCGGCCAGTGCGGCGCGTTCGGCGTGGATCTGCGGCCAGGCGGCGGTCATTTCAGGTCTCCTCGGTAGTGGTTGCCAGGTGAGACCGGCCGGATGCGGCAGAATCGTCGGTCGTGGGGGAAATTTCTTCGGAAGCCGCATTCACCCGTGCGGTGGCCCCGTTGCGGGTGGAATTGCGTGCGCACTGTTACCGGATGCTCGGCTCGATCCACGACGCCGACGACGCCATGCAAGAGGCGCTGGTGCGAGGGTGGCGCGGGCGGGCCGGGTTCGAGGGCCGCAGCACGCTGCGCACCTGGCTGTACACGGTCGCCACGCGCACCTGTCTGGACCTCATCGAGCAGCGCGGCCGCCGCGCACTGCCGGTCGACCTGGGCCCGGCGGGCGAGCAGGTCGTCCTCGACTCAGCCCCGCGTACCGACGTGGCCTGGCTGGGTCCGTGCCCCGATTTCCCCGAGGCCAGTTACGAACAACGCGAGGCGGTTGAGCTGGCTTTCGTCGCCGCGTGCCGTCATCTGCCGGGCAACCAACGGGCGGCGCTGCTGCTGTTCGACGTCCTCGGCTTTTCCGCCGCCGAGATCGCCGCGATGATGGAAACGTCCGTGGCCTCGGTGAACTCCGCCCTGGCCCGCGCCCGCCGGACCATCTCGGCGCACGTTCCCGCCCGAACTCAGCAGCGGCTCCTCGGCGACTCCCGCTGCCAAGAGCTGGCGACTGGTTTCGCGACCGCCCTTGCCGAAGGCGATGTCGACGGTCTCGTGAGCCTGCTGACCGAAGACGTCACCTGGTCGATGCCGCCGCTGCCGCACTGGTATCGCGGCCGCGCCGCCGTGACGGAGTTCGCCTTCCAGGGCCCGATGACCCGCTGTCCCCGCTGGCGCTTCCGGCTGGCCAGCGCGAACGCCCAGCCCGCGGTGGCGTTCTACCTCGGCGGTTCGGGGACTGTCCCGCACGAGGCGTGGTCCATCACCGTGCTGACCCTGCGGGAGGACCGGATCTGCGACCTCACGTCGTTCCTCGGCGCAGCGCATTTCCCGGCCTTCGGGCTGCCTGCCACGGCCATGCCTTAGGTGCGGCCCGCACGTGCGCGCGCTGCCCCTGCCGTCCGACCAGACACAGGTACTCCACCGGTTCCGCCGACGCCGCGCCGAACCAGTGCGGTATCCGGGTGTCGAATTCCGCTGCCTCGCCCGGGGAAAGCGTCATGTCGTGCTCGCCGAGCACCAGCCGCAACTGTCCATTGAGGACATACGTCCACTCGTAGCCCTCGTGCGTCTTGGGCTCGGGCTCTTGCTTTGCCCGCTGCCCGGGCAGGATGAATTTGTACGCCTGGATTCCGCCCGGACGGCGCGTCAGCGGCAGGATCGTCACGCCGTCGGCACAGCTGATCGGGCGAAGATGGATGCGCGGATCGCCGGTTGGCGGGGCGTCGACCAGTTCGTCGAGGGGCACGCCATGTGCGCGAGCCAGCGGCAGCAACTGTTCCAGCGTGGGCCGCCGATTGCCGGATTCCAGTCGCGACAGCGTGCTGGCGGCGATGCCGGTCTGTGCGGCCAGCTCGGCCAGCGTGACCTCTCGCTTCCGGCGCAGCTCGCGCAACCGGGGGCCGACTGCGTCCAGGGCTCGGTCGTCGTCCATTCCCCGAGTTTGACAGATTGGCAAGTTTGCTTGCCAGCTGTGCCGGCGGGTTTGCAAGGTGGAACGGGAACCCAGGAAAGGAACCGTTGTGCCGCACGCATTCGATCAGTCCTATTGGGACGAGCACTGGCATGGCACCGCCGGGCACGCGAAGCTCGAGCCGCATCCGAAGCTGGTCGAAGAGGCGGGGAAACTCCCGCCCGGACGCGCGCTGGAGGCTGGCTGCGGGGAAGGAAACGAGGCGCTCTGGCTCGCCGGGCACGGATGGCGGGTGACGGCGGTCGACCTGTCCGAGGAGGTGCTGCGACATGCGCGCGAACGGTCGAGCGAGGTCGAGTGGGTGTGCGCTGACCTGCTGAACTGGGCTCCGGACGGGCAGTTCGACCTGGTCGCTACGCACTACGTGCACGCGGCGGGCTCGCTGTTCGAGCGGCTCGCGGAGTGGGTCGCGCCGGGCGGGACGTTGCTGGTGGTCGGGCACCAGCACGGGGAGCTGCATCCGCCGGAGTCGACGATCACCGTCCACGACGTCGGTCTGGATGCGGGGCGATGGGAGATCACGGCCGCCGAGAACCGGACGCGGAAGGTTCCTGGCGGGGAATTGCACGACACGATTCTCTGTGCCCGCAAGGATTCTTCGCCTAACGCGTAATCGGTGGCGGCCTATGCCGAGATCGCGAACTGGTACCAGGAGGAGTTCGCCGCGCCCAGCCAGTGAAACCTGGTGCGGGAGCTGGGCTGGACGCCGCTCGGCGTTGACCTGTCCAGCGGGATGCTCCGCGCCCGGCTGCCGATCGCCCAGGCCGACGCCGCGCGGTTGCCGGTTCGGGACCGCAGCGTCGATGCGGTCGTCTCGGATGCTGGTGCACGCCGACATGCCCGCGTACTTCGCGGTGCTGCGCTAGGTAGCGAGGGTCGTCCGGCTGGCTATCACGGACCGACCAGGGGATTCGCGACAAGGTCGGTGCGGCGCGCTGGCCGTTGGCCGAGCTGCTGAACGGCCGTTGCCGATCGTGCTGGCGGCGAACCCACGTCAATTCCGCGGCAGCAGCCGCAGAACCGCGATCGCGCCGGCGGTGAGAGCCAGAATCCCGCCGCACGCCAGCGCGAGCGCGTGCAGTGGCGACCCGTCGAGCGCGGAGTAGTAGACCGCGCCGACCACCGCGACCCCCAGTGCTCCGCCGATTTGCTGACCAGTCGCCAGCACGCCGGAAGCCGTCCCGGCGTCGGCGCGGGGGACGGCGGACAGGACGTGGTTCAGCAGCGGCGGCACGAGGAGGCCCTGGCCCGCGCCGATGAGGAGCAGCGCGGGAACGAACGACCAGCCGGTGCCGAGAGTGGCCGACAGCGTGATCAGGACGGCATAGCCGGCGCCTGCGGTCGCCGCGCCGGCCAGCGGGGCTCGGCCCACGCGGCTGCCGAGGAGACTCATCGAGAGGAAGGCGGCGGCGAACGGCAGGTACGTCAGCGCGGCGGCGAGCGGGCTGAGGCCCAGACCGTCTTGCAGGGCAAGCGAAAGCACGAGGAAGAACGAGTTGATCCCGGCGTAGGTGAGCAGCACGAGGCACATGCCGAGCCTGAATTCGCGCTGCCGCACCAATCCTGGCCGGACCAGCGGCGCGGGTACGCGGCGTTCGACGGCGGCGAAGACCGCCATCGCGAGTCCGCCGCAGGCGAGGCTGAGCCGACGAACCACCTGTCCGCGACGCTGGTCGACGAGCTGACCGAAGCCCTGCACTCGACTCCGGCCGCGGTGGTGGTGGCCACGCACGACCGGCAGTTGTTGCGCGACACGGCTTCCTGGCCGCGGTTGGCACTGTAGGCCGCTCCGATGTGGCGTTGGGTGCGCTCAACGCCACATCGGGCGCTAACAACCGCGAAACATCCGCCGGGCAGCCTGGGGCCATGCCTCTGCTGATCGAGCGAGCCGACTTCGCGGACCCGCGACTCCGGGCCTTCCTCCAGTCTCACCTGGACGAACTGGACCCCACCGCCCCGCCCGAAAGCCGGCACGCTCTCGACCTGGCCGCACTCCAGCGTCCGCACGTCCGGCTCTGGACTGTCCGACCCCGTGCGACGCGGGCAAGGCATCGCTCGCACGCTCCTGGATCACCTGCTCCAGGACGCCAAAGACCGCGGCATCGAACGCATCTCCGTGGAAACCGGCAGCATGGACTTCTTCGCCCCGGCCCGTGCTTTGTACACCCGAGCGGGCTTCACCCCATGCGCGCCGTTCGGAAGTTACCGAGACGACCCCAGCGGCACCTACCTGTCCCGCCGCGGCTGAACCCGGCTGTCACAGATTTCCCGCGACCGGTGTCCATCCGCTGAAAACCCCGAAAGCGGAGGAGGACAGCATGACGACGACAGTGCTCGGCGCGGGATACGCCGGGGTCATGGCCGCGAACCGGCTCGCCGGGCGCGGCGAAGAAGTGGTGCTGGTCACGCCGAACGCGTGGTTCGTCGAGCGAATCCGGCTCCATCGCGTGGCCACCGGTCTCCGGGAGAACGCCCGGCTCGATCTTCAGACCGTGCTGAACCCCGCCGTCGAGGTCGTCCAGGACACCGCGACCGAGATCGGCGACGACAAGATCCAGCTGGCGGCTGGCGAGAACCTGCCCTACGACACCCTCGTCTACGCGGTCGGATCCGGGACCAGCGACCGGAACGGCGCCTGCCGGATCGTCTCCGAGGAGGAGACCGAGCGGCTCCGCACCGCCCTCGCCGAGGCACCGGACGCTCCGGTCACCATCGTGGGCGCGGGCCTGACCGGCGTCGAGCTGGCCGGGGCGCTGCGCGAGGCCGGGCGCGCGGTCAAGCTGGTCTCTACCGCCCCGGACCGGCGCGCGATCCAGGCGCATCTGCGGTTTCTCGCCAGACAAGGGGTCGAGATCGAACTCGGCAGGCGCGTCGATCCGGCCGGAATCGACGGGCTCGTCGTGGACACGACCGGGTTCACCGTGCCGAGTCTCGCCGCCGATTCGGGACTGCCGGTCGACGACCTCGGCCGGTTGCTGGTGGACGAGCAGCTGACCGTCCCCGGACACCCGAACATCCTCGGCGCGGGCGACGCTGTGCACAGCTCCTTCCGCGCCGCGTGCGCGACGGCGTTGCCGATGGGGGCGCACGTCGCCGACGTCATCACCGCGCGCCGCGAAGGACGAGCCGGGAAACCGTTCCGGATGGGCTACGTGCTCCAGTGCACCGATCTCGGCAGCGGGCGCGGGCGCGTCCAGTTCCTGCACCCGGACGACACCGAGCGCGCGATCGCGATCGACGGGCGGGCAGGCGGGCTCGTCAAGGAGACGATCTGCCGGATGACCGTGCGGTGGCTGAGCCAGGAACGGGACCGTGCGGGCAGGTACTCGTGGCCGGCCGGTGCCTAGACTTGGCCAGCATGGAGCACGGCGACGTCTTCACCGCGCATCGGCCGACGATGCTCGCCGCCGCTTTCCACATCACCGGATCGCGTTACGACGCGGAGGACGTCGTGCAGGACGCGTGGGAGACCTGGTCCCGGGTGGACCTCGAAACGGTCCGCACGCCGCACGCGTTTCTGTCGGTGATGGTCTCGCGGCTGGCGCTCAACGCGGTCCGCGCGCAGCGGCGCCGCCGGGAGAACTACCCCGGTCCGTGGCTGCCGGATCCGGTGGTCGAGGGGGATTCGCCGGAGTGGGAAGTGCTGCATCGCGACGGTCTTGGCCAGGCGCTCGACTTCGTGCTCAGCACGTTGACCCCGGAGCAGGCCGCGGCCTATGTCCTGCGCAAGGTGCTCGACGTCGACTACCCGTCGGTCGCCGAAGTACTGGAGACGACGCCCGCGGCGGCCCGGCAACTCGTCTCGCGCGCGCAACGGGCGGTGACCTCGGCGATCGGGGATTCCTTGCCGGATCAGGGGAATCGTGATGCCGAGGCGCTGGCGACGCTCGTCGAGGCGGTGCTGTCCGGTGAGATCGGCAGGGTGGCCGCGTTGATCGCGCCGGACGCGGTGCTGTACTCCGACGGCGGCGGCAAAGCCATGGCCGCACGCAAGCCGTTGTTCGGCCGGGACCGGATCGCGCAGTTCCTTATCGGGATCTCGACGATGGAGGAGGTCACGATCGTGCCAGCGATCATCAACGGCGGCGCTGGTGCGGTCTTCCTTCAGGACGGCAAGGCGACGACCACGGTCACCGTCCGGGCGGGCGATGCGGGTGTGTCGACGCTGTGTTTCGTGCGCAACCCCGACAAGCTGACCGAGATCACTCCCGCCTAGCCGCGATCCCGTCGTACATCATCCGCCGCACGGCCTCGCTCACCCGGCGTTGCTCCTCGGGATCCGGGTTGCGCAGCGAGGCGATCGCCGACGCCAGGATCATGCCGTTGATCGCCCGCGCGCTGTTTTCGATGTCGAGATCCGCGCGCAGGTATCCGAGCTCCACGCCATGCGACAGATATGCCGCGGTCAGCTCGGTGGCCAGTTCGAAGAAGTCGAGTACGCGCGCTGCCATCGCTTTGTCGATACCGGCGGCCTCGAACAGCAGCAGCCTCGGGACGCGCGGGTCCTCGCCGAAGATCTGTGCCAGCGCGTCGCCGATCCGGGCGGTCTGCTCGCGGTAGGCGTCCAAAGTGGACACCGCGTCCGGCGCGTTCTCCGCGGTGAGCGCGGTGACGATGCGGGCGACCAGGTCGTCGATGACGTGGTCGACGATGTCGCGCTTGTTCTGGAAGTAGCGGTAGAAGGTGCCGTGCCCGATGCCGAGCTTCGTGGCGATGTCGGAGATGCCCGTGGCGTGGTAGCCGAGGTCGGCGAAGCAGTCGAACGCCGCGTCGATGATCTCGCGGCGCAGTTCCTGCTTCTTGCGCTCGGCTCGGGTGGTGCGGGGGCTCTCCTGGGCTGTCACGCATTGCAGTGTATTGCCAAGTCCGCTGAGGTGACATACCGTTCCGTTACTGACAAGTAGTTCCGGACGAGAGGTCGGACATGGACGCGCAGTACGACGCAGTCATCGTCGGCGCGGGCTTCGGCGGCATGGGGGCGGCCATCCAGCTCCGCCGCCTCGGCTACCGCGACCTGCTGATTCTCGATCGCGAGGACGACCTCGGCGGGACCTGGCACGTGAACCGGTATCCGGGGCTGGCCGTCGACATCCCGTCGTCCACCTACTCCTACTCGTTCGAACCCAATCCGTACTGGTCGCGGCTGTTCGCGCCGGGCGCGGAGCTGAAGAAGTACGCCGAGCACGTCGCCGACAAGTACGGTCTGCGCGCCTCGATGCGCTTCGGTGCCGTCGTGACCGGCGCGACCTGGGACGGCTCCAGCTGGCGGGTCAGCATCGAAGGCGGCGAGACGGTCACCGCGAAGTACCTGCTCACCGCCACCGGCTTCCTGTCGCAGCCGAAGATGCCGGACATCGAGGGCATCGACCGGTTCGCGGGCAAGGTCATCCACACCACCAAGTGGGACGACAGCTACGACCTTGCCGGAAAGCGTGCCGCGGTGATCGGCACCGGCGCGACGGCCGTGCAGCTCATCCCGGAGATCGCCAAGGTCGCCGGGGAGCTGACCGTTTACCAGCGCACGCCGATCTGGGTCAGCCCGAAGCCGGACTACGCCGTGCCGAAGCCGCTGCAGCAGGCGTTCGCGAAGCTGCCGCTGGTACAGCGCGCGGTGCGGCTGGCGGGCAGTTCGGTGCTGGAGCTGATGATGATCTCCGGCGTCGTCCAGTACCGGCAGTTCCGCGGTGCCAACCGGATCGCCGAACGCTGGTGCCGCGCGCATCTGTACCGCCAGGTCCGCGACCCCGTACTGCGCCGCAAGCTGACGCCGGACTACTCCTTCGGCTGCAAACGGCCGACGTTCTCCAACGACTACTTCCCGGCCTTCACCCGCCCGCACGTGCACCTCGAAACCACCAGCATCGAACGGATCGACGAGACCGGGATCGTCACCGCGGACGGCAAGCGCACCGAGATCGACACGCTCGTGCTGGCCACCGGCTTCAACCTGTGGGACGTGAACTTCCCGGCGATCGAGATCATCGGCCGCGACGGCAAGAACCTCGGGAAGTGGTGGCGCGACAACCGGTTCCAGGCCTACGAGGGCGTGACCGTGCCCGGGTTCCCGAACCTGGTTTCGCTCAACAGCCCGTATTCCTACAGCGGCCTGTCGTATTTCACGACCATCGAATGCCAGATGAAGCACCTCGACCGGCTGTTCAAGGGGATGCGCGCCCGCGGTTCGGACGTGTTCGAGGTGACCCAGCGGGCGAACGACGAGTTCCTCGACCGGATGAAGCACAAGGTCGGGCACTCGGTGTTCGCGCTCGGCCAGTGCGCGACGGCCAACAGCTACTACTTCAACCAGCACGGCGAGGCGACCCTGCTCCGGCCGACATCGACGATCAGCGCCCACCGGGAGGCGGCACGATTCCCGTTGGAGGATTACAGCTTCGCCTGAGGCTTGCCGCCGGGTCTCAGCGCAGTTCGACACCGTCGTCGAGGGTGCGGACCTGGCCGAGCCGGTGACTGTAGGTGCTGGACAATTTCACGATCACCCCGCGAAAGCGGCTGGGGCGAGTTGCTACGCCCCCCGTGTCAGGGTGATGCGCGCCGGTCGAGGGAACCTCCAGCCCCCGATCGGCGTCGAGGATGGCGTGAACACTCAGCAAGAGGTCATGGTCAGCCTCCGCACGCAGGCCGAACCCGTTCTCGGCAAGGGCGCGGCGGCTCGGATTCGCGAGTTCGAGAACGGCGAGCTATACGTCGAGGCGCGCACCGCTTCCACGATCTGGGCCTGGCTGGTCGACTTCCTCCTGGTCACCGGTTTGTCGGTGGCTGCGGCGGTGGCGTACTACTTCAAGTCGCACAGCGTCGACGCCGCGGTCGGCGCGAGTGTGATCGGGATAGTGGGACTGTTTGTGCTGCCGCTGCTGTACGGCTGGTTCTACGGCAACGGACGCGGCCTCGGCGCGTTGTTCACCGGCATCCGCCTCGTCCGGCTTCGCGACGGCGGCCGGATCGGGCTCGGCAAGGCGGGCTGGGCGATGCTGATCCGCACGCTCGGCTTCGTGATCATCGCGCTCGGGGTCCTCAACGGCGACGTCACCGTGACGAACGGAGCCCGCACGAGCATCGACGTTCGCGAAACGAAGCGGCTCCGCGCGGCCGGTTTCGTTCGGAAGCCGTGAGCGGACACCAGGTCCGCGCGGTCGCGGACACTCCCGAACAGCGGCTGCGCGACTACACGACGCGGCTGCAGGCGATCGTCACCATGCGTCGGGTATACCGGGTGATGACGGCCAGCCTCGCCGCGCTCTTCGGCTTCAGCGGGCTTTTGGTCGGAGTGCTGGCCCATTCCGCGGCGGGAGGGTTCAGTTTGGCGGGCGGCGGTGTCTTCTTCGCGGTGCTGTGGCTCGGCGGAGTCTTGAGCTGGCGGAGCAGGCCCGCGACCGAGCGTGCGTTGAGCCCGGGTGCGCATCCGTCTGCTGGTCGTACGCCGGGGAACGTGCGTGGCGCTTTCAGTGCCGCGGTGGGGATGGGTTGCTTGGCTGCTGTCGTTTGTGGACTGTCCTTTATGTCCTCCCCGCCGCCGGACGCTGAGTTGAAGCTGGCGATCATCGGGATTGGTGGGTTCGTGGTCTTCGCTGTCTTGTTCGTCCCGCCGGGATATGTCTACACCCAGTCCGATCAGTACTTCGCGAAATGGCTCAACCGCAACCGCGCGGCTTATGAGGCGGCTTTAAGGCGTACGACGGCGTAGGACAGCGGCAGCACGAACTACCCGGCGACCACGCCGCGACCAGCCCGTACCCGGCGAGCAGGTGGAATTTCCCCGGCGCCAACGTCATCAGCCGCTCCAGGGTGCCCGCGGCGCGCTGCTCAGCCACTTCCGCCGCCCGATCGAACCCTGTCCGAAGCACAGTTCCGGCTTGACCCAACGGGAAATCGACGTGCTGCGCCTGCTGGCCGAAGGCCTCGACACGGCGGAAACCGCGGAGAAAACCACCTTCTCCGGACGCGCGGTGAAGAACGTCATCCACGACCTGTCGCAGCGTCTGGAGTTGCGCAACCGGACGCACGCGGTCGCCTGCGCGCTCCGGAACGGCGCGATCTGAGGCGGGCGGCCCGCGAAGGCCCGGGGCTCCCGGTGCGGCCGTTCAGATGATGCCGGTCCGCAGCGCGTAGGCGACCGCGTGCGAGCGGTTCCGCAGATCGAACCGGACCAGCAGCGTGCTGATGATGTTTTTGATCGTCCGCTCCGAATACGCCATCCGGTCGGCGATTTCGACCGTGCCGAAGCCGTCCGCGAGCAGGCCGAGGATCTCCACCTCGCGGCTCTGCAGCCGGTGCCGGTCGAGGAAGCCCCGAGGGTAGCGGGCTTCGCCCTCGCTGGTGCGGAACTCGTGCGTCAGCCTCGTCGCGCGGGTGTCTTCCGGTTCGGCCGACGGCACCCGGGCGGCCAGTGCGTCCAGGATTTTCTCGCGCGTCGCGGAACCGCGGTACAGCACCGCGGACAGGCCGAATCCGCCGAGCCTGCCCAGTTCGGCCTTCTCGATCCGGTCGGTGACCAGCACCGCGCGCACGTCCGCGACGAGCGCGGTGCGGCGGATCCGCGCCAGGTCGGCCAGGGTTTTCTCGCGGACCTCCGGCACGATCACGAGCAGGACGTCCGCGCGCGGGACCTCGCCGGCAGCCATCACGGCGTAGCGGGGCGTGCCGCGCAGGTAGGCGGCGGCTCCTTCGCCGCTGATCGGGTCGTTGGCGATGATCGCCACTCGTTCGGGCAATGCGCTCATGTCAGCTCACAGACCAGTCGTTCCCGGCGGCCGCGCCGCATCCTCCGCTGGGCCGAGGATCCGCGGTCCGGCGCGCGGGGCCGATCCCCCGCACTGCCGGGACGCGGTAGTGCCTGCGGTACCTCGACAGCCCGGCATCAGTTAAGGACTTAATCGAACGTTAGTGCTTGTAACCTTAGTTGCACGATAGCACTAGACGGGAGTCCAGTGTTGATGATTGCCCGCACGACCGGGTGGCGTTCACGCGGTCCGGTCCTGCGGGCCGTCAACGGGGTCAGGCCAGTGCTTGAGCAGGGGGAAGCCGCGCGGCCCGCATCGCCGGATACGCCCCGGCGATCGCGCCGACCGCGGCCGAAACCGCCACCCCGCCCGCCAGCGCGACCGGCGGCAGCACCGCGGGCCAGCCCTGGCTGAGCGCATAGCCCGCCGTCGCGCCGACCCCGAGCACCACCCCGACGAGCCCGCCCAATCCGGACAGCAGCACCGATTCGGCGAGGAACTGCCCGCGGACCTGGCCTCTGGTCGCCCCGAGCGCGCGCCGCAATCCGATCTCCCGCCGTCGTTCCAGCACCGAGATCACCATCGTGTTCGCCACGCCGACGCCGCCGACCAGCAACGCCACCCCGCCGAGGCCGAGGAACAACGCGCCGTAGGTGTTCTTCGTCAGCTGCCGCGCGGCGAGCGCGTCGGAGGGCCGGTCGACCGCTACCTCGTTCGGCGCGGCCGGGTTGATCGTCGCGGCGAGCACCGACCGGACCGCGCTGACCTGCGATTCCCTCGCGCGCAGGTACACCGTGCTCGGATGGCCGTCGAAGCCGAAGACCTGTTCGGCGACGTCCCAGCCGATCAGCACCGACCGTTCGACCTCCGGCGCGAGCGGCATCGGGGCGAGAATCCCGACGACGCTGAACCACGACGAGCCGATCAGGACCTGCGGTGGCCGCGCCGGGCCGAGGTGGTCGATGCCGAGTCGCGAAGCCGCTTCCGAGCCGAGCACGACCGCCGGGAAGCGCTGGTTCGCCGGGCTGAGGAACGTCCCGGTGCGGACCTTTCCGCCGAGCACCGGCAGCAGATCCGGCCGCGCGGCGAACACCGAGACGCCTGCCGAATCGTCCTTGCCGACCCGGTCGTTGCGGTACACCTTGGCGTTGACCTTGCCGACCTCCACCGCGNCCGCGCCCTCGACCGGCGCGATCCGCCGCACCATCGGGACCGCCGAGTCCGGCAGCTTCGCCGAGCCGCCCATGAGGGTCTGCCCGGCTTCGGCGCGGAGCAGGTTGGTGCCCATCGCGGCGAGCTTGTCCTGCAGCGCTTGGTCCGCCGACGCCGGGATGGCCAGTACCGCGACCATCGCGGCGACGCCGATGGCGATGCCGAGTGCGGACAGCATCGCGCGCAGCGGGCGAGTGCGCATTCCGTGCGCGCCAAGGGAAAGCAGATCGGCGGGACCGAGCCGGTTCGGGCTGGGCGGGGCAGGTGCGCTCATCGCGGCGCTCCCGCCAGGTCGGCCGCGCCGGTGTCGAGGCGCAGTTCCCCGTCGAGGATCTCGATCCGCCGCGGCATTCCGGCCGCGATCTCCCGGTCGTGCGTGATGAGCACGACCGTGGTGCCGTCGGCGTTGAGTTCCGCGAGCAAGGACAGCACCGCCGCGCCGTTGCCGGTGTCGAGGTTCCCGGTCGGCTCGTCGGCGAGCAGGATCGGCGGCGTGTTCACCACCGCCCGCGCGATCGCGACCCGCTGCCGTTCGCCGCCGGACAGTTCGCCTGGCAGGTGTCCGGCGCGATGCCCGAGCCCGACCCGGTCGAGCGCCTCCAACGCCCGCGTCCGCCGTTTCCGTTTCGGGACTCCGCTGTACAGCAGGCCGCCGCACACGTTGTTTACCGCGGTTTCGCCGTCGTCCAGGAAGAACTGCTGGAACACGAACCCGATCCACCGCGAGCGCAGCGCGGCGAGTTTGCGGTCGGACAGTTGTGCGACGTCGTGGCCCCGGATTTCGATCCGGCCTTCGGTCGGCCGGTCGAGGGTGCCCATCAGTTGCAGCAGCGTGGATTTGCCCGAACCGGACGGTCCGACGATCGCCGCCATTTCCCCGTCCGAAAAGGACAGTGAGACACTCCGCAGCGCGGGCACGTTCCCGCCGTAGGTGCGCGACACCCGATACGCGGCCAGCACGGGGATCATGACGTGGTCACCACCCGCTGGCCCGCGTGCAGACCGGTGGCCGTGACCTCGACCTGGCCGCCGGAGAACAACCCGGTCTCGACGCTGACCAGCCGCCGCTTGCCCTGCTCGTCGATTTCGACCGCGTATCCGCCCTCGGCGAGCGCGACCAGCGCGCCGACCGGGACCACCAGGACGTCCTGGTGGACCTCTTTGGTGAACCGCACCGAGACCGGAACGTCGGCGACGTCTCCGGCGGCGGCCGGGTCGGCCATCCGGATCTGGACGGTGACCTTGGCCTTGCCGGTTTCCTTGTCCTCCGCGGCGGTGTCGCCGACGTCGGTGACAGTGCCGGTCAGCGTGCGGCCATTGAGCGAGACGGACACCTTCGAGCCCTTGACCGCGACGCTCTGCTTGGTCGCGTCCAATTCGGCCTCCACGACGCGTGCCGTGCCGGTGTACTTGAAAACCTCGCCCGCGCCGGGGCCGCCGAGCTGACCGGTCACCGACGACACCCGGATCTCGCCGGGAGCCAGCACGACGTCGGCCGGATCGAACGATCCGGTCTGCGCGAGGCCGAGCGATTTCTGCCACCGCTTGAGCGCGGCAGCGGTCGCGGAGGTGAACTTCTCGTCCGGACTGCCGAAACCGCCGTATCCCAGCGCTTTCAGGTTCTCCTCAAGCTCTTTGACGTCCGGTCCCTTGTCCACGCCGCCGTTCAGCACGCGGTAGAACGGCAGACTTCCGTAGAACAGCGGCACCGGCTTGGCGTCCACTGTGTAGGCCGTGCTGCCGCGGCCGAGCACGTCGCCCCGGCCGGGCAGCCAGGTCACGGTGCCGTTTTTCTTCCCGCCCAGTGCGGATTCCTTGCCGTAGCCGAGTTTCCCGGTCGTGTTCTCCTCCGCTTTCAAGTCCGATTTGGTCACTTCGGCGGTCGCCACCGGCTTCCCCGTCGCGGCCGGTTCGCCGCCGGAAGCGACGTGGGTCAGCACGACGGCCGAGGTCGTGCCGAGCACGACGGCAGTCGCTCCCGCGGCGATGAACCAGCGTCCTCGTTTCCCGGTCACTTTCCGGCCATTCCCATTCCGCACGCCTTGAGCGCTACCTCGAATGTGGTCCCGTCGTCCTTCATCGGCAGCGCCCGCGCACCGCCGTTCGCGTCCGGATCCGGCATGTCGACGCCGTGGTCACGCATGCATTTGGCTTCCCTGCGGGCCTTGTCCAGTTCCTCCGGCGTCAGCTTCTTCGGCATTCCGCCGCCCGGCAGCAGCTTCTTGCAGGCTTCGAGCGCCGCCATGGTCTTGGGATCGTTGGAGAAGTTGATGGTCGGGGCTTCGTTTTCACCCGGATCCGGTGTGTCGACACCGTGCTCACGCATGCATTTCGCGTAGGCGCGCATCGCGTCCCGGTCCGCGGCGGGATCAGCTTTTCCCGCGGCGGCGTCCTGCTCCGGGCTTGCCTTCGGGCTGGAGATCGAGGGCACCTGCGGCGCGGTGTCCCCGGACGAGCACCCGGTGAGCAGCGCCAGCGCCAGTCCGGCTCCGACGGCCGCCAGACGTGCTTTCCGCATCGGGATTCTCCTTCGCTCGGGCGGGTCGTTCCCGCCGGTGGCCCAGTAGTACCGACGCGGCGATACAGGCCCGTTAAGCGATCTTGTTTATCCTCTCCTTATGCCCGGATCCGGCAGACTGCCGGCAGCCACGACCTGGGAGGATCCCTTGGCCGAGAAGAGCGCCGGCCCGCGCCGGGGGCCGCTGCGGCTGTCCGTGCGGACCCGGCTCACCGCGCTGCACGGCGGGTTCTTCCTGCTGGCCGGGCTCGTGCTGGTGGTGGTGACCTACCTCGTGGTCAGCAACGAACTGCCCGCGCCCGCGCAATATCTCGGCGACGACGCCTCATTGAAGCTGAGCCAGGTCGCCGCCGACGTCGAGTCGGTCCCGGCGGAGGCGACGACACTCCCAGTGCAGGCTGTCCCTGCGTCGGCGGAGAGAGTGGCGACAGTCGTGCTCACCGATTACCGCAGCTCCACAATGTCCGCTTTGGTCCTCGCGTCGGCCGTCGCGCTGGTGGTCACCGCGGCGCTGGCGTTGCTGTTCGGCTGGTTCATGGCCGGACGCGCACTGCGGCCGTTGCACACGATCACCTCGACCGCGCGGCGGCTCGAAGCCGGGAAACTCGATCAGCGGATCAACCTGGACGGCCCGCGCGACGAACTGAAGGAGCTCGCCGACACTTTCGACAGCATGCTGGACCGTCTCGCCGGTTCGTTCGACAGCCAGAAACGGTTTGTAGCCAACGCTTCGCACGAGTTGCGCACGCCACTCGCGGTGCAGCGGACGCTGATCGAAGTCGCTTTGGAGAATCCCGAGGCCGGTCCCGTGCTGACCAAACTGGGCGCGCATTTGCTGCGGACCAACGAACGCAGTGAACGGCTGATCGAAGGATTGCTGGTGCTCGCGCGCAGTGATCGCGGCCTGAGTGCACGGGCACCGGTGCGACTGGACAAAGTGGTCCGTGCCGTAGTGAAACTCACTGCCGCACAAGCCAAAGAGGCTGGCGTGACGGTGGAGACCCGGCTGCGCGCGCGGACGGTGATCGGTGATGCCGTGCTGCTCGAACGCCTGGTGCTGAACCTGGTGAGCAACGCGATCAGCTAC
The DNA here is from genome assembly GCF_001651785.1 of Amycolatopsis sp. M39. Classification (NCBI taxonomy): domain Bacteria; kingdom Bacillati; phylum Actinomycetota; class Actinomycetes; order Pseudonocardiales; family Pseudonocardiaceae; genus Amycolatopsis; species Amycolatopsis sp. M39. The sequence goes on from NZ_LWSF01000001.1 coordinate 755,151, forward strand.
AACATCCCGGACGGCTGGGTGTCGATCACCATCGGTGCGACACCCGCGCTGAGTGTGCGCAACTCCGGGTCTAATGTGGACGAACGGGAGGTCGCGGGTTTGTTCGAACCCTTCCGGCGGGGAAAACCCGATCGCACCGGCGCGGCGGAGCACTCCGGACTGGGGCTGTCGATTGTGCGTTCCGTCGCCCGCGCGCACGGCGGGGACGTCTGCGCGCGGGCGAATCCGAACGGCGGGCTGACTGTGGAGGCGCGGTTGCCCGCTTGATCCTTATCTCGCCTTTATCTCGGGTCAAGGCATGATGATCGAATGCGGGTACTGATTGTCGAGGACGAACCGCTCCTGGCGGATTCGATCGCCGAGGGCTTGCGCCGCTATTCCATCGCGGTGGACGTCTGTTACGACGGCGACGAGGCTCTCGAACGCGTCGCCGTGCACTCCTACGACGTGGTCGTGCTGGACCGGGACCTGCCGACCGTCCACGGGGACGAGGTCTGCGCGGCGATCGTCCAGGCAGGCGGCGAGACCCGGGTCCTCATGCTCACCTCGGCCGCCGACGTCACCGACCGCATCGAAGGCCTGAACCTCGGCGCGGATGATTACCTGACCAAGCCGTTCGTCTTCGCGGAACTGGTCGCCCGGGTGCACGCGCTGGCCCGCCGGGCGCGTCCGGCGCTGCCGCCGGTGCTGGAGGCGGCCGGTCTGGTGCTGGATTTGCCCCGGCACCAGGCGTCCCGGGACGGCCGGTTCCTGCCGTTGTCGCCGAAGGAGTTCGCGGTGCTGGAGGTGCTGATGCGAGCCGGCGGGACGGCGGTGAGCGCGGAGCAGCTGCTGGAAAAGGCCTGGGACGAGCACACGGACCCGTTCACCAACACAGTGCGGGTCACGGTGATGACGTTGCGGCGGAAGCTGGGTTCGCCGCCGGTGATCGAGACAGTCGCCGGAGCCGGGTATCGGCTGGCCGCACCCGCACCCGCACCCGCCTAGCCCCGTGGCCGGTCCTTCACGGACGTTCCGGGACCGGTCCCGTCGGCGCCGGACTGGGTTTGCCGCGACGCGGATGGGGTGCTTCCGCTGCTGGTGTGCGCATTCGTGACCGGCAGGCGCGCGAAAAACCTGGGCGCGAGCTGGCTAAACGGTCCTGAACGTGGCCATCATCCCCATGTCCTCGTGCTCGGCGTTGTGGCAATGGAACATGTACCGCCCGCGATATCCGTCGAACCGCGCGATCACCTCGACCGCTTCGCCGGGCTGAAGGTCCACAGTGTCCTTCCGGCCCGCGTCGTGCGGGGCGGGATCTTTGCCGCCCCGGGAAAGTACCTGGAAGTGCACCAGGTGCAGGTGGATCGGATGGTGCAGATCCGCGACGAACCGCCAGATCTCGACGTCGCCGAGTTTCGGCTGAGCCGCGATCTTCGTCGGGATGAAGGCCTCGCCGCCGATGGTCCAGCCGTGCCTGCCGTCGAACTGTCCACTTCGGAACGCGAACTCGCGCGTCACCGTCGCTTGTGCACGGTCGAGTCGCTCCACTTCGGACAGTTTCGCCGGAATATGGCTCTCGTCTTTCGCCCGGTGCGTGATACGGAAACGCATTACCTGCGCGCTGGTCCCGGTTCCGAGACGGTTGACCAGCGTGACCTCGGTGCCGACCGGATAAGCGCCGAAGTCGACCACCAGGTCGTACCGTTCGGCGGGCGCGATCGGCAGATGCGCGTGGCCGCGCGGTGCGTCGAGCAAACCCTGATCCGAGCCGATCTGCGTGAACGCGGGTCCGCTCGGCGGCGGTGGGCTGAGGGCGAGATCGTACCGGCGAGCGTTGGAACCGTTGAGGAATCGCAGGCGATACCGGGTCGCCGACACCTCGGCGACCGGCCACGGCGCGCCGTTCACCAGCAGTACGTCGCCGAGAACGCCTGCCGCGTAAGCGTCTTCGACTCCCGGCACGGTTCGCAGCGAAGGATCCAGCGACGGGTATCGCATCGACCCGTCTTCGGCGAACGCGCGGTCGGTGATCATCAGCGGAATCTCTCGCTCGCCGCGCGGCAGTGGCAGTGCGTCTTCCTCGGCGTCGCGCACGATGTGCAGCCCGGCGAGTCCGCGGTATACGGCCGGGCCGGTGAAATCCATCCGGTGGTCGTGATACCAGAGCATCGCGGCCTTCTGCCGCAACGGATACGTGTACTCGCGGCTGCCAGCGGTCACGACGGCGTCCGGGTCGGCCATCCCCGAATGCCCGTGCCCGGCGCTGGACAGGTACCGGCCGTCGGCGGGCAGGACGAGATCGGTGGCGTAGCCGTCGGACTCCGGCGGCGTGCGTCCGCCGTGCAGGTGCACGACGGTCGGGACCGGAAGTTCGTTGCGGTGCCGGACGATCGTGGTCCGGCCACTGCGGGACTCGATCGTCGGGCCGGGGAAGGTGCCTTGGTAGCCCCAGATCGGCGTGCGCAGTCCGGGCAGGATCTCCGCGGTGCTGGCCCGCTGCACGATCTCGTACCGGTCGACGCCACCGTCGCGGGAAACCGGGCGCAGCACCGGCGGCAGCGGCAACGGAACCTGAAACGGTCGCGGCAGCGGAACTTCGCTGGTCAGCAGCTCACCGGTAGCGGCGGCCGGGCGCAACAACCGCGGGGTCACGAACCCGGCCGTGAGCACGACTCCGGCACCGCCCGCCAGTCCGAGAAACCGGCGGCGTGACATCCCGCTCATCGCCGAGCCCCGGTCCGCCAGATGCCGAACAGTGTGCCGAGCGCGATCGCGACCAGCGCGACGCCGAGCGGGATGTGCAGGTCAAGAGCACCGGCCTGGCCGGCGAAGTACTGCGCGGTCTCGCCGCCGGCCAGCAGCAGGCTCGCCCAGAACGGCCACTGGACGCCGCCGCGCCACCAGTACAGCGCGGCAGGCACGAGCTGCACCAGCGCGAGCGTCGACACGATGTTCGCGCCGAGTTCGTGCAGCGCCAGCATGTCGTAGTCGCCGATCAGATACCGTCCGGCGAACACCGGCTGACCCAGGATCGCGACGGCGTGCACCGTCACGACGACCCGCAGCACCACCAGCAACGTCCGCCCGCGTGTCAGGGCCGCTTCGGCCACTGTTCCCCCTAGTGCGCGTAAGAATTCCCCCGTTCAGACGCTAAGCTGAAGTTCTCATGCCGTCCAAGACCAAGTTCGCCATGTATTCATGACCTCGGAGCTATGAGATGGATCTGCTGCACCTGCGCTACTTCCAGGCGGTCGCCTACCGCGGCCACCTCAGCCAGGCAGCGGCCGAGCTGCACATCGCCCAGCCGTCATTGAGCCGGGCGATCGCGCGGCTGGAGGCGGATCTCGGCGTGCCGCTGTTCGAACGGGCCGGGCGGGGCCTGCGGCTCAATCACTTCGGCACCACGTTCCTGCGCCGCGTCGACCGGGCCCTGCGCGAACTCGACGACGCCCGTCAGGAACTCGTCGACCTGGCTGGTCTGGACCACGGCCGGGTCGCCGTCGCGTCGGAAACCCTGCTCACGCTCACCGGCCTGATGAGCGCCTTCCGCGCGGAGCACCCCGGCATCGAACTGCGGCTGTACCAATCGTCGGCGGAAACCATGGCGCAGCAGCTGTGCGCGGGCGAGGTCGACCTGTGCTTCGCCTCGCAGCCGCTGCGGCAGCCCGGCCTCCAAGCGCGGGAACTGCTGCGTGAGGAGGTGATTCTCGCCGTGCCCAGCACGCACCGGCTCGCGCGGCGCAAACGCGTGCGGATGGCGGACCTCGCGAACGAGCCCATGGTGACCACCCGGCCCGGCTATTGGCCGCGCACCCTCGCCGACCGGCTCTTCGCCGAGGCCGGGCTGGAACCGAACTACTCCTGCGAGAGCGACGAACCCGGCGCGACCGGCCAGCTGATCGCGAGCGGGTTGGGGATCGGGCTGGTGCCGGAGGTCGCCCGGCGGGCCGCCAAGGACGAGACAGCCGTCGGGCTGGAGCTGGATGCTCCGGATTGCTATCGGACGTTGACGGTGGTGCGGCGTGCGGACGCCTATCTTTCCGCTGCGGCACAACGGTTGACGGAGTTCTCGATGGCTTATTTCGCTGGGGACCGCAGGCGTGGAGCGGATTCCTCTTGACGCACGAGCGGCTGTGGCGCATGCGGGGACGCGGCATGCGGATAACCGACCTCGCTCGGCGCCGCCATCGCGAGGACCCGCGGACGCTCTTCTTCGACCGGTTGGCCGACGAGCAACTGCGCCTTCTGGCGGGTTCTCCAGGACAGCTGAACCCCCGCAAGTGGGGGGATTTGTCCGATTCTCGACCATGGACGGTTGTTGCCCGGTCACGAACTGCTCATGCTGAACAGCTATTCGGCACGAGCAGGGGAAGCCAGATGCAGCAGCAGAGCTTGGCGGTCCGGTGGTCGGCGCGAACAGTCCGGTCCGGCCCGTTTCACCGTGCGTTGTCCGAGGCTGTCGATCGGCGCGGACTGTCCCTTTCGCGGCTCCGCGCGCATCTCGCCGCGCACGGGGTTTCGGTCGCCGAGTCCACGCTGAGTTACTGGCAGCGTGGTCTGCGGAGTCCGTCCGCGCCCCGGTCGCTCGATGTCGTGCGCGCTCTGGAGTCGGTGCTGAACCTTCCGCCGGACAGCCTGGTCGTGCTGATCGGGCCGCACCGGAGCGCGGACGCCGACCGCAGGCCGTCCCTGCCGGAACTCCAGCAGAGCTGGGCGGAGACGTTCGCACTGCGCGACGAGCTGAGCGGGACGCCCGGCGTCGAGGAGAACGCGGACCTGGACGTCGCGACGGTGGTCGACGTGCTGACGCTCGGCGCGCAAGGCCGGACCGAGGAGATCTCGTCGACCATGGTGGTGCGCGCGCGAAGATCCGGCCCGGACAGCTTCCTGGTGACGCACCAGGACGAGGACGGCAGCGACGTGACGGCGACCGAGATCATCGCGGTCGACGGCTGCCGCGTCGGGCGGGTGCGCCGCAGCGTGCGGTCGGCGGGGATGGTGTTCGAGGTGCTCTTCGACCGGGGCCTCGCCGAGGGGGAGACGCACACGTTCGGGTTCACGCTGCGTCCCGCCGCCTCGGTCCGGCCGGGGAGTTTCCATCGGGTCGTGCGCTCCCGAATGTCGGCCTACCTGCTGCGGCTGCGCTTCGACCCGGCCGCGCTGCCCGCGCGCTGCCTGCGGACCGTCCGGCCGAGGGAAGACCTGGAACTGCTGGTCCGCGAGCCGCTGTTCTGCGGGCCGGGGAACACGGTCAGCGCCTACTTCGAGGAACTCGGCGTAGGCATCGCCGGGGTCGATCTCATTTGGGACTGATCCGCCGCTTCGTCCAGCGCCACGCCACGAACGCGCCGCCGATCGCCACCGCGGAGCCGACCACGATCAGCGCGACGACCAGCGAACCGGCCGGTCCGGTGTCGCGCTGGAGGGTCTGGGCGAACCCGATCCCGCCGCCGCGCTGGTAATCCGAGCCGGGCAGCTTGTCCGCGTACCGGGAATGCACCTGCTGCTGGTACTCGGCGATCGGCGTGAACTGGCCGACCGGCGACTGCGGAAGGCTGGCCTGCAACAGCACGACGCCGTCGCGGCCGAGGTCGTACCAGCCGTTGATCTGCGGTTCGTTCAGCAGCACCGAACCCGGGCGCAGCCGGGCGCTGAGCGTCTCCTCGTCGTTGCCGGACAACACGTTCCCGACCGACCAGCCTCCCGGCGCGGCCTGGTCGGGCGCGGCGCGGAGGGTGGCTTTCGCCCCGGTGGCCGCGGTGGCGGTCACCGCGATCGCCCGCAGCACCCCGGCCGGGGCCCCCGGTTTCGCCGTGACGAAGTCGGCATTGAGCGTGTAGACCGGGAAACCCTTGTGCTCAAGGGTGATCCGGCCCGGATCGGTGTGGCCGACCTGCCGGAAGTTCGACGTGGCGAAACTGATCGCACGCGTCGTTTCCGCGGCTTTGACCGCGGCCGCGACGTCCTGCTCCGACGGCGGCGCGACCCACGAGGCCCCGGCGGCCTCGACGGGACCGGCGGACAGGAGCGCCGCGACCGCGATCGCCGCGCCGGCGGCGAACTTCCGGCAGATCTCACTCATGGCGCCCGGTCAGCCCTTCTTGATGTTGACGACGGTGTCGTTCCACCTGAACTGGCCGTTGCTGCGGTACTGGTTGTAGTCCCAGGTCTGGTACCGCTGGTAGCTCGGCCACGGGTCGCCGACCATCAGCGACTGGTTCGAGCTGTCGTATCCGTAGATCACCTCGGCGTGCCCGCCGCCGGAGGTCCAGTAGATGCCGGTCAGGTTCAGGATCCCGGAGTTGACCTGGTTCTGGATCGAGGAGTAGCTGATCGGTCCGCCCGCGTCCTGCGCGGAGAACCCGGTGCCCTGGAAGCCCCGCACGATCTCGTAGATCTGCGCGGCCTGGTTCGGGCAGTACCCGGCCTGGGTGCCCTTGCCCGCCGCGCAGAACTGGGCCTGCGAGGCGCTGCCTCCTTGCGACTGCTCGATGCTGGAGCCGTCCGCGGCCCAGCACCACTGGTCGTTCTGCTGCACCTGCTGGCTGTACTGGAGCTGCTTCGACGCGGGCAGCGCCGCCGCGTGCACGCTTCCGCCGAGCGGCTGGACCTCGCGCACCTGAGTGTGCGTCGCGGTCTTGATGAGGCCGTTCGGCTGGCTCGCGTCACCGTTCGACTGGGCCAGCGCGGTACCCGGCAGCAGCGCCACGGCAAGCGCGGCTGCCCCGGTCGCCACCGTAATCCGGACTGTCCGCCGAGTGGGTCGGTAATCCATCGAATCTCCTTGTGCCAGACGGGGAAGGGAGCTTGGCGGGGTTGCCCCGGCCGAGCATCACTGTGTGCTGGCCCACTCCCGCAGGGCAACGGCTCCGGCACGCGGTGTGAGTGTTCACAGCCGGTTCTGCGGGAAAATGACGGGCACCGCCGCGGTTTCGAGCACCGCGATGACCGGTAATTCGCAATATTCACCACGCGTTCACATGCGATGAACCGCGCTTGCCGGGGTTCGGTCCACAAGGGACCGGGCGTTACGGCAGGCTTTGCCGCAGTGCGGCGCGGAGCAGTTCCGGCGGCGTCGATTCCGGGTGCAGCACCGCCTGCATGGTCAGTCCGTCCAGCAGCGCGGACAGCCGGACCGACTCGACGGTCAGGTCCAGTTCTTCGGGGAGCCTGCCGAGCGCGACGGCCTCGCGCAGGATCCGCGTGATCAGGTCGCGCAGGTGCTGGTGCTGGGTGTCGGCGCTCGCGCGGAACGCCGGGCGGGTGCGGGCGGCGACGGCGAACGCCAGCCAGGCCATCGCCTCGTCCCGGCGCTCGTCGTCGAGCGGGAGGAACTCGGCGAGCAGGTCTTCGACCAGCGTCCGGCGGTCGGTTCCGGCGGCGAGCAGCCGGTCCGCGCGAACCGCGACGCGCTCGCCGATCCGGTGGCCGAGCTGGTCCATGGTGAAGATCATCATCGCTTCGTGGTCGGCGAAGTAGTGGCGGATCGATCCGATCGCGAGGCCTGCTTCCTTGGCCACATTGCCGAGGGTGGCGCCTTCGACGCCGGACTGGCGGACGACTCGGACCACGGCCTTGCTGACGGCCTTCCGCCGGTCTTCGGGCACCACGATCTTCGGCATGGTTGCGTTTATAGCACGGCGATGCCACGATGGCAGTTAGCATGATGGTGCTAAATAGGGGGTCGTGAGTGCTGATGCCGGTTCTGACCGGCATCAGCACCCACGAGGCTCCGGCGCAGGGGGGAAGGGGGTCCGCGATGAGCGGGTGGGTGCTTGTGAGCTTGGTCGCCGGCGTCGTGGTGATGCTGGTGTTCCGGATGCTCGGGGAGCCGCTGAACTGGCGCGACACCGTGGTGCCGCCGGTGGTGCTGATCGCCATCGGTATCGCGGGTGTCGTTGGTTTCAAGGGGCTGACCAGCACCGACGTGTGGTGGATCGTCGGCAGCTGCGTGGTCGGTCTCGCCTTCGGCGCGGCGCGCGGCGCGACGATCCGGTTGTATGCGAAGAAGGGCGAACTGTGGCAGCGCTACCGGAAATCGAGCCTCGCGCTGTTCGTGCTCGGCGTCGCCGCGTCGCTCGGATTCACTGTGCTGGCAATGAAATTCGGCTTGCACGAACAGGCGAGGCCCGATCAGCTGGCGATCGGTGTCAGCTTCGCCGGGGAAGCGCTGGTGCTCATTCCGCGTGGGCTGCTTTCGGAGGTGCCGTTCGCGAAGGACAAGCAACGGCGGTGGTCGCGGTCCCGGTGAATCCGCTCAGGGCAATTCGGCCTGGCGTCGCTTCAGCTCGTCGATGACCTGGTCGAACACGGCGCGGTGGGCTTCGAGCCGGGCGAGTGTCAGGTTGATCGATTCCTGTACCTGCGCGACGTCCCCGGCGGCGATCTCGACGTGGTCGGCTCGTTCGGTGGTGGTCGTCCCGACCGCGAGCGGACGGTCGAGGCGGGGGAGGAGCCGCCCTTGCGGTTCCCGGTCGAGCCAGGAGGCCATGTCGCGCATCTCGTCCTCCAGCCGCACCGTCCACGACAGCCGTCGCCGTTCCGTCCATCCCGGATCGCGGCGTTCCCAGCCCGCGGCGACCATGTCCTCGATGGCCCCGGCAGCGGTGCGGCACGCGACTTCCAAACGGGGCAACGGATCCAGGCCGACTGCCGAGATCTCCTCCAGGATCGGTTCGCCCGCGGTCCACGTCCCGTCGACGGTGTGGGTCTCGGCGACATCGTGCGCGGTGGCGAGCAAGGCGCTGATCGCCTCGCGCACCTTCGCGACGTCGGCCGGATCCAGGTCTTCGTCGGTCAGCCGGTGCGGCGGCTCGGTGCGCGGCGGGCGTTCCTTGGCTGGCCAGGAACGGTTCCCGCCGCGCCGGCGGTAGTGCTGCTGCATTGCCTGTTTGGACCGGTTGCCGTACTCCGCCCCCAGCTGTTCCCAGGTCCAGCCGCGGTCGAGCACCGATTCGATCAGTGTGACCTCGGCCCGGTCCAGGTCGTGCCGGACGCCCGGGACCAGGTGCAACGCCCCCGCCGCGTCGTCGGCGCTGAGGTCCTCGCCGGGCGGGCGGCCGGATCTCGCCGCGCGGACCAGCTCGATGAAGAAGGGGTTCTCGCGTTGCCGGAAGTACCGGGTGGCCATGGCCTGTACGGAGTCCGTCATGGTCGTCAACGTATAGGTTGACGATTGCTCACGTCAACTGGTCCGTTGACGCCATGGGCCGCGCCAGGTCACGCGCAGCTCGTGGACGCCGTAGATCACCAGCGACGGAACCGGAGATGATCGAGCTGCCGCTGCGCGATTTCGGCGATGTGCTCCTCCTGCGCCTCGGGCATGCTCGGCGTCTCTCGCCGCAGGGCGATGGCGACGGCGGGTCCCCTCTCGGCGGTGGTGCGACCAGCGTCACCGCTGCGGCTGACATCCCGCTGGCACGGCGCTGGTTCGACTACCATCCGCGGACATGCCGGACACGCAGTACGAAGACCTGCTTCAGCACGTGCTCGACACCGGAGCCGCGAAGGGGGACCGCACCGGTACGGGCACGCGGTCGATTTTCGGGCACCAGCTGCGCTACCGGCTGGCCGACGGATTCCCGCTGATCACCACGAAAAAGGTGCACTTCCGGTCCATCGCGTACGAACTGCTGTGGTTCCTGCGCGGCGACTCGAACGTCACCTGGCTGCGTGAGCACGGCGTCACGATCTGGGACGAATGGGCCGCTCCGGACGGCGACCTCGGTCCGGTGTACGGCGTGCAGTGGCGGTCCTGGCCGACGCCCGACGGCGGGCACGTCGACCAGATCAGCGACGTGCTGCGGACGCTGCGCGAGAACCCGGACTCCCGGCGGATCATCGTGTCGGCGTGGAACGTCGGCGACATCCCGCAGATGGCGCTGCCGCCCTGCCACGCGTTCTTCCAGTTCTACGTCGCCAACGGCGAACTGTCCTGCCAGCTCTACCAGCGCAGCGCGGACCTGTTCCTCGGCGTGCCGTTCAACATCGCGAGCTACGCCCTGCTGACGCACATGATCGCCGGCCAGGTCGGCCTGCGCGTCGGCGATTTCATCTGGACCGGCGGCGACTGCCACATCTACGACAACCACGTCGACCAGGTGTGCAAGCAGCTCTCCCGGGACGCGCGGCCGTTCCCGGCGCTGAGCCTGAAGCCGGCGGAGAGCCTGTTCGAGTACCGCTACGAGGACATCTCGCTGGAGGGCTACGACCCGCACCCCGGCATCAAGGCTCCGGTGGCCGTCTGATGATCGGACTCATCTGGGCGCAGGCGGCGAACCGCGTCATCGGGCGTGACAACGCGTTGCCGTGGCACATCCCGGAGGACATGAAGCACTTCCGCACGGTGACCGCGGGCGCGACGGTGCTCATGGGACGCCGCACGTGGGAGTCGCTGCCCGAGCGCTTCCGGCCGTTGCCGGGGCGGCGGAACCTGGTGGTGTCCCGTACGCCGCAGGAGGGCGCGGAGACGTTCCCCGGCCTGGAGCAAGCGTTTGCCGCCGCCGACGGCGACGTGTGGGTGATGGGCGGTGCGCGGATCTACCAGGAGTCGCTGCCCTTCGCCGACCGGATCGAGGTGACCGAACTCCGGGAGTCCTTCGAGGGCGACGTCTACGCGCCGGAGATCGGCCGGGAGCCGGACACCGTCGGGGAGTGGCGGGAGTCGAAGAACGGGCTGTACTACCGGCATTTGAGCTGGGGCTCTTAGCTGACCGCGGGTCCGGCGGTGAGCGTGTCTCCGTCGAGCTTCGCGACCGGTCCGAGCGGGACTGACAGCGGGTCGCCGCCGTGGCCGACGTCGATGCCGCCGAGCACCGGGACGTCCAGCGCGCCGAGCCGGTCGCGCAGCACGTCCAGCACGGTCCAGCCGCGGTCGGTGTAGTCCTCGAACCCGGGGAACCGGCCGAGCGCGACCCCGCGCAGGCCGCGCAGCGAACCGGACCGCATGAGGTGCGTCAGCTGCCGGTCGACCTGGCCAAGCCCGATCGCGCGCGGGGCTTCGAGGAACAGGATCGCGCCGTCGAGGCTGGGCAGTCCGGCTCCGATGAACCCGACGACGGAGCCGAGATGCCCGCCGACCAGGTTCCCGGTGGCGGTGCCGGGAAACGACACCGCGGCGGTGAGTGCGGTGGGGTCCCGGTGCAGCGTCGTGGGTTCGGTTTCGAACAGCAGCCGCCGGGTCGATCCGGCGGAGCGCGCGCCGGCGAGGAAGCCGTGGATCCCGGCGATCCGGCAGTGCCGCCACAGTGCCAGGTGCAGGTTGGTGATGTCGCTGAACCCCATGAGCGGCTTGGGATCCGCGCGCACGGCGGCGAACTCGATCCCGTCGGCGATCCGGTACGCCCCGGCCCCGCCGCGGGTCGCGATGACCGCGCGCACTCCCGGATCTCGGTAGGCGTCGTTGAGGTCGGCGAGCCGGTCCTCGTCGCGCCCGGCGAGGTACCCGTGCCGGTCGAGGGCGTGTTTGCCGACTTCGACGGTCAGCCCCCAGCTCTCCAGCGTCCGCACGGAGTCCGCGAGCAGTTCTTCGGTGGGCCAGCTGGCCGGGGAGACGAGCCGGACCCGGTCTCCGCGTTGGATTCGGGACGGCAGCAGGACGTCGGTCACCTGATCGCTTTCGCAGGCGTCGCGCGCGGTAGCGGACACTGCCTGGCCGCTTCCGCTGGGACCGTGGCGTGATCAGGAAAGGAACCGGCACATGCAGATGCGGCTTCTGGGGCGGACTGGAATCAAGGTCAGCGCCTACTGTCTCGGCACGATGAAATTCGGGCAGATCGGCAATCCCGATCACGGCGAGTGCGTCCGGATGGTGCACCGGGCACTCGACGCGGGGATCAACTTCGTCGACACCGCTGACGTCTACGGGCCTGGCGGGGAGTCCGAGGAGATCCTTGGCGCGGCTTTGCGGGGCCGCCGCGACGACGTGGTGGTAGCCACGAAGGTCAACGGCTCGATGGGGCCTGGCCGCGGTGGAAGCTCCCGGCGCTGGATCGTCGCGGAGGTCGAACAGTCGTTGCGGCGGTTGCGAACCGACCACATCGATCTCTACCAGCTCCACCACCCCGACCCGGACACCGAGCTGGAGGAAACCCTCTCCGCGCTGACCGACCTGGTGCGCGGCGGCAAGGTGCGCGCGGTCGGGTCCTCGAACTTCCCGGCGTCCGAGATCGTGGCGGCCCAGTGGGTGTCGCAGCGGGCGGGACTGGCCCGGCTGCGGACCGAGCAGCCGACGTACTCGCTGCTCAACCGGGGGATCGAGAGTGAAATCCTGCCGGTGTGCCACCGGTACGGGATGGGTGTCCTGGTCTGGAGCCCACTCGCGATGGGCCTGCTGACCGGCCGCTACCGACCCGGCGGCGAGCGACCGCGGGAAGCGCAGCTGCGGTTCGTCCCGCGGCACATGAGCGACGAACGCAAACACGCCGCGGTCGAACAGTTCGCGCGAGTCGCCGAGGAAGCCGGGCTTTCGCTGACCCATCTGGCACTGGCGTTCGCGGTCAACCATCCGGCCGTGACGTCCGCGATCCTCGGCCCGCGGACGTTGTCGCAGCTGGACGACTTGCTGGCGGGGACCGAGACCCGGCTGGACGACGATGTCTTGGACCGGATTGACGAGATCGTCGCGCCGGGCGCCGATGTGGGGCCGATCGACGTGTCGTACGTCCCGCCTTCGCTTACCGACCCGAAGCTGCGTCGGCGGACCCACGGCTGACCCGGCCGCGGACGATCGGCGGCACGTAACCCGTAGCGATCGTCTCCCCGTCGAACCAGGCGGTCAGCTTCGCCGCCTCCGCTTCCAGCGCCGCCGCGGCAGCGAGAGACAGCGGTTCGATCGGCACGACCTCCACCGTCCCGTCCGGCTGCTGCGTCCAGGTCCCGACGATCCGCCCGTTCCACCACGCGGTCGGACCGGCGTTGCCCGCGCCGTCGAAGAGGTGCGGGCCGTGGTCGCCGAGGTAGAAGCCGCGGCGGCGCCAGCCCATCGTCGTCGGGTCGAGGGTCGGGAGAAGCGCCGCCCAGTCCCGGTCGAGGCGGACTTCTTCCGCGTCATCGGGGTGCAGCCACGCCGGAGTGTCGTCCTCCAGCAGGGCGGGTGTCGCGCTGAGGTCCGCCAGTGCCCGGCGGACCGCGGTTTTCGTCGCGCCGAGCCACCACACCAGGTCGTCCTCGGTCCCCGGCCCGAACGACCACAGCCAGCGCCGCACCAGCTCCCGGTAACCCTCCCGTTCGTCCAGGACGCCGGGATCCTCGCCGAGCCACTGCTCAACCGCTGTCCACACTGGCCGCGACGCTTGCCAGCGCCCGGCGTTGTCCCCGCGAACCACCGAACCGCCGGACGCGAGCACGGAAAGCACCCGGGAGCCGACCGGGGCGAGCACCGCGGGCCGTCCCTCGGCGGCGATCCGCGTGTTCAGCTCGGGAATGCGAGCGCGCAGTTGCGCGGTGGTGCCGGGTTCTTCGCGGATCGCCCTCAGCGCCTCGGCGCACCGGTCGGCGACCCACCCCGGACCGTCGTCGATTCCAGCGAGTTCGGCGTCTTTGGCCAGCCGCGCGGTCATCTGCTTCGCGACCCGGGCTGAGGCGCTTCCCCTTGCGGCGGAGAGCAAATCGACTGGGAAGGCGAAGACGGTCCGGCGCATCGCCAGCTGCCGCACCACAGTCCGCCGTCCGAACAAAGCGTCCGAAATGGACTCTCGGGAGGCCCGAGACCGGGCGTATGCGGACAGATAGACGCTGCTGGCCTCAGTCGCGTGCAAGCAGGTGACCGCGCGGACGGCGGCCTCCACTCCGGACGCGGCGGTCGCCAACGCGTGCCGCAGCCCGATCCGGTCGCGCCGCTCGGCGTCGGTTACCTTTCGCATGGTTTCGATCATGCCGGAAGTAGCGGTCACTGCCTGACCGCTACTGCTGCGAGTCTCGGTTCCAGCGCGGGAACGAGTCCGGCGCGGGAATCGAGGAGTCGAAATCATGGCAGTGCACGCCGTCGCCCACTTGAACTTCCGGGGCGAGGCCAGGGAGGCGCTCGAGTTCTACCGGTCGGTGTTCGGCGGGGAGCTCCGGATCGCCACGTACGGCGACTTCGGCATGCCCAAGGACGCGCCAGGCGCGGACCACGTGGTGTTCGGCCAGGTGGTGAACGAGAGCGGGTTCCAGGTGATGGCTTACGACACCCCTGGCGTCGCCGCCGCCGCGCCGGTCGGCGAGACCACCCGGGAGAACGGGATGACCATCACCACCGAGAAGTTCTTCCTGTCGGCCGGCGGCGATTCCGTCGAGGAGGTCGGCGAGTTCTGGAAGAAGCTGTCCGAGGACGCGACTGTCATCGAGCCGTTCGGCCCGTCGCAGTGGGCTCCGGCGTTCGGCATGCTCCGGGACCGGTTCGGGGTCACCTGGATTCTGCAGGTCGCCGCCTAGCCGCGGCGGGCTGACTGGATGGCCCATTCCCGCAGGGTTCCCCTCACGAACCGCAAGAGCATCGGAGGTGTGCGGCCGCGGGGTTGGCCCGCCGGTCTGCGGCCGGAGTCCTGCGCCGGCCGCAGACCGGCTTTCACACCGGGCGCGGCGAGAGACCCTGCTCGAACGCGAGCACCCCACTCGGGTCGTACTTCGCCGCTGCCGCCCGGAGCGTCGGAAGGTTCACCCCGTAGTACGCCGTGGCCCAGTCCTTCTGGTCGTCGTTGAGGTAGTTGACGTACGCGCCGCCGGTGGCGAATTCCGCCAGCCGCGCCTGAACGTCGTTCACCTCGTGCTTCGCGGTTTCCCGATCGACGTCCGGGTCGGCGCTGAGATACACCTGCACGTCGCCGAAAACCCCGCGGTGCGCGAACGCGGTCTCGGTGGGGCAGACGTCGGAGACCGCCGCGTCGAGCGGGTTGATTTCCAGCGCGATCTTGGTCTCGCCGGTGACGAGCGCGCTCAACCGCGCGGGATCGGCCTTCTTCGCCAGCACCCGGGAGGCGGCCGCGAATCGGCGGCGGCCCAGGCTTCCGGACCAGAAATCCATCGCGCCGAGGTAGTCCATCTCCTGGAAACCGCTGACGGTGCCCTTGACCCCGGCCCGGCGCTCCAGATCGGCGATGAGTTCGCGGGCCTGCTGTTCGCCGCCGAGGAGACAGCCGGGGACGCCCGCCGCCGGGTTCGGGCCGCCGAGCACCGAGATGTTCGACCAGAATTCCCTTGGCGCGGCGGTGACCCAGTCCTGCCAGGCCCCGTAGACGTCGGTGCCCGAGCCCTCGGGGAAGTTCACCACGAACACCGTGACCCGCGGCGGCGCGGGCACCGTGCGGAAGGTGAATTCCGTGGTGATCCCGAAGTTCCCGCCGCCTCCGCCGGTGAGCGCCCAGCCGAGGTCCGAACCCGGGTCGACCGACCGCACGCGAAAGTCGCGCGGCGTCACGACTTTCGCGCCGTCCAGGTGATCGCAGGTCAGTCCGTACTTTCGCATCAGGACGCCGATTCCGCCGCCGAGCGTGAGCCCGGCGATGCCGACCGAACCGCACGTGCCGCCCGGCAACGCGCGGCCCTCGGCGGCGAGTGCGTGATAGACGTCGATCAACCGGGCCCCCGCACCGACGACGGCGGTGCCGTTCCGGCGGACCTCCACGCGGTTCATCAGCTTCAGGTCCGCGACCAATCCGTCGCCCGGAGTGGAATAGGCGACGTAACTGTGCCCGCCGCTGCGTGCCGCGAACTTGATTGTGTTTACCGCGGCGAACTCCAGGCACTTCCGGACGTCGTCGGCGTCGGTGCACCGGGCGATCGCCGGCGGGCAGCGATCGTCGTAGAGGAGGTTGAACGGCGGGCGGATTTCCTCGTAGCCGGCCTGGTTTCGCTGCAGCAGCGCGCCGTGCAGCCGTTTGCGCAACGCGGCCCAGTCCGGCTCCCTCCCGGCGGCCTCCGCGACGGTTCCGGTCCCGACCGCGGCCGCACCCGCCGCGACCGCGGACAACTGCAAAAGACGACGACGGCTCAACGTCATGGACGCCCCCTCCACGGCTCGGCGGCCCGCGCGCACGAGAAGAAACCCGTCGGCCCGCCCCGAGATTCCCCTTGTCCGACGCCGCCAGCATAGACTAATCTTTCCGAAATAGAAGACACATCTACGGTATTTCGAAAATGCGTGATTCGGGGGCGCTGGGGTCGAGGTCGACCGGCCTTGATCCACCATCGGATCAGGAGGTGCGGGCGACATGGGCGCAGACCGCTCCGGCTCGGCAGGCTCGGTTCCGGCGCGCTCGGCGCGCCGGTCCGCGGTGCTGGCTTCCAGTATCGGCACGCTGCTGGAGTACTACGACTATTACCTGTTCGGCCTAGCCGCCGCCGTCGTGTTCCCGGCCGTGTTCTTCCCGTCCGAGGACCCGCTCACCGGGCAGCTGTCGTCGTTCGCCACCTTCGCCGTCGGGTTCGTGCTGCGTCCGGTCGGCGGCATCGTGATCGGGCACATCGCGGACCGGTTCGGCCGGAAGAAGGCACTGATCCTCACCATCGTGGCGATGGGGATCGCCACGATTCTCATCGGGGTGCTTCCCGGATACCGCCAGATCGGCGTCGCGGCTCCGATTCTGCTGGTGATCCTGCGGCTGCTGCAGGGTTTTTCGACCGGCGGCGAAATGGGCGGCGCGGTCTCGCTGGCCGTCGAGCACGCTCCGCCGCGCAGCCGCGGTCTCTACGGAACCCTGCTCCTTTCCGGAGCGGGTGTCGCGCTCCTCGTTTCCTCCGGGTTGATGGCGTTGTTCTCGATGCTTCCGGACCGGGATTTCCTCGCCTGGGGCTGGCGGATCCCGTTCCTGCTCAGCTTCGTGCTGCTGGTCGCGGGGTTGATCATCCGGATGCGCGTAGGCGAAACGCCGGACTTCGAACGCGCGCGCAAGAAGAGCGCCGGCGCGCGCATTCCGCTGGTCGCCGTGCTGCGTCGGCCGCGCAATGTGATCTACGGCGTTCTGTTCGGTTTCGCCAACAGCATCGGCGGATACGTCATCACCACCTACGGCGCGTCGTACGTCAAGAAAGATCTCGGCATGCCCGCCTCCGTGGCACTCACCGCGACCATGGTCGCCGCAGGCGCGCAGATCGTTCTCGCGCCGACGTGGGGTGCGCTGTCCGACCGGATCGGCCGGAAACCGGTGTTCCTCGGCGGCTGCGTCGGGCTCGCCGTGGTGATCTTCCCGGTTTTCTGGTTGTTCGAGACGAAGAATCCGGTGCTCGTGGCGGTCGCGATGGTGCTGGGCTTCTCCGTGTTCGTGATGGCGATGTCCGCGCTGTCCCAGACGATTCTGTCCGAACTGTTCGACACTCGCTCGCGGGTCACCGGAGTCAACCTGGGATATCAGCTCACCGCGGTGCTCGGCGGCGGATTCGCGCCGTACCTCAGCGCGTTGCTGGTCGGCGCGACCGGCGCGGTGTGGGGCGTCGGCATCTACGTCATCGCCGGCTGCGTGCTCAGCGCGATCGCGATGCTGCTGTTGCCCGAACGCGCCGGGCGGCCGTTGCCGGAACCGGCCGCCGAACCGAAAGCTGCGACAGTATGACCTTGCTGGGCTACGTCAGCGACGAACGCTATCTCGCCCTGCCCGATGTCACCGTCGAGATCAGCGCGCGCGATGCGCACTGGACCGCCCGCTCGACCGCGACCGGCGCGATCCACGCCGACGTCCCGCCCGGCGACTACCGCGTCACTCTCGCCAAGGACGGGTACGGCGCCAAACACGTCGACCTCGCGCTCGGGGCTGAACCGTATCAGTTCCGGCTGCTGTCCGATCGGATTTTCGGGTACCTCTGGCCGAAATGGGCCCGCAGCGGCGACGAGGGCGAGTTCCGGATCCACAGTCCCGAGCCCTACCGCCTGAGCCTGTGGCGACACGGCGCGGCGGCCGAGGAGACAGCGCTGATCGGCTGGTTCGACGAGCACGCGCCGCGCGCCACTGTGCAGGTGACTCCCGATGGCGACTACACGCGAACCGGCGTGCGATTCAACGAAAAGGGCTACGCCGACCCGTCGCATCGCCAGTACGTCACGGCTCCGGACCGCAGCGGCCTGTACTACTTCCACGTCGAAGGCGAATCCGGGGCTCGCTTCTCGTTTCCGTGGGTGGTCGCGCCGCGCCAGCCGACCGCGCCGATCGCCGTCGTCGCGTCCACGAACACCTGGAACGCCTACAACAATTTCGGCGGCCGCAGCAATTACATCAACGCCTCCGGCTTGCCCGCCGCACCGGTTTTGGTTCCCCGCCTGGAAATGCCCCGCTACCGGGAATCGAGCTTCAGCGAACACGCCCTGCCCGACGACGCGTATCCGCCGCTCTCCTTCGAACGCCCGGAACCGCTGAACCAGCTCAGCGCCGACGCCCAGCCGGAGGACCCGATCCGCGGCAGGCAACCGTGTCACCTGGCCGCCGCGGAATGGCGGCTGCTCAGCTGGCTGGAACGCAACGGCTACGAGTACGACCTCTATTCCGACGCACACCTGCACGACGGCACCTTGCCGTTGGACAGCTACCGCGCGCTGGTCTTGAGCACGCATCCGGAGTATTGGTCCCGTGAGATGTACTCCGCAGTCTATTCCTGGGTGCACGACCGCGGCGGAAAGCTGGCCAACTTCGGCGGCAATGTCGCCGACTGCGAAGTGGTGTTCTCCTCGGACGCGCTGCGCTTCCGCACCCAGGCGGTCGAGTCCGGTGCCTACGAGAGCCGGATGCACCGCACGTTCCGGCCGACGTCGGAGCTGTTCGGCGTGGTGTTCACCAGCGCGGGCGCGATGACCGGGGCACCGTACGAGGTCGTCGATCCCGGCCATTGGGCGTTCCGCGGCACCGGATTGGACAAGGGAGACCTGTTCGGCGTCCGGAGCCTGCACGAGCGGTGTCCAGGCGGCGCTTCCGGGCACGAAACCGACAAGACCGGTCCGCGTAGTCCACAAGGGACTCACGTGCTCGCCCGCGGCCTGAACCCCGGCGACGGCGGCGGCGAAATCGCTTGCTACGCCACGACCAGCGGCGGCGAGGTGTTCTCCGTCGGCTCGATCGCTTGGACCTCAGCTGTGCTGGTAGACGACGGCGTCTCCGCGGTCACGGCGAATGTCCTCGACCGGTTCACCGGACGCTCCTGAACCCGGCGGCGATCTCGTCGGCCACCTCGACACCGAGGCCGGGCGCGTCGCCGAGCCGGACTGTCCGGCCGTCACTGTTCAACGGCGTCTTGAGGATGTCGCGCTCGTAGTAGTGCGCGCCAATGATGTCGGACGGAATCCTGCCCGACAGCCCAGGTGCGGCACACGCCGCGTGCAACTGAGCCGCCGCACCGATGCCGAGCTCCCCATTGGAGCCGAGCACGACGTCGAGCCCGAACGCGCTCGCGAGCTGCGCCATCGCCACTACTCGGCCCGGCCCGGCTGCTTTGCCGACATACAGGCTGACCGCGTCCGCCGCTTCGGCCCGGATCACCGACACGAGGTCGTCAGTGCCGAAGACGCTTTCATCCGCCACAATGGACAACCCGCGCCCGCGCAGCTCGCGCATCCCGGCCAGATCCCCGGGTGCCACCGGCTGTTCGAGAAATGCCGGATTCTGGTCGCGCATCAACTCAATCGCCCGGGCGGCAGCTGCGGGCCGGTAGCCGCCGTTCGCGTCCAGGCCGAGGAACGTATCCTCTCCGACGAGCTTCCGTGCCTCCGCGAGCCGGCGCGCGTCGTCTTCGGGGTCGAAGCCAATCTTGAGCTTATAACTGCGAAACCCGGCCTCGAAGGCTGACTGGCAGACGTGGCGGAGCCGTTGCCCGCTGCCGCTGAGCGAGCACTTCACCGGCACTTCGGTCCTTAATGGACCCCCGAGCGCCACCGCGAGCGGGACCCCGAGTGTGCGCGCGTACGCGTCCCACAACGCCGTGGAGATCCCCGCTTTGGTGAACGGCGCACCGGCCGTAGCCTCGTCCATGCGCCGCTCTAGATCGGCGACCGGAACGAGCGGCCGACCGAGGATCGCCGGGGCAAGCGCCTTCTTGATGAGATACTCCGCCGTGCCAGCGTCTTCGCCGCTCCACTGAAGCGTCGCACTGACCTCGCCGAGCCCGGTCGTACCGTCCGAAGTGCTCACCCGGACCAGCAGGAAGTCGGAATGGTCATGCGTCCCGCGAGCCCCGGCCACGATCAGTTCCGGCCGGACGACCGGACTGATCGCGGTGACTTCGAGGTCTTCGACCGTACTCACAGGAACTCGCGGAACTCGGCGAGAAACCGGTCGATCATCCGGATGTCCTCGGCGTCGAGCCGATGCGCGGGCGCGCGGCAGTACGAACTGCCAAAGAGGCCGCGGCGGACCGAAATCAGCTTCTCCGCGGCGATGATCCGCTCGGTGTCCAGCATCCAATAGGAAATGTAGGGCAGCAGCCGTCGATGCAACTCGTCGCCGCCCGCGTCGTCGCCGTCCTCGAACCGCCGCCAGATCTCCACGTAGATTTCAGTGAACGAGCATCCCGGCTGGGTCCCGACGGCCCCGCGCCGGATGGCGTCCGGCAACTGCACGCCCGCATACCCTTCGACCGCTGGAATCGGCGGATCCCCTGCGGCCAGCTCGGCGATCAACGGCCCCGGCGGGCTGGATTCGACCTTGACCAGTTGCATATTGGCATGCTTGGCCGCGATCTCGCGCAGCACGTCGGCATCGAGGCTGGTACCGGTCTCCGCGGGCGCGTACTGCACCACGACCGGTGTCGGCGCGACCGCGTCAAGTACTTCCCGGATATGCTTGACCAGCGCCTTCCGGGACGGCTGCAGATAATGCGGCGGCAGAAGATTGATCAAGTCCGCCCCGGCCGCCACCGCCTCCGTCGCCCGCTGCACCGCCAGCCGCGTCGCGTGGTCCTGAATCGCGATAATGGCCTGGACATCCGCCCGCGGGTTCGTCTCCGCTAACAGTACTTCCGTCAGCGTCTGCCGCTCGTCCTCTGTCAACTTGTAGAACTCCGAGGCGAACCCAGGAAACATCACGCTGCCGACCCCGGTTCCGAGGACATGCCGGACGACCCGCCGAAAGCCGGAAACATCGATCTCGCCGTCATCGGTGAAAGGCACTTCGAGAACGGGAGACACTCCGCGAATAGGCGTCATCGAATCCCCTTCTGGAGGCCGAGTGCGGCAACCGCGTCCGCGTGAATGATTCCCTCGATGAGTTCGGGCGAGATCTTCGGCAGCGCGGTGCCCGCGACGATGTCGTTGACCCGCCGGATCCCCGCGATCGCCTCCGCGGTGGTGGCGATCGGAAAGTCCGAACCAAGCAGCAGCTTGTGCGCCGTGCCCCACTCCTGCGCCGCGAGCAGTGATTCGTAACAGACCCAAGGCCGGAGATAGATCGAGGAGACGTCGGCGTAGACGTGCGGATGCTTGCGGATGGTCACCACGGTCTCGCGTCCCCACGGATGGCCCATGTGCGCCATGACGATCCGGAGTTCCGGGAACTGCAGCGCGACCTCGTCCGTGACCAGCGGATACGTGTACCGCAACGGTGCTTGGCGAATCGGCGAGGCACCCTGGTGGAACAAGATCGGCAACCCGTGCCGCTCGCAGTAGCTGTAGAAGTCCAGCGCCGGCTGGGACAGCGGGTCGAAGTTCTGGTAGTTCGGCCCGAGCTTCACTCCGACCAGCCCGAGCTCCCGGCACCGATCGGCCTCTTCGAGCACGTCGGGCGCAGTCGGATTCACCGACATAAATCCCATCCGCCGCGCCGGATCAGCCGTCACGAACGCCGCGGTAGCAGTATTGGTGTCCTCCGCCCGATACGGCAACCCGGTGGCTTCCTCCGGCTTCTCGACCGCGATGTTGAACACAATGGACAGATCAGCGGCCTCGGTGGCTTTGTCGTAGTCCGTCCAGGAATTCGTGGTGACCACAGCCCGGTCAGTCCGCCACCCCTGGTAACCGCGCCGCTCATCCTCCGGCACCGCGGCCTGGTGGGTCGGAGTATGCGTGTGCACGTCCACGATCATGGCTTCACAACACCTTCGCCAGCTTCACAAACCGATCCGCGAGCCCGCTGGTGATCTCCTCGAACCACCTGCCGCCCCGATCCGCGGCTGCTAACTCGGGCCGGTCGGTATACCCGTCGATGTCCTGCCAGGCCTTTTCGGAATGGACGTCCACATCGGACACTCTCGGTTGCCTGGGCTGCTCCCGGACCGCCGGTTCCCGAACCAGTTCCCCGCGAACCGCCAGCATCTGCGAAGTCTCGAACTCCCCAGCGTGCCCAGGCACGATGTCCTCCGGATCGAGGACCCGCCAGTAGTCGGTGTGCGCCACCGCAAGCCCGTGCCGAGTCGATGCCGCACCGGCGAACGCGTGGCAGACGCCGACGTTGCCACCGTGCCCATTGACGATGACCAGCCGTCGCCCGCCCTGCACCGCGATCGAACGGGCCAGATCGTCCAGCACGCGCGACAAAGTCTGCGCCGAAAGGGAAAGGGTCCCGTTGAAGGGCAGATGATGGTCGGAAGCCCCGTACGGAATCGGCGGCGCGAGCAACAACGCCCGCTCAGCCCTCGGCGCGGCCAGTTCGGCCGCGTGCTCGCACACCGCGGCCGCGAGAAAGGCGTCCGTCCCCGTAGGCAGATGCGGCCCATGCTGCTCGGTCGCACCGATGGGCATCAGGACGAGCGCTTCGGAAAGCACCCCGCGCACCGCCGCGCGATCGGCCTCCGCCCAGCGCAACAGTGCGCCCACGACGTCTCCCCGATACTCCGGTTGGCCTATCTTCCGGTATTTCGTAGAAGTCTTCCTGATTCAGGAAGATAGTCGATCGGGAAGGGAGACGCAATGCCGTTGGCCCGGACGTGGATACGGCCAGGCTCGCACCCGCGACGCGGGCACCGCTGCGTTGGCCGGGGGCGAACAACCGCTTGCTGGCTGAGGGCCATGGCGGCTCGTCCGGTCGCACGTCGCGGACCGGTGAAAGGAAATGCGGATACAAAAGATGCGGCCAGCCGTGGCGATCCTGCTGGTGGGCCGTTTCAGACGTTGAAGCCGCGAACATTCCCAGGGTGAAGACCGTCGCTCACGCCACAAACCCCAACCGCCGCGAGACCTCCTGCCCAACCTGCACCACACCCCGCACTGCGGCTTTCCTCTTCTCCCCAACCAACTGCCGCGCAAACCCCGTCACGCCGACAGCCCCGGCGACAGCCCCCTCGGCGTCAAAGAACGGTGCGGCAAGGCAAGCGATCTCAGCCTGCTCCTCCTCGCTCTCAATCGCATACCCGTCCGCCCGCACCTTCGCCAGCAATGCCAGAAACTGACCCGCGTCAGGAGCGGCGGCCTTAGGCCCGACCCCGCGTGAAAGCCGGGACAGCAACGGCTTCAGCTCAGCCTCTGGAAGATGCGCGGCGATGGCCCGCCCCAAAGCGGTCAGGTCGAACGGGGCGACCTTCCCGCGGTAGGTGTCGAACTGGACGAAACCGGGCGTGGAGGCCTTGGCGACATAAACTATCGAGGCGTCCTCTAAGATCCCCACATGCGCGGGCATTCCCAGGCTTTCCGCAAGCCGCCGCAGGTCGGCCTGTACCAGCGATGGCAGGTCGACCTTCCGCACCAGTTCGATGGCCAGCCCGTACAGCCGCAGGGTGGGGCGCCAGAAGTGACTCCGGCCGACGACCCGGCGCACGGCATACCCCCGCTGCTCCAGCGTGTACGCGATAGACGCGCAGGTGGCGAGCGGCACCCCGGCGGCCTTCGCGAGGGCGGTCAGCGTCAGCGGTTCCTCGGCCCGCACCAGTGCTTCCAGCACGGTCAGCGTCCGGTCCGCGGCCGGCGACGCTGCTTTGCCCGACGCGTCGCTCATCCGGCATCAACCTTTCGGATACCTGTAGTCATCTTCGGAACACGGTAGCGTCCGGTCATCCGGCTGGCTCGATTCGCGCGATCGTCTCCTCGGTCCACGAGCGAATGGCGTCGGCTTGGGCGGGGGTCAATTCATCGAGGAAGTGGCGGCGAATGTTGCTGCCGTGGACCGCCAAAGCCTCCTGGATGACCGAGCGGCCGTGCGCGGTGAGGGCGATTCCGGTGCGCCGTCCGCTGGGGCCGCTGCGGGCCGGGGTGACCAGGTCGCGCGACTCCATTCTGGTCAGCTGGTGCGAGACCCGGCTCTTCTCCCAGCCGAGGGCCTCGACCAGATCGGCGACGCGCGCTTCGTGGCCAGGGGTGCGCCAGAGGGTCACGAGGACGCTGAACTCGGCCTTCGAGATACCGCATGCACGCTGCAGTCCGCGGTCCAGTTCGCGGGTGAGCAGGCGTTGCGCGCGCACCCACGCGTTCCACAGCTCCCAGTCGTCGGGGGTCATGAGCAGGGAGCGTACCTGTGGAGTTGACTCATCAACTCAGGCGGCTCTAGAGTTGATACATCAACTTTGCGGAGGGCGCATGCGGACATTGCTCCAGAACGGGACCGTGGTCAGTCTTGACCCGGCGGTCGGGGATCTTCCGCGCGGGGACGTGCTGATCGAGGACGGGCGGATCGCGGCGGTCGGGCCCGCGATCCAAGCCGACGCCGAGGTCGTCGATGCCGCGGGCAAGATCATCCTGCCCGGATTCGTGGACACTCATCGGCACACCTGGCAGACGGCGTTCCGCGGAATCGGCGCGGACTGGACGTTCGCCGAGTACCGCGACGTCATGCACGAGACGCTCCGGCGGCACTACCAGCCGGAGGACGTGTACCTCGGCAATCTGCTGGGGCGGCTCGAAGCGCTGAACTCGGGTGTGACGACGATGCTCGACTGGTTCCACTGCTCCGACCGGCCGGAGAACGCCGACGCGGCGATCGACGCCCTCCAGGAGGCTCCCGGAAGGTCGATCTTCTGCTACAGCGCGATGGACCCAGCCGACACCGCCCGCGTGCGGAATCGGCTGCCCGGCGACGAAATGGCCTTCGGGTTGCGCGGGCCGATGGTGACCTCGATGGACACCACCGCGGCCGATGTCGCGTTGGCGAGGGAACTCGGGCTCAGGGTGAGCGTGCACGTCCACCACGCGGCCTGTGACTCGATTCCCGAGATGCGCGAACGAAAACTGCTTGACGACCGTACGACGATAGTTCACGGCAACGGGCTCACCGACACGCAGCTGGCGATCCTCGCGGCCGCGGGCTGTTCGGTGACGCTCAGCCCGGACGTCGAGGTGAAGATGGGGTTCGGGTGGCCGGAAACCGGACGTCTGCTGGCGGCTGGGATCCGGCCGTCGCTGTCCATTGACGACTGCCCGTCCGCGGGGGGCGACATGTTTTCGGCTATGCGCACGGCGTTCGCCGCGCAGCGCGGTCTCGACGGCGGTCTGGTCGCGCGCGATCTGCTTGAGTTCGCCACCGTGGACGGTGCTCGGACCTGTGGCCGCGGCGACCGGGCGGGCAGCATCAGCGTCGGGAAAGACGCGGATCTGGTGCTCATCGACGCGGCGGACCTGTCGGTGTTTCCGGCCAGCGATCCGGTGTCCACAGTGGTCACCGCTGCGCATCCGGGCGTCGTGGACAGCGTCTTCGTCGGGGGCGAGGCAGTCAAGCGGGACGGCCGGTTGCTGGGAGTGGATGTGCCGAAGCTCAGGACCAGGCTGCTGGACTCTCGCGACCGGATCGCGGCGGCGGCCGGATTGGTGATCGGGTGAAAGTTCTGGAGACGGATCGGTTGCTGTTGCGGCGGTTTGCCGAAGCCGACGTCGAGAATCTGGTGCGGCTCGACAGCGACCCGCGGGTGATGCGGTTTCTCGCCGGCGAGCCGACGCCTCGCGCGGAGATCGAGCAGAAGGTGCTGCCGGAGATCCTCGGCGATTACGAACGCGGGCCGGCCGGGCGGTGGGCAGCGGTCGAGAAGACGACTGGCGAGTTCATCGGCTGGATTTCCCTGCAGCCACCGGAAGACGGNACGGCAGTACGGCGGAGCTGGAACTCGGCTATCGGCTGCTGGCGAAAGCCTGGGGGCGCGGATATGCGACCGAAGGCGCCCGGGCGGCGATCCACAAGGGATTCACCGAGCTGGGCACGCGGCGGGTGTGGGCGCAGACGATGGCGGTGAACACCCCGTCGCGCCGAGTGCTGGAACGGTCCGGGCTGACGTACCTGCGCACGTTCCACCTGCACTTCGACGATCCGTTGCCGGGCACGGAACACGGCGAGGTCGAGTACGAGCTGACCCGGGACCAGTGGGCGGCCCGGACGAGGTCGCGGTGAACTTCTCCGCCAGGCCGCGAATTAGACTCCTGGTATGTCATCGGGTGCCGCGGGAACCGGCGGGGGAGGGGCGGAGCGCGGGCTGGAGTTCGCGGTGCTCGGACCGGTCCGCGGCTGGTACGGCGGGCGGCCGCTGGAGCTCGGGCCGGTGCTGCGGACGACGATGCTGGTCGCGCTGCTGCTGCGGCCGGACGTGACGGTCAGCCGGGCCGAGCTGGTCGACCGGGTGTGGGGCGAGCATCCGCCGGAGAGCGACGGGGTGCCCGGCTACCTCTACCAGCTGCGGAAATCCCTGGCCGCGGGCGGTGCGGACGCGAAATCCGTGCTCCGGACCGATCCGGGCGGGTACCGCTTCGCCGGGGCGGGCGTCGAGGTGGACGCCGTGCGGGTCGACGAGATCGCCGCCCGGGCCAAGAAAGCCGCCGCGGCCGGCGCGCTCGCCGCGGCGGCCGAGGGGTACGGACAGGCGCTGGCTTTCTACGAGGGCGTTCCGCTGGCCGGACTGCCCGGTCCGTTCGCCGAACGGGAGCGGAGACGGTTCGCCGAACGCCGGATCGGGCTGGTCGAGGGCCGGACGGACGCGTTGATCCGGCTGGGCGATTACGCGTCGGCGATCAGCGAGGTGTCGGCGCTGCTCGCCGAGCATCCCGACCGCGAACCGCTGACCGGGCTGCTCATGCGGGCCCTTTACGGGGCTGGCCGGCCCAGCGACGCGCTTGACACCTGGCGCGAGTTCCGCGTCCGGATGCGCGATGAGCTGGGGCTGGAACCCAGCGAAGACCTGCGTCGCGTCCACGAGGCGGTGCTGCGCGGCGACGACGGAGCGCTCGCCGTCGCGCCGCGGCCGGCCGCGGCGCCCCGGATCCGGGACGAGCTGCCGCACGACGTCGGGGAGCTGGCCGGCCGCGACGACGAACTGGCCCGGCTCGCCGCGCCGGGGAGTGCGGTGTCGGCAGTGGACGGGGTGCCCGGGGCCGGGAAGACGGCGCTGGCGGTGCGCGCGGCCCAACTGCTGCGCGAGGAACATCCCGACGGCTGCCTGTTTGTCGGACTGCACGGGCACAGCACCAGCCGGGCGCCGCTCGCTCCGGTGCGGGTGCTGCGCCGGTTGCTGCGTTCGGCGGGCGTGAACGACCAGAACATTCCGGACGACCTGGACGAGCTGTCCGCGAACTGGCGCGCCGCCACCGCGCCGTTGCGCCTGGTTGTGGTGCTGGACGACGCCCTCAGCGCCGAGCAGGTCCGCCCGCTGCTGCCCGGCGGAACCGGAAACCGGGTGCTGATCACCAGCCGTCGCCGATTGCCTGGGTTGGACGTTGAACGCCGGATTTCCTTGGGCCCGTTGACTTCCGACGCCGCGGCCGGGCTGCTGAGCCGGATCGTCGGCCCGGCGCGCGCGAGCCGGGAACGCGCGGCTGTGCGCGAGCTGGCCAGCCTGTGCGGACGGCTTCCGCTCGCTCTGCGCATCGCGGGAGCCCGGCTGCAGAACCGTCCGATGTGGACTTTCCGGGACCTGGTGGACCGGCTCGCCGACGACACCGGCCGGCTTGGCGAACTGACCGCTGAGGAACGCAGCGTCGAAGCCGCGTTCCGGCTCTCGTACGACCAGCTTCCGGCGGACACGCGACGTGCTTTCCGCACCCTGGGTCGCGCGCCCGCGCCTGAGTTCGACGAACTCGTCCTCGCCGCGATGCTCGGTTGTTCCCGGCGCGCCGCGGAAAGCGTGCTCGAGGATCTGGTCGACGCGAACCTCGTGCAGGCGCCCGCCGCGGGCCGGTACCGGATGCACGACCTGGTCGCGGTCTACGCGCGCCGCCTCGTCGCGGACGAACCCGACGTCGCCAGCGGACTGGAGGTCTACCTGCACGCCTGCCGCGCCGCGAGCGAATGGGACGAACCCGGTTTCCCCAGCGGCCCGGCGCCCACCGCCTCGCCGTTTTCCGGACTGGTGGACGCGTCGGCGTGGCTGGACCGGGCGGGGGACCTGGTGGAAGTGGTCTCGGCCGCGGCTGCCGCGGGCCATCCGGACTACGCGTGCTGGATCGCCGAGGGAGCCGTCGACTACCTCGTGCGGCGCATCCGGTACCGCGAATGCGTTGCCCTGCTGGAAGTCGCCGTGTCCGAAGCGGCCAATGTGGCGGACCGGAGGATGACGACGGCGCTGCGGTTCGGGCTCGGCTGGGCGCACCTCGCGCTGGGCGATTCCGTCCAGGCCCGGCAATGGTGCGAAGAAGGTCTGCGGATCAGCCGGGAAAACGGCGACCGGCGGGGAAACCGCGCGGGGCCTGTGCGGGCTGGGAATGGTCGCGATGCTCGCCGGCCCGCTGGACGAAGCGGAACAGGTGCTGACCGAGGCCCGGACGCTGGCCGCGGAGGTGGCGGACAGCTGGCTGGTCGAACGGGCGGTCTCCGGGCTGGGATACCTGCATTTCAAACAGGGCGAATACGAACGCTCGCTCGCCTGTTTCGCCGAATCGCGGGAAGTCGCGGTTTCAACGGGAAATCCGGCGATGCTGGGCCGGGTGTCCAGCCACATCGGCAGCGTCCGGCTGCATCTGGGCCGTCCGGCGGAAGCGGCGGAACCCTTGCGCGAGGCGGTCGAATTGGCCGAGCGGGTCGACGACCGGTTGTTGCTGGTGAGTTCGCTGTCGCGGCTTGGTTCCGCGGAGCAGGAATTGGGGAGCCTGGATCTCGCGCTTTCGCATCACCTGCGAGCGCTGGGTGCTTTGACCGACCAGATGTCGCCGTGGGCGGAGGTGGAGGTCCGGAACCGGCTGGGGGCTTGTCGGCAGGCGCGAGGTGAGCAGGAGGCGGCGAGGGAGCAGTTCGATCTCGCTGCCGCGGTGACGGCCGGGCTGGACCAGCAGTGGGCAAGTGAGGTTCCGTGAGGGATGCGAAGGATTCGGCGGGCGGAGAAATTCCGGGTTACGCGTTGACCGGACCTCGAAAAGCGCCGCGGGGTCGTGTTTGGGGATGGACTCGCCGACAGGCGTCCACTGCCCCTTCTGAATTTCGACGCTCTCCGTCGTGCTCGTGGCGATCAAGGTGGCTTTCGCGGTGTGCGAGTCGCCCCTTGAGCAGGGTGATGTTCCGTTCCATCAGGACGGTAAAATGGACTACTTTGCCAACCAAAAGGGCATGTCAATATTTCCCCTGAGAGGCGATTGGTGCATTGAGGAAATTGCCACAAGCTGGAATCGGAGTCCGTGGCGAGGGTTTATCGCCACCCTGTACTGTGTCTTTCCCGGTCGAATCAGTGGCTGCCAAACATCTGCTCGGCGGTGAATACCTCGACTTCCATGGTGATCCGGAAGAGGGCGGGTATGCCAATCTTTGGAGGAATGTTTCGGCGTTATCGCCAAAGTGAATGCCCATTTTTCGGGGGGCCGTTCCCTTCTGATCGCGGAATCGGTCGGGTTGTCCAGCCTCCAGCTTCTGGCAGCGGAGGGTTTCTGCGAGGCGGTGCTGTTCGCAGTGCGCCCCGTCGTCGAGGGGGAGAACCTGGAAACCAGCCTGTGTCGCATCGGGGCGGCTCTGGCGGTGGACCCGGGTGCGTTCGTTCTGCGCGGGGCAGGAGAAGATCTCGTCGGCGCGCTTGAGCCCAGCGACGACAGCCAACCGGTCGCGGTGCTGCGCGGGCGAAGGGCCGAGGAGGATTGAGCGTTCCCGGGTGGCTTCTGGCCCTCCAGATCGGAAGTCACCCGGGCGCCGCCTGGGTCAGCGCATCCGCCACAAGTGGTCCGCAGTCCCGTTGTCGCTGAACTGCACCACCTGCGCACTGTCCGCGGTGGACATGTGGTGCACGCCGAGCACCTTGCCGAAGTTCCGGAACCAGCCGCTGCCGTCGTCAAGCAGCCGCCAGTCGTGGTCAGTGGTGCCGTTGTCGGTGTACTGGACGACTCGGGCGCTGTCCGCAGTGGACATCTGATCGACGCCGAGCACCTTGCCGGAGTTCCGGTTCTCGACGCGCACCTGGCCGCCCGGGATCAGCTGCCACAGGTGGTCGGCGGTTCCGTTGTCGGCGTACTGGACCACCCTGCGCACTGTCCGCGGTGGACATGTGGTGCACGCCGAGCACCTTGCCGGAGTTGCGGTTGACGATCCGGAACCAGCCGTCGCCGTTGTCGGTGAGTCGCCAGAGATTGATCCGCGGTGCCGTTGTCGGTGTACTGGACGACCACCGCGCTGTCCGCAGTGGACATCTGATCGACACCGAGTACCTTGGCCGAGTGGTGGTTGCGGATCCGCCTTCGCCGGACTCAAAGCCGGTGCGTCGGGCTTCCTGCTCAAGAACACCAGACCGGAGGAACTGCTCACCGCGATCCGCACGGTAGCCGCCGGCGACGCGGTGGTCTCCCCGCGCGTCACCGGCTGCCTGCTGGAGAAATTCCGCCCGCACCTCCCCGACGACGCCACCACCGCCCGCGATGAACGGCTCAGCAGACTCAGCGCCCGCGAACGAGAGGTGCTGGTCCAGGTGGGCTGCGGCTTGTCCAACGCCGCGATCGCGGCCGCCTTGCACCTCGCGGAGGCGACGGTGAAGTCGCATCTGGGGCGGATCCTGCACAAGCTTGAACTCCGCGACCGGGTCCAGGCGGTGATCTTCGCTTACGAGAGCCGCCTCATCCGCCCGGTGTGAGATGGCGGTTTCGAGTATCGGGCCAGTGCGGTGCCGCCGGCAGGACTGTCAACGGATCGGATCCGGGCTGAAGAGGGGCTTCATCGGCAGGTCGAGGCGACCTGGGGGCGCCCCCGGGTCGCGGACCTGACCGTTCCGCGCGATCAGCGCTGCGAGTGCTGACCCCGGACCAGCGAAACCGTCTGGCTCCTCGTCCTCGCGACCGAAGCCGACGTGATCGACAGGCCAGCATCCGGAGCCTGCCGGACGACGGCTCTCGACGAGGAACTTGGCCGGTCGCCGACCTGCGGAGCGCGTTCGTGCAGGGCGGGCAGTGTCTTCGGCTCGGCTTCATCCGTGGTGATCTGGCGGCCTCACGAACGTTGCGGAGCAGTGGGCATATCCCGGCTGCCGCGCTGAGGTGACGGAATTCGCTGACTTGCGGGGAAGGCGATCGCTATTCGGGAAATGACGAAGAGCATCGCTCAGCGAAAAACGTGAATTGACTGGCTGAAAGCTACTGCCGGATTCCGCGGGCACTCGCGTCGGTGTTCGAGAGCCTGCCCGGGAATGCGTCGATGTGTGCCGCCAGGGCTGCCCGGTCGAGTTGGGCAGGCACGGGGCTGAGCTGTTCGTTGTGGCGTCCGTCGAGGACGTCGGCGACGAACTGCGCGACGATGCCGGGCGGGGGCGCGAGGTGGCCGCGGAGGCGGCGGATCACGGGCGGACGGTCGTTGCCGCGTGGTTCGATCGCGATGGACCAGCCGAGTCGTTCGTCCCAGACGAGCATCAGGTCGCGCCGCGGGAGCGCGGCGGTGCTGGAGCTGAGGCCGAGATAGGCAGTGGCGGTGTCGGTGACCTCGTGCGTCACCGCGTCGAGGGGGACGCCGATCTGCTCGGCGACCTGTCGGACGTAGCTTGCCAGCGCGGACTCCAGGCTCGGTGCCGTGGCACCGGGTTCGAGGTCCAAAATGGACAACAGGAGGGTTTCGTCGTCGCGGTCGCGCGCCTTCCGGGCGACGGTGCGTGCGGCGAGGGCGCGGTGCTGCTGATGTTCGCGCAGGTGGGCGGTGCGGCAGGAGGCGAGATGCGCTGCCGTGCCCTCGCTCGGCGGGGCGGGAGTCGAGATCACGGTCGGTACCTCGAAACCCGGAACGTTGAGTGGGGCGGGGATGCGGGTGGGCGCGGCCGGCGTGGTGGTGATCAGAGGACCGACACCGCCGTGGCCTGCGGGCCGCGGTTGCCCTGGCCGACGTCGAACTGCACGCGGGCGTTCTCGTCGAGACTGCGGAAGCCGCCGCCGGTGATTTCCGAGTAGTGGACGAACACGTCGCTGCCACCGTCGTCGGGAGCGATGAATCCGAATCCCTTTTCGGAATTGAACCACTTCACAGTACCCTGGGACATCAGAATTTTTCCTTCTCGCGTCGAGTATGCGGCGCAACCTCGTACGAGGCGGCCGGGTCGCGAGCGTGAAATCAAAGAGCCCCGAAAGGGGACAGAGCCGACGCTCGCCAAAAACCTCTGCGGGCGTCAGGAACAACGAGCACAAAAATCTTTAACCTTGAACAGTGGAGCACACCGGCACGCGGGCCGTCAAGCAAGGGCCCTCCGCTGGCGGTTTCCCTCTGATGCGCGTAGTGTCGTCAGGAGCAGGCTCGCGCCGCGCCTCCGACTCTGGGTCACGAGGAACCTTGGCGACGCTGTCCGAGCTGCGACCAAGCCTCTGCCCGAACCCGGTGCGCGTCGACCTGCTCGACGCCGCTGTTCGGTGCTCATGCGTCACCGTCGGCCGTGTTCACCTTCCGGCCTCTTTTCCAGGAGTTTCTTTTGTCGCGCACACCCGTACATTCCCGCAGCGCCCGCGTCCCGGCTTCACCGGTGCTGTTCAGTCATCCCGACTCGCCCGCCGCCGGACGCACGCTCTCCGCCGCCGATCACCGCCGCAGCCGCGGCGTTCGGTTTTCCTCCTTCGCCGCCGGAGCGTCTGCGACGTCGCGCTGGTGAACGCGTCGGCGGGGTAAGGCAGCCTGCTCGCCGAAGTTCGCGAAGCCGGGCTGCTGCGCCGCCGCCGCTGCTAGCACGCCGCGGTGATCACCGCGGACCTGGCGGTGTTCTCTGGACCGTGGGTCGGGTTCGCGTTCCTGGGCGGCACGTGGTGGCAGCTGCTGATCGCGGTTCTGCTGGCCGTGGTGTTCGCGCAGCTGGCGTTCGTCGGCCACGACGCCGGGCACAAGCAGATTTTCCGGACCCGGCGTCGTGCACGGCGGTCTGGTCGGGATGAGCTACCAGCGGCGGATCGCCGGGCACAACCGGCACCACGCCGACCCCGGCCACGAGGAGCACGACCCCGACCTCGACCTCCCGGCGCTGGCTTTCACCAGCCGGCAGGCCCGCGTGAAACAGGGTTTTCTCCGCTGGCTGGCCAAGAATCAGGCGGTTCTCTTCTTCCCGCTGCGCACCCTCGAAGGGCTCAACCCGCACGTCTTGGGAATCCGGGCGGTGTGGCGCGGCGAGACGAAGATGCGCCGCGTCGAAGGCACCTTGCTGACCGCGCCGTCACGGGCTGCCGCACGCGGTGTTTCTCGTGCTCTCGCCCGGTCACGTTCGTCGTGGTGCACCAAGCCCTCTGGGGCATTTACCTGGGCTGTTCGTTCGCGCCCAACCACAAGGGAATGCCGACGACGACCGGCAGGCCTGCTCCGGCAAATGCTGAGCTCGCGCGACATCCGCGGCGGCCTGAACTACCAGATCGAGCACCACCTCTTTTCCGGCATACCCCGCCCGCACCTGCGCCGCACTCACCCGATCGTGGAACGATTCTGCCGTCAGCACGAGATCCCTTACGCACAGAACTGGTCTGCTGCACTCCTGCCGGCCGGTCCTCGGCCACCGGAATCTGCTCGGCGCTCCGCTGCGTGCCGCAGACCGTCTTACCGGTTCGGTGCGGAAGTACTGGGACGGCTGCGCCAGCCACGTCGAAACGGGTTGCGACCTGGGCAAAGCCTGCCTGCCGAGCGGGCAAGGAAAACCGTTCTTGAGGCCGACCCGTTCTGGTGCCCGCAGCGCGCAAGGCAATCGCTGGCGAATCGAGTGTGCGTCATCCTCGTCAACTCGAAGCACACCGGGCGCATGGTGCGGAATCGGGTAGTTGCGCAGCCTGTCCATGAACCCCGCTGATCGGACCAGCAGCCTCGGCGGAGCAAAAGGCCGCTCACGACGCCGTCATCGTGTCGTGTGCGCGCAGCAGGCGGCGAGGGTGGTGACACTGCTGTTGAACGTTGCGGATCGGGTGGTCCGAGGCGGGCCCAGGACTGCTCTGGGACGCTGAATCCGGATCGGAACAGCGGTTTGGCTCATTCTCAAAGCCGAAGTACGACCGCGCTGAGCGGGAATCCGCGGAGGACCACCGGAGGTGCTGTCGCCTGCCGATTTCCGAGGAGAGGCCACGGAGGCCTTCGCGGGTCGGCGCGAGAACTTGGTCGGGTCAGCTCGGCGGCGCGGCGCTCGGGAGTCCCTGACACCGGTCCTTCCTTCGCGCAGCCCTCGCCGGAAACGGCCACGCGCGCACAAAGACCGGCAAAGGCGGGCTGGTCCGAGACGGTCGAGGCAATCGCCTGACTCGACGATCGGCCCGCGGGCGATGACGGCGCACGGGTTCAGCCGATGCCGGGCACGAGTTGTCGCTGCC
The DNA here is from genome assembly GCF_001651785.1 of Amycolatopsis sp. M39. Lineage (NCBI taxonomy): Bacteria > Bacillati > Actinomycetota > Actinomycetes > Pseudonocardiales > Pseudonocardiaceae > Amycolatopsis > Amycolatopsis sp. M39. Next base: position 789,637 of record NZ_LWSF01000001.1, read on the forward strand.
GCCCGGTCGTGCGGAACCGGCGCACCGCTCGGCCGGGATCGGGTCTCGGCGGGTTCCCGGCTGGATGAGCGCCGACCAGTACGAGTACTGGCGGCACACCGACCTGACCGTCGACGTGGTGCCCGGGCGGGGAAACGAGTTCTCCCTCGAAGCACCGGAAGGCGTCCGGTTCCAGGTGCGGTCGAGGATGCGCAAGGACGCGGGGGCGAGCGCGCGGCAGCCGCCAGCCCCGGCGCTTCGGCGGACCGGCTTGCCGTAAGCACCCCGGTGGGCTTGGCCCCGTCGTTCGCGGAACCCGGGCAGCAGCGGTACCCGGCACAACCGGGCGGCGACGCGGGTGCCGCGGTGTGCGGAGACGAACCGGCGGCCGCGGGTCAACGACTCATCCCGGCTCACGAGCCGCCGACCGCGCCAACGCGATCTCATCCCGAAGGCCGGAATCCGGGGAACGGCGGCAAAGCCAGGCCCAGTCGCGCTGATTGGACCTGCGGTCCCGCCGTCTGAAAACGAAAAAGGGAGGATGTCATCTCTGACATCTCTCCCGTTCCCATCCTTGTGGTGCCCTCGGCAGGATTCGAACCTGCGACACCTGCCTCCGGAGGGCAGTGCTCTATCCCCTGAGCTACGAGGGCTCGCTTGCGCGACTGGACAGAGCCTAGCGCATGCCCCGTTCCGGTCGTGCACAGGAGGGTGCTTAACGCGGTAGCGTCGAACCGTCGACGCGGAGGGAGGCGGCGGTGAGTGCCGAGCCGTTCCAGGTCAGGGCGGCTGAAGCGGACATCGACGACGTGCGGGCGCGGTTGCGGCGCACTCGGTGGCCGGAAGCGGAGACTGTCGGCGACTGGTCGCAAGGGGTGCCGCTGGGCTATGCCGAGGAGCTGTGCCGCAGCTGGGCCGAGGACTACGACTTCGGGTTCGCCGAGCGGCTCAACGTCTTCCCGCAGTTCCGTCAGGAGATCGACGGCCTCGGGATCCACTTCGTGCACCTCCGTTCGCCGGAGCCGGACGCGTTTCCACTGGTGATCACGCACGGCTGGCCTGGTTCGGTGCTTGAGTTCCTCGACCTCCTCGGCCCGCTGGCCGACCCGCGGGCGCACGGCGGCGACCCGGCGGACGCGTTTCACGTCGTCGCGCCTTCGTTGCCGGGGTACGGCTGGAGTGCCAAGCCGGGCGAAACCGGTTGGGGCGTGCGGAAGATCGCGACGGCTTGGGATCAGCTGATGGTCTCGCTCGGCTACGACCGCTATGGCGCGCAAGGCGGCGACTGGGGTTCGGCGGTCTCGGGCGCACTCGGCGAGGTGGCGCGGGAGCGGGTCGCGGGGGTGCACGTCAACATGGCGGCCGCGCCGGCGGGCGACTTCGAGGACGAGACCGCCGAGGAACGCGAAGGCGCGCGAGCGGCGGCGGAGTTCCGGCGCACCGGCCGGGGGTATTCGGGGCAACAGGGCACGCGTCCGCAAACGCTCGGCTACGGCCTGACCGACTCGCCGGCCGGTCAGGCAGCCTGGATCGCCGAGAAGTTCTGGGCCTGGACCGACAACAACGGTCACCCGGAGGACGCGGTCACCCGGCAGCAGCTGCTCGACGCGATCTCGGCGTACTGGTTCACCGCGTCGGCGACGTCGTCCGCGCGGCTGTACTGGGAGAGCTACCGCAGCTTCGGCGATCTCGTCACGGCGCCGTCCGGCATCTCCGTCTACCCGCGCGACATCGTCCGCCCGTCGCGGCGGCAGGCGGAGCTCAAGTACACCGATCTGCGCTGGTTCGAGCGGTTGCCGCGCGGTGGGCACTTCGCGGCGATGGAGCAACCGGCGTCGCTCGTCGAGCAGATCCGCGGGTTCTTCCGGCTCGTGCGCTGATCTTTCCCACCTCGCGGAACAGGGCTGGGAGAAACGCTCCACCAGGCATTAGAGTGAAGTTAGGCTACCCTGTATTGCACATATGCGCATGTCACTATATATTCCTCTCGACACCGAAACCCGGGAGGCGAGCGATGGGACACGGGCACGGCCACGGGCACACCGCCGCTCCGGCGAGCGCGTCCGGCCGCTACGTCCGCGCGCTGCTGATCGCTCTCGCGGTCGGCGCCGGGTTCATGGTGCTGGAGTTCGCGGTCGGCTTCGCGACCGGTTCGCTCGCGCTGATCTCCGACGCCGCGCACATGTTCACCGACGTTCTCGGCGTCGGAATGGCGCTCGCCGCGATCGTGCTCGCCCGGCGCAGCGGGCCGACGCCCAGCCGTACGTTCGGCATGTACCGGGCGGAAGTCCTCGCCGCGCTTGCGAATGCGGTGCTGCTGTTCGGTGTCGCGGGGTACGTGGCGGTCGAGGCGATCGGCCGGATCGCCGACCCGCCGGAGGTGCCCGGCCTGCCGGTGCTGCTCGCCGCGGCCGCGGGTCTCGTCGCCAACGTCGTGTCGTTCCTGGTGCTGCGCTCGGGTGCGAAGGAGAGCCTGAACGTCCGCGGCGCGTACCTCGAAGTGCTGGCTGACCTCGTCGGTTCGGTCGGCGTGCTGCTCAGCGGCGCGATCACGCTCACCACCGGCTGGCGCTACGCCGACCCGATCATCGGTGTCGCGATCGGCCTCTTCGTGCTGCCGCGCACCTGGACGCTCGCCCGCCGTGCGCTGCGGATCCTGTTCCAGCACGCGCCCGCCGGTGTGGACGTGGGCGAGATCAGCACCGAACTCGCCGCGCTGCCGGGCGTCGCGGACGTGCACGACCTGCACGTCTGGACCCTCACCTCGGGTATGGAGGTCGCTTCGGCGCACCTGACGATGCAGGCCGGCGCCGAACAGTCCACCGTGCTCACCGAGGCGCAGGACCTGCTGTCGGTCCGCTACGAGATCAAACACGCGACGCTGCAAGTCGAGGGACCGCAATGCGCCCGCCGGTGCACGGAGCTGTCCTGGTAGACCGGGGGTTATGCGCAAGGACTTCGACCCCGCACAGCTGGCCCCGAACGCGTTCTACCACCTGATGACCGCGACCGTCGTACCGCGGCCCATCGCCTGGGTGTCGAGCATTTCCCGCGACGGAGTGGACAACCTCGCGCCGCATTCGTTCTTCACCGTCGCCTCGCCCGCGCCCGCGGTCCTGCAGTTCACCTCGGTCGGCCGGAAAGACACCCTGCGCAACGTCGAGGCGACCCGGCAATTCGTGGTCAACCTCGCGCCCGAGCCGCTGTTCGAGCAGATCAACGCCACCGGCGCGGATTTCCCGCCGGAGCTGAGCGAATTCGACGAGGCCGGGCTGACCCGCGAGCCGAGCCTGAAGGTCCGCCCGCCGCGGGTGGCGGAATCGCCGGTGGCATTCGAATGCGAACTGCACAGCACGGTGGGTTTCGGCCGCTCGACGGTGGTGTTCGGCCGGGTCGTGCACCTCGCGGTCGCCGAGAACGTTCTTGACGGCGACCATCCGCTGATCGAGCGGCTGCGGCCGCTGTCCCGGCTGGGGCGCGACGAATGGGGGACGCTGGGCGAGGTCAAGGACCTGGCGCGGCCTGCGTACAAAAGCTCGGGAGTGCTCTAGGGGAAAGGCAGCGGCTGCGCGTCCCGCCCCTTCAGCATGAGCTTCATCTGGTCCATCTCCGCCCCTTGAGACACCAACATGCTGCGGCACAACGCTTTCACCGCGTCATTGGACGTGTGGTCCTGCGCGTACTCGGCCATCGCCACACCGCCCTGGTGATGCCGCAGCATCAGCTGCAGGAACTCGACGTCCAGCGCGCGGCCGGACAGCGAGCGCAGCTTCGCCAGGTCCGCGTCGGTGGCCATGCCCGGCATCGGCGCGCCGCCCGCCGGGCTGCTCGTCGGCATCCGCATGCCCGCGTGGCCCATCGGCTCGGTCATCCACGTCATGTACGCGCCGGTCGCCTGTTCGGGCTGGTCCCACAGCATGAGCCAGCCCTTCATCCGCCCGACCTGCTCGGTCTGCGTGCGCTCGATGTCGAACGCGAGCTGGCGGATCTCCGGGTCGGTGGAGTGGTCGCGCGCCCAGCCGGCCATGGTGACCGCCTGCAGGTGGTGCACCGACATGTCCTGGGCGAACCCGACCTCGACCGAACCCGCACCCGGCGTCGCGGGCACCGCGTCGCCGCCGTCGGTGAGCCGCGTCGCGAAGACCCCGATCGCGGCCCCGACCAGCAGCACCGCGATCAGCGTCCCGCCGATGACCACCCACCGGGACCAGCCGGTCCGTTCCACCGGAGCGGACTCCCCGGCGAACTCGGCGGAGCGGGCGGTTTCGACGCCGCCCGCCTCAGCCTGGCCGGAGTGGCCGGAGCCGTCTTCGGTGCGGCTCACGGTCACTGCCCGGCCGGCGGGGTCCCCGGCATGCCGCCCTGCTCGCCCTGCGCCCCGGTGCTGCCCTTGTAGTCCATCGGCTTCGCGTCCTTGCCCGGCTTGCTCGGGTCGAACTTCGGCGGGTTGGCCGGGTCGAACATGCCCTTGCCGAGCGCGTCGCACGAGGCGCCGATCTCCGGGTACACACCGTTCGGGTTGGTCCGCAGCGCGGCGATGAACTGGTCGATGCGCGGGTCGTCGGCGCTGTCCAGCTTCAGCTGGTGGCCCCACGACTGCAGCGAGATCGGCTTGTCCAGGCCAGGGTAGGGCGACATCATCGTGTAAGGCTTGCCCTTGACCCGCGCCTCGAGCAGCGGGATCTGGTCGCCCTTGACCTTGTCCGGGTTGTAGGCGATCCACACCGTGCCGTGCTCAAGCGCGTGCACCATGTTCTCGTTGCGCACCGCGGTCGGGTACACGACGCCGGTGCAGGTGGCCCAGTAGCCGTCGTGCGGGCCGCCGAAGGGCGGGCTCTGGTCGTAGGCCACCCGCTCGGTGGGCAGAATGTGCACCGATCCGGCGTATTGCTTGGTGACCACGCCGGGGATCTTCTTCGACGGGTCCGGGTTGCTCGCGGTCGGCGCGAAGGACGCCGCCGCCTCGTCCCGGGAGGCCTGGTCGCGCTTGGGCGCGGAGGCCTGCAAGTAGTAGACGATGACGCCGGCCAGCAGGGCGACCACCACGACGACGCCGATGATGGTGCCCCAGGGCGTACGCTTGCCCATGACGACCGAGCGGTTCTTCGCCGCCTTCACCGCGGACGCGGACGAGCCCTTCTTCTTGGTGGTCCCGTTGGCCATGATTGCCGAGATCTCCTCGTGAGAGCGGGGGAGGGATCCGGACGGACCCTGCCGGTAGCCCAGTGTAGAGACCGCGCGTGCGATCACCGTGAACACCCACGGGCGCCCCGGCGAGGGGGAACATCCGCCTCCGGTGTGCCCGCCGTCTCGCCAGCCTGTACCGCCGGAAGCGCGCGGCTGAAGCGCACCTAGAATTCGGCGAGTGACTCCCGCCGCTCTCGCCGATCTGGTCCGCAGCTCCGCCGTGCAGGTCCTCGCCGCACGCGGCGTCGACGCCGCCGTGCTGCCGGAGACCGTGACCATCGAACGCCCGCGCAACCCGGACCACGGAGACTACGCGACCAACCTCGCGCTGCAGGTGGCCAAGAAGGCGGGGATGGCCTCCCGCGAATTCGCCGAGGCGCTCGCCGAGGTCGTCGCCGGCGCCGACGGCGTGACCGCGGCCGAGGTCGCCGGACCGGGCTTCCTGAACTTCCGGCTCGCCGCCGACGCGCAGGGCGAGGTCGTGCGCCAGGTGCTGGCCGCGGGCGCGGAGTACGGCCGCGGCGACGCGCTGGCCGGGCGCCGGATCAACCTGGAGTTCGTCTCCGCGAACCCGACCGGCCCGATCCACCTCGGCGGGACGCGCTGGGCCGCGGTCGGCGACGCGCTGGGCCGGGTGCTGGGCGCACAGGGCGCGGAAGTGATCCGCGAGTACTACTTCAACGACGCCGGCGCGCAGATCGACCGTTTCGTGCGTTCGCTGATCGCCGCCGCGAAGGGCGAGCCCGCGCCGGAGGACGGTTACGCGGGCGGCTACATCAGCGACATCGCGGCCGAGGTGATCAAGGCCGAGCCGAGCGCGCTGAGCCTGCCCGAGGACGAGCGGCACGAGACGTTCCGGCGCATCGGCATCGACCTGATGTTCAGCCAGATCAAGCAGAGCCTGCACGAGTTCGGCACCGATTTCGACGTCTACTTCCACGAGAACTCGCTGCACGAGTCCGGCGCGGTCGCCGCGGCGGTGCAGGAGCTGAAGGACTCCGGCAACCTCTACCTCGCCGACGGCGCCTGGTGGCTCAAGTCCAGCGAGTACGGCGACGACAAGGACCGGGTCGTGCTCAAGAAGGACGGCAACCCGGCCTACATCGCGGGCGACCTGGCCTACTTCAAGGACAAGCGCAACCGCGGCGCCGACCTGTGCATCTACATGCTCGGCGCGGACCACCACGGCTACATCGCGCGGCTCAAGGCGGCCGCCGCGGCGTTCGGCGACGACCCGGCGACGGTCGAGGTGCTGATCGGCCAGATGGTGAACCTGGTCAGCGACGGCAAGCCGGTGCGGATGTCCAAGCGCGCGGGCACCGTGATCACGCTTGAGGACCTCGTGGAGGCGGTCGGCGTCGACCCGGCCCGCTACGAGCTGATCCGCTACTCCGTCGATTCCTCTTTGGACATCGATTTGGACTTGCTGCGCAAGCATTCCAACGACAACCCGGTCTACTACGTGCAGTACGCGCACGCCCGGTTGTCGTCGCTGCGGCGCGGTGCGGCGGACCTGGGCCTCAAGATCGGCGAGGACGTCGATTTCGGGCTGCTCACCCTGCCCGCCGAAGGCGACCTGATCCGCACCATCGGCGAATTCCCCGCGGTGGTGCGCCGGGCGGCGGAGATGCGCGAACCGCATCGCGTGGCCCGCTATCTTGAGGAACTGGCCGGCGCGTACCACAAGTTCTACACCGTGGGCCGGGTCCTCCCGCAGGGCGACGAGGAGGCCACTCCCCTCACGTACGCCCGGCTCGCCCTGTGCGAAGCCGCGCGCCAGGTCCTGGCGAACGGCCTGTCGCTGCTCGGTGTCTCCGCTCCGGAACGGATGTAAACCATGGCGCACCCCGCGGGCCCCCGCCACGCCGACGTCTACCCCCATGCCGACGCCTCCGGGTTCCCGCCCGCGAGCGCGGGCGAACTCGACCAACTGCCCGCGAAAGTGTGGCCGCGCAACACTTATCGCGCCGCGGACGGCGTCGTCCGAATCGCCGGCGTCGACGTGCGCGATCTCGCGCAGACATACGGCACACCGCTGTTCGTGGTCGACGAGGCGGACTTCAAGTCCCGCTGCGCCGACTACGCCGAGGCGTTCGACGACCCGGCGCTCGTGCATTACGCGTCGAAGGCGTTCCTGTCCGTCGAGATCGCCCGGTGGGTGGCCGAACAGGGCCTGAGCCTCGACGTCTGCAGCGGCGGCGAACTCGCCGTCGCGCAGCGCGCGAACTTCCCGGTGGAGCGGATCACGTTCCACGGCAACAACAAATCAGTCGCCGAACTGGACGCGGCCGTCGAGGCAGGCGTCGGCACCGTCGTGGTCGACTCGTACTACGAGATCGCCCGGCTCGCCGAAATCGCCGCCGCGCACGAGGTTGAGCAGAAGGTGCTCGTCCGGGTGACGGTCGGCGTCGAGGCGCACACCCACGAATTCATCGCGACCGCGCACGAGGACCAGAAGTTCGGTTTCTCGCTGGCTTCCGGCGATGCCGCCGAAGCCGTGCGCCGGGTGCTGAACGCGCCGTCGCTGAAGCTGGTCGGGCTGCACAGCCACATCGGTTCGCAGATCTTCGACGCGGACGGTTTCGAGGTCGCCGCGCGCCGTGTCGTCGGGCTGCTCGCCGAGCTGGCCAAGGAGCACGGCCGGGACCTGCTGGAGCAGATGAACGTCGTCGACCTCGGCGGCGGTTTCGGCATCGCCTACACCGAAAAGGACAACCCGCCGCCGCCGGCGCAGATGATCACGCAGATCCGCGAGATCGTCCGCAAGGAATGCGCGTACGCGGAGCTTCCGGTGCCGCGCATCGCGGGCGAACCCGGCCGCGCGATCGCCGGTCCGGGCACGTTCACGCTGTACGAAGTGGGCACGATCAAGGACGTCGCGCTCGGCGACGAGACCGCCCGCCGGTACGTCAGCGTCGACGGCGGGATGAGCGACAACATCCGCACGGCGCTCTACGACGCGGTGTACGACTGCCGGGTGGTTTCGCGGTCGGCCTCCGACGGCGACGAGCCGGTGACCCCGGCGTTGTCTCGCGTGGTGGGAAAACACTGTGAGTCCGGTGACATCGTCGTCCGAGACTGCTGGCTGCCAGACACGCTGGCTCCCGGCGACCTGCTGGCCGTCGCGGCGACCGGCGCCTACTGCTACGCGATGGCCAGTGGTTACAACCGGCTGCCGCGGCCCGCGGTGGTCGCCGTGCGCAACGGTGCCGCCCGGCTGCTGCTGCGCAGGGAGACGACGGACGACATGCTGCGCCTGGAGGTTTGAGAAGTGTCCACTGTGTCTCCGAAAGGCCTGTCTCCAACCGACCGCGCGCCCATCCGGGTCGCGATGCTCGGCTGCGGCACGGTCGGCAGCGAGGTCGCCCGGCTGCTCACCGAACAGGCCACCGAGCTGGCCGCTCGTGCGGGCGCGCCGGTGGAACTGGTCGGCATCGCGGTCCGGCGTCCGGACAAGCACCCGGAACTGCCCGCCGAACTGCTGACCGACGACGCCGCGGCGCTCGTGGTCCGCGACGACGTGGACGTAGTGGTCGAGCTGGTCGGCGGGATCGACCCGGTGCGCAGCTGGCTGCTCGCCGCGCTGAACGCGGGCAAATCCGTGGTCACCGCCAACAAGGCGCTGCTCGCCGAGCATTCGGCCGAACTGTTCGAGGCGGCCGACGCCAGCGGCGCGGACCTCTACTTCGAGGCCGCCGTCGCCGGGGCCATCCCGCTGCTGCGCCCGCTGCGCGAATCGCTGGCGGGCGACCGGATCACCCGCGTGATGGGGATCGTCAACGGCACCACGAACTACATCCTCTCCGCGATGGACGCCACCGGCGCGGGCTACGCCGAAACGCTCGACGAGGCGAGCCGGCTCGGGTACGCGGAAGCGGATCCGACTGCGGACGTCGACGGCTACGACGCCGCGTCGAAGGCCGCGATCCTTGCCTCGCTGGCGTTCCACTCGCGAGTCACCGCGAAAGACGTGCACCGCGAAGGCATCGCCGACGTCACGGCGTCCGATCTGGCCGCGGCGCGCACGCTCGGCCGCACAGTGAAGCTGCTGGCGATCTGCGAACGCGTGACCGCGGACGACGGCACGGAATCGGTGTCCGCCCGCGTGCATCCGGTGATGATTCCGCGCAGCCACCAGCTTGCTGGCGTCAGCGGCGCGTTCAACGCGGTCTACGTCGAAGCCGACGCGGCCGGCGAGTTGATGTTCTACGGCCAGGGCGCCGGTGGCGCACCGACCGCCAGCGCGGTGCTGGGCGATCTCGTCGCGGTAGCGCGCAACCAGGTGCACGGCGGCCGCGGCCCGCGCGAATCGGCGCACGCCGCGCTTCCGGTGCGGCCGATGGGCCAGACGCCGACGCGCTACCACGTGAGCCTCGACGTCGCGGACCGCGCGGGGGTGCTCGCCCAGGTGGCGCAGGCGTTCGCCGCGCACGGCGTGAGCATCGCCGCGGTGCGCCAGCGCGACGCGAACGACACGGCGAGCCTCGTCGTGGTCACTCATCTCGCACCCGACGCGGCTTTGCAGTCCACTGTGGACGAAATCGCGAAACTCGATGTGGTGCACGAGGTTGTCAGCGTGATGCGGGTGGAAGGCGAAGACCAGTGAGCGCAGCTTGCCAGCGAACCGTGGATATCGAGGCGGAAGCATGAGTGCGTGGCCGGGGATTATCGAGGCCTACCGCGACCGGATTCCGGTCCCAGACGGGGCGCGCGTGGTCACGCTCGGCGAAGGCAACACCCCGCTGCTGCCCGCCGCGCACCTGTCGGAGCTGACCGGAGCCGAGGTGTACCTGAAGGTCGAGGGCGCGAACCCGACCGGCTCGTTCAAGGACCGCGGGATGACCGTGGCGATCACGCACGCGCTGGCGAGCGGTCTCAAAGCGGTGATCTGCGCGTCCACCGGCAACACCTCGGCCTCGGCCGCCGCGTACGCCGCACGGGCCGGGCTCACCTGCGCGGTGCTGGTGCCGCAAGGCAAGATCGCGATGGGCAAGCTCGCCCAGGCGGTGCTGCACGGCGCGCGGATCCTCCAGGTCGACGGCAATTTCGACGATTGCCTCGAACTCGCCCGCAAGACCGCGGCGGACTATCCGGTCACGCTGGTCAACTCGGTCAACCCGGTGCGCATCGCCGGGCAGAAGACCGCGGCGTTCGAGATCTGCGACGTGCTCGGCGCGGCCCCGGACGTGCACTGCCTCCCGGTGGGCAACGCGGGCAACATCACCGCGTACTGGAAGGGCTATTCGGAGTACGCCGCGGACGGTGTGGTCAAGAACACTCCGCGGATGTTCGGTTTCCAGGCCGCCGGCGCCGCGCCGCTGGTACACGGCGAACCGGTCGCCGACCCGGACACCATCGCGACCGCGATCCGCATCGGCAGCCCCGCTTCGTGGGACGGCGCGGTGCACGCGCGCGCCGAATCGAACGGCCTGTTCGACGCGATCACCGACGAGAAAATCCTTGAGGCGTACCGGCTGCTGGCCCGCCGCGAGGGAGTCTTCGTGGAGCCCGCGTCCGCTACGAGCGTGGCCGGCCTGCTGGCCACCGCGGCGGACGGACGGCTGCCGAAGGGCGCGAAGGTGGTCTGCACGGTCACCGGGCACGGCCTGAAGGACCCGGCGACGGCATTGGAGGGCAACGTCGAGGTGGAACCGCTCGCGGTCGATCCGACGGCCGTCGCGGCGGCGCTGGACCTGCGATGACCGGCCCGGTACCCGCTTCGCCCGCATCGCCCCGAGGTGGCATTGGGTGCTCCGTCCATGCCCCTGCCGCCGCACTTCACGGAGGCGCTGCGCGCCGCTGGCTCATTTCCTGCACCCAATGCCACCTCGGGGCGCGGTCGTGACGGCGGTGACCGGGCTCCGCGCGACGGTTCCGGCGTCAACGGCGAACCTCGGCCCGGGATTCGACGCACTCGGCCTCGCCCTTGCCCGCTACGACGTGGTCGAACTGCAGGTCACCGAGGGCGGCTTGAAGATCGAGGTGCTCGACGCGGGAGCGGGCGGCGTCGAGGACGTGCCGACCGACGAATCCCACCTGGTGGTCCGCGCGCTCCGGCGAGCCTGCGAACACCTCGACGTGCGGTCGCCCGGCCTGCATCTTCGTTGCCACAACAGTATTCCGCACGCGCGCGGCCTCGGGTCGTCGGCGGCCGCGGTGGTGACCGGCGTGGCGCTGGGCTACGCGCTGGCGGAGCGTCCGCTCGACGCCGACGCGCTCCAGCTCGCAGCCGAGTTCGAGGGCCACGCGGACAACACGGCGGCGAGCCTGTTCGGCGGGCTCGTGGTGGCGTGGTCCGAGGACGGCCGGTTCCGCGCCGAACGCGTGGAGCCGAATGCGGCGATCCGGCCGGTGGTCGCGGTGCCCGCGGAGAAGTCGTCCACCAACATGACGCGGGGGCTGCTGCCGTCGCAGGTGCCGCACGCCGACGCGGCGCACAGCGCGGGACGGGCGGCGCTCGCCGTGCTGGCGGTCACCGAACGGCCCGAACTGCTGATGGCTGCCACCGAGGACCGCTTGCACCAGGATTACCGAGCCGAGGCATACCCGGCGAGCACGGAACTCGTGCGCACGCTGCGTGCCCACGGCGTTCCCGCCGCCATTTCCGGGGCCGGTCCGACTGTGCTCGCTCTCACGCTCACGGGAATACTCCCGGCGGGAGTGGACGTTACCGGGTTTGACGTCGCCGAATTGCCCGTGGACCGCGATGGCGTGCAGGTTGTGGCCGGGTGACGACCTGGTCACAGGCTGGACGGCAGCGTGCGCCACGCGGGGGGTGGTTGTTGCACCCGGACAGGGCGCGGTCTACCCTCGGGGGCGTTCGATCACCGTGCGTTTCCGCACCCGATGCCGGGCCTGTCCGCCCCTAGCGGCGGCTCCGGTCCGCATCCTTCGTCGATCCGCCGATTCCGCACCGCCCGGCACGCGGGAGGCGGAGGGACGCAGGCGGGTTTCCGGTTCCGGCGGTGCCGAATTCCGCTTTCTCCGTCCGGAGGGGGCAAACACCCTGTGCTGGCGGCGCTTCGCTGTGTCTCGCACGGCTGGGCGCGAGCCGTCCGCATCGGAGGCAGAAGCCGTCTCGCTACCGGCGGCAGTCCGCTGATCCACCTGGAACGTGGATCGGTCAGGAAGGACATGTGTGAGCAACACCGATCTGTTGAGCGGCGACGTGGAGACCCCCGCCGCGGCCGCTGAAACCAATGGGACCGCGGCCGCTCCGAAGCGCCGCGCCGGGGGCCTGTCCGGAATGGTCATCGCCGAGCTCCGCCAGCTGGCGGGCGAACTGGGTGTGGGCGAGACCACCGGCATGCGCAAAGGGGACTTGATCGCCGCGATCCGCGAGCGCCAGGGCAAGAGCAAGAAGCGCGCCGCGGCGGCCGAGACGCTGCCGCTCGACGGCGTCGGCGAGCCGGTCAAGGCGGAGAAGGCCGAGAAGCCCGCCCGCCGGGCCAAGGCCGACGCGCCGAAGGCGGCCGCGACCGAGGCTCCCAGCAAGACCGAGGCCCCCAAGGCCGAGCCGGTCAAGGCGGAGACTCCCCAAGCCGACGCCCCGAAGGCGGAGACCGCGCAGGACGGCAAGCCCGCCGCGCAGGAGCGCCCGGAGCGCCACGACCGTTCCGAGGGCCAGTCCGAGGGCCAGTCCGAGGAGGGCGGCCGCAACCGGCGCCGCCGCGGCGGCGCGAACCGGGGCGACGGCCAGCGCGACCAGCGCGGCGACCGCCAGGGCGGCAACCGCGACAACAACCGGGACAACCGCGACAACAACCGCGATAACCGGGACAACGGCCGCGACAACCGCGACGGCAACCGGGACAACCGCGGCGGCCAGGACAACCGCCAGGACAACCGGCAGCGGAACCAGCAGGACAACCGCGACAACCGGAACAACGGCCCGCAGGACGACGACGAGGAAGGCGGCCGCCGCGGGCGCCGCTTCCGCGACCGCCGCCGCCGGGGCAGCGGGGGCGGCCAGCGCGAGGGCGGCGCTCCGGACACCGAGATCCGCGAGGACGACGTCCTGCTGCCGGTCGCGGGCATCCTGGACGTGCTCGACAACTACGCGTTCGTGCGCACCTCGGGCTACCTGGCCGGGCCGAACGACGTGTACGTGTCGCTGTCGCTGGTCCGCAAGTTCGGCCTGCGCCGAGGCGACGCGATCACCGGTGTCGTGCGCCAGCCGCGCGAGGGCGAGCAGCAGCGGCAGAAGTTCAACCCGCTGGTGCGCGTCGACTCGATCAACGGCCTGGAGCCGGACGAGGCCAAGCGCCGTCCCGACTTCACCAAGCTGACGCCGCTGTACCCGAACGAGCGGCTGCGGCTGGAAACCGAGCCGCACAAGCTCACGACCCGGGTGATCGACCTGATCATGCCGGTCGGCAAGGGCCAGCGCGCGCTGATCGTGTCCCCGCCGAAGGCGGGCAAGACCACGATCATGCAGGACATCGCGAACGCGATCACCACGAACAACCCTGAGGCCCACCTCATGGTCGTGCTGGTCGACGAGCGTCCGGAAGAGGTCACCGACATGCAGCGGTCGGTGAAGGGCGAGGTCATCGCCTCCACCTTCGACCGCCCGCCCTCCGACCACACCTCGGTCGCCGAGCTGTCCATCGAACGGGCCAAGCGCCTGGTCGAAATGGGCCACGACGTGGTCGTCCTGCTCGACTCGATCACCCGGCTGGGCCGGGCCTACAACCTGGCCGCTCCGGCGTCCGGCCGGATCCTGTCCGGTGGTGTCGACTCGACCGCGCTGTACCCGCCGAAGCGTTTCCTCGGCGCCGCGCGCAACATCGAGAACGGCGGCTCGCTCACCATCTTCGCGACCGCGATGGTGGAGACCGGGTCCACGATGGACACGGTGATCTTCGAGGAGTTCAAGGGCACCGGCAACGCGGAGCTCAAGCTCGACCGCAAGATCTCCGAGCGCCGCGTGTTCCCGGCGGTGGACGTCAACCCGTCCGGCACCCGCAAGGAAGAGCTGCTGCTCTCGCCGGACGAGCTGGCGGTCACGCACAAGCTGCACCGGGTGCTGCACGCACTGGACTCGCAGCAGGCCATCGACCTGCTGATCTCGCGGCTGCGCAAGACGAAGACCAACATCGAATTCCTGATGCAGGTCTCGAAGACCGCCCTCGGCGGCGGAGACGACGACTGAGTCTCGCCGCCACGCGAACCGGCCCGCCCCCATCGGCTTGGGGGCGGGCCGGTTCGCGTGGCGGTCCGTGAAGGACTCCGTGCGGGAATCAGATTCCTTCAGGGAGCCCTTCACGGACTTTTCTGCCGCACCGGGGAGGTGGCGCGGCAGAAAGCTCAGTGGCGGGGGACAGCGGCCGGGGTCCAGCCCCGGTAGTTGTTGAAGTAGCTCGTGGAGCTGCCGTGGCCGATCTTGCCGCCGACGCTGGTGGCGTAGAAACCGCCGTTGCCGTCCGCGATGCCGACGTGGCCGTAGGCGCTGATGTTCCAGTACACGAACGAACCGGCGGGCGGCTTGCCGCTGGTGTGCTTCGGGCTGGCCCCGTTCCAATGTGCGTTGGCCGACGCCCAGACCCCGGTGACGCCGTAGGAGTTCTCCGCGGCCTTCTCGCAGTAGTGCTCCCACCCGGTGCTTCCGGCGTGCGCCTTGTACCAGGCGACCGCACCGGCCGGAGTGCCGTCGGCGGCTCCGGTCAGGTTCGCCTCGGACAGCTCCGAGAACGTTCCGGCGGCGGGGTTCACGTCCGCGGCGGTGATTCCGCCGGAAGCATTCGCGGCAGGCGCGAAGACCGCGGCGGAAGCGGCGAGTGCGAGCGCCGCGGCCGGCTTCGCGAGCCGGGTGAGCAGGTCGGTCGTGCGCATGTCCGGACCTCCAGTAAGTGAGCGATTCACGAACTCGGCCAGCTTCACGCCAGCGGGTACAAAATCCGTACAATGCGAATTTCCTTCACCGCCGGCCGTCGCGACCGGCGGCGGAATACCTGGTCACCGGGGTGTGTTGAAGCCCTTGCCAGCGCGTCTGGCAGAATGACCCGCTGAAGTCCGGCACCGGTTCACCCCGCACTGGGGACCCGGGGCCAACGAGAGAGGACACCATGAAGAGCGGTATTCACCCCGAATACGTGGCCACGACCGTCACGTGCAACTGCGGGAACAGCTTCGTCACCCGCAGCACGAAGGAGTCGGGTCAGATCCACGTCGAGATCTGCTCGAACTGCCACCCCTTCTACACCGGCAAGCAGAAGATCATGGACACCGGTGGCCGGGTTGCCCGGTTCGAGAAGCGCTACGGCAAGCGTCAGCAGAAGACCGACGCCAAGTAGCTTGTTCGACGGCGCCCACCCGCACGCCCGGGTGGGCGCCGTTGTTCTGTCCGGGCCTGTTCGCGAGAGGGAGACGGCGAAGTGGATTCGAGTTCGCTCAAGGGGCTGCTCGACGAGCACGCACAGCTGGAACAGCAGCTCGCCGACCCCGCGGTGCATGCCGACCAGGCCCGTGCCCGCAAACTGGGCCGCCGCTACGCCGAGCTGAGCCCGGTCGTGCGCGCGGTGCGCGAGCTGGACCAGACCCGCGACGACCTGTCCGCGGCCAGGGAACTGGCGGCCGAGGACGCGGCGTTCGCCGCCGAGGCCGAAGAGCTGACGGCGAAAATCCCGCAGCTCGAAGCGAAACTCACCGAACTGCTGCTGCCGCGCGACCCCTACGACGGCTCCGACGTCGTCATGGAGATCAAATCCGGCGAAGGCGGCGAGGAATCCGCGCTGTTCGCCGGCGACCTGCTGCGGATGTACCTGCGCTACGCCGAGCGGCACCACTGGAAGGCCGAGGTGCTCGACTCGACGGAGTCGGACCTCGGCGGCTACAAGGACGTCACGCTGTCGCTCAAGAGCAAGGCCGCGGACGTCGAAGGCGTCTGGGCGAGGCTGAAGTTCGAGGGCGGCGTGCACCGGGTGCAGCGGGTGCCCGCGACCGAATCGCAGGGCCGCATCCACACGTCCGCGTCCGGCGTGCTGATCTACCCGGAACCGGAAGAGGTCGAGGTCGAGGTCGACCCGAACGACCTGCGCATCGACGTGTTCCGCTCGTCTGGTCCCGGCGGGCAGAGCGTCAACACCACCGACTCGGCAGTGCGGATCACCCACCTGCCGACCGGGATCGTCGTGTCGTGCCAGAACGAGAAGTCGCAGATCCAGAACCGCGCGCGGGCGCTGCAGGTGCTGCAGGCCCGGCTGCAGCAGGTCGCCGAGGAAGAGGCGGCGGCGAAGGCGTCGGACGCGCGCCGTTCGCAGGTCCGGACGGTGGACCGTTCGGAGCGGGTGCGGACGTACAACTTCCCGGAGAACCGGATTTCGGATCACCGGGTGAACTACAAGGCCTACAACCTGGACCAGGTCCTCGACGGCGAGCTGGACGGGGTGCTGGACGCGCTGGCGTCGGCTGACCGGGAGGAACGGCTCGCCGCTCAGGCTGGCTGATTCTCCGGCGGCGGCGGGGATTTCCTCGGTGCGAAGAACACCAGCAGAGCGGAAAGCGTGCACGGCTCCGGCTGACGAGTCTGCTGAGGACAGTCGGTGTCGGGGCGTCGTGCGTGTCTATCGCGGTTCTGACCGGGACAGACACTCACGAGACTTCCGCCGCGAACCCCGCCATCCGCTCCTCGTATCCCTCGTCACCCCCGAAGTGCAAGGCCACCGCGTCCGCCCCGGCCTCCCGATACGCACGGTAGGTCTGGACGGCTGTCTTCTCGTCGAACTGCTGCCGGGCGATCCGCCGCACGCGCCGCTCCGGATCGAGTTGGTCCAGCTTCGCGACCCGTTCCGCGAAAGTCCCCGGCGAGAGACCCGCGCTGAGCCACTGGTCCCCGGCCCGGACCGCCCGGCGCAGCGCGACCGTCGAGTTCCCGCCGACCAGAATCGGGATCCGGCCCTCCGGCCGCGGCTCGAAGTACCCGCCGGAGCGGCCCCGCCCCGTGGTGAACAGCTGCTCCAGCAATGAAAGCGTCTCGTCCACAGTCGCACCGCGGCGAGGGAAATCCGCGCCGAGCTCCGCGAACTCCGGCTCGTTCCAGCCAGCGCCGACGCCCAGCACCAGCCGGTGCCCGGACAGCCGGTCGATCGTCGCGGCCTGTTTGGCCAGCAGATGCGGTTCGCGCAGCGGCACGATCACCACGGACGTGCCCAGCTGGACCCGTTCGGTCGCCGCGGCCAGGTAGGCGAGCGTCGCCAGCGGTTCGTACACGCCGCCGAAGACCTCGCCGAACGGTTCCGGCGGCAGCACGTGGTCCGGCAGCCAGACGGATTCGTACCCCAGTTCCTCGGCCAGCCGGGCGAGGTCGGCGAGGCGGCGCGGGGTCAGATCGGGCGACTCGTTCGGCAGGACCACCTGGCGGCTCATCGCAGCGCCTTCCGGATCGCGGTGAGCCAGGCTTCCGGCGCTTCCTCGCCGATGCCGTGCCCGGACGCGATCTCGACCAGCTCCGCGCCGGGAATCCCGTCGGCCAGCTCCTGCGAGTGCCTCGGCGGCACGAGCGAGTCCAGCGTCGTGGCGATCACCAGCGTCGGGACGGCGATCGACGCCAGTTCCGCGCGGGTGTCGGCATTCCGCGCCAGCTCGACCTGGTACGCCGTCCCCGCGGGCACTGACTCGGCCAGCCCGGCGACTGCCGCGGTGAGCTGCTCCGGCGTCAACGCGGCGAGGAACGGCTCGCTGACTACGGTCAGCGTCAGGTACTTGGCGAGCAGGGTGCGGTCGCCCTTCAGCAGCTCTGCCCACAGGTCCAGCGCCAGCTCCATCCGTGCGTCCGGCCGGGCGAAGCCCGCGGTGAGCACGAGGCCGGTCACGCGTTCGGGATACCGGGTGGCCACGCGGACCGCGACGGCCGTGCCGAGCGAGTAGCCGAGCACGGTGAACTTCCCGACCCCGGCGTCGACGGCGGCCGCGACCAGTCCGTCGGCCAGTTCGTCGAGCGTGCCGCCCTCGACCGGGTAGTCGGCCCCGACCACGGTGTGCGTGCGGGCGAGATCGTCCAGCAACGGACCGAAATTGGCGGTCACGCCGCCGCCCGCGCCGTGGGCGAGCAGCAGGCCGGGGCCCTGTCCTGCGACGAGGGGCGCGAAATGTTCTGTCATGTCCGCGACGTTAAGGATTGACACCAGTGTGAAGGCCAGAAACAGAGGAAAATCGGATGCTGATCGGCGAACTCGCGCAGCGCACCGGCGTCGCGCCGCGGCTGCTGCGGTACTACGGCGAGCAGGGCCTGCTGACCTCGACGCGCAACACGAGCGGCTACCGGGTGTATGACGAGAAGGCCGTCGTCCGGGTGTGCCAGATCCGGAAACTGCTGGCCGCGGGCCTCACCACGGAGATGATCGCCGGGATGCTCGACTGCGCGAGCGGACCCGCCGCGCATCTCGACCTGTGCCCCGACCTGGTGCGCAGACTGCGCGGCGAACTGGCCGAAGTGGACCGCCGGATCGGGGATCTCGCCCAGCGGCGCGAAGTCCTGTCCGGGTATCTCGGCCAGGCGTGAGGTCTGCGCGGCCGGGGGTCGATACGCTGGGCAGCACCCCCGCCGGGGGCAGTTTCGACGAGTGAAGGACGACCAGTGAATCGGCAGCCGCTGCGCCTGGCCATCATGGAGGCCACCCGGATCCTCACCGAGGCGGGCGTGGAATCGCCGCGGTCGGACGCGGATCTCATCGCCGCGCACGTGCTCGGCGTCGAACGGGGCAGGCTGCCGATGGTGCCGCTGGTCGACCCGCCGGTGATCGACGCGATCGGCCAGCTGGTCGCACAGCGCGCGAAACGGATCCCGCTGCAGTACCTGACCGGCTGGGCCGCGCTCGGCAACATCACGGTCAACGTCGGCGCGGGCGTGTTCGTCCCGCGCCCGGAAACCGAACTGCTGCTCGAATGGGGCGTGAAGTTCCTCCAGGGCCGCGAATACCCGGTGGTGGTCGATCTGTGCACCGGCTCCGGCGCGCTGGCGCTGGCGCTGGCGCACGAACGCCCGGACGCGGTGGTCTACGCGGTCGACGTCGATCCGCAGGCACTCGCCTGGGCCCGGCACAACGCCGACGTGCACACTGCGGCGGGCAACACCCCGATCCGGCTCTACTCCGGCGACATCGCCGACCCGACGATGTTCGCCGAACTCGACGGTCTCGTGGACCTGGTGCTCTGCAACCCGCCATACGTGCCGGAGGGCACGCCGGTCCCGCCGGAGGTCGGCGAACACGACCCGGCGCGCGCGGTCTTCGCCGAGGAAAGCGGGCTGGCGGTGATCCGGCACGCGATCGCGGCCGGCGCGCGGTTGCTGCGCCCGGGCGGCGGACTGGCGATCGAACACGACGACACCCACGGTTCGGCGGTGCCCGCGCTGGTCCGGGCGCGCCGGGTGCTGACCGGGATGGAGGATCATCCCGACTACAGCGGACGCGCACGGTTCGTCACCGCTCGCCGGCTGGGCTGAGCCTCGCTTCGCCCAACGCCCCTGAAGGACCCCTTCAGGGCCGGTGGGCGTTCGTGAGGGGAACCCTGAGGGAGTGTTTCGAAACCCGCGTGGTCAGTCGCTGAATCCTTGTGTTACACGGCAGCTTGCACACAACCGCCCGATGAACGCCACGCCGCCCCGGTGTCACAGCTAACGCTCGACCACGCCACCGGGTTTCGAAACACCCTCTGAGGGAATCAGCGTCCCTGAAGGTGCCCCTCACGGACTTCCCGCGGCGCTGTCCGGCCTCCGCGCTGGGCCATTCGCACCTTTGCCCCGCTCCTGCCCGACTTTCGTCGTGCGGCAGCGGGGTGGATTTCGTTCGCTCGCCTAACGATCACCGTTAGCGTCGGGCCTCGGGACCGCCGGGCGGACCGGCGGACTGTGAGGAGCGAGGATGAAATCCCCCTTACCCCGCCGCGATCACCGGAGCCGGAACGCCCGTGGCCGCGTCGGTGTCGTCGTGGCGGTCGCGGCGCTGGCTCCCGCGTTGCTCGCCGGGACCGCCGCGGCCGATCCGCTCACCCAGGGCTGGCCCGCGCCGCTGGACTCCGCGCACTGGGCCGACCAGGCGAGCATGACCTGGCAGGACTACCGTCACGTCCCCGGCACGAACTGGGCCGACCCGGCGCTGAAACCGACCGTGCGCACGTTCAAGGGCGCCGTCGTGCTCGCCGACTACCCGGACGCGGATTTCGTCGTCACGAAGCCGCCGCATTCGACCGTCTTCGGCAATCCGTCGCCGTCGGCCAGCAATCTGCCGCGCGAGAAAGTCGCGCAGCACTACCAGGATTTCCTCAACAAACCCGAGACCCTGAACCACGGCCACACCATCAACGAGTACTGGATGGAGGACTCCGGCGGCCGGTTCGGCGTCGACCTCACCGCGTTCGGCCCCTACCGGATGCCGGGCGCATCCTTCGAGTACGGCATGGAAATGCAGCCGGAGGACTGCCCGGCGAACGCCGACTGCACCCGGGACCTGCGCAAGGACGCGGGCGACGCGTGGCGCGCCGACGTCGGTCCGGTCGCCGACCAGTTCGATTTCGTCTTCTTCCTTTCCGCGGGCCAGGACGAAAGCTCGACGTGGCAGGAATTCGGCGAGATGAAGTTCGGCTCGAAGGAGAACGTGCCCGCCGAATTCGGCCCGCCGGGCAGCAAACCGGGCGAGCGGAACTGGGCGCACACGCGGTACGTGCCGTGGACGTCGTGGGCCTCGGCCTCGACCATCTGGCCCAACGCCGCCAACGGATCCTCGACGCAGGCGGAAAGTTCCGGCCAGGGCGTGTTCGCGCACGAGTTCAGCCACATCCTCGGCATCGGCGACAACTACAACAACCCGTTCGGCGATCCGCCCCGGCGGTCCTACACCGGACCGTGGGAAATGTTGTCGCGCGGCAGTTTCAACGGTCCCGGCGGCCCGCACACGCGCTGGCAGATCCCCGCGACCGAAGGCGGTTCGATGGGCGCGCACCACATGCTGCGCAACAAACTCAAGCTCGGCATCGTCGATCCGAAGTCCGTCCTGAACCTTGACCGGAACCAGCTCGCCACGACCGGTCCGGTCACCGCTCGCGTGACCGCGCGGGAGGCGGTGCCCGAGCAAGGCGCGTACGCGGGCATCACGATCGCGCTCACCGGCGGCGACCGTTCACCCCGGTGCGATCCGGCGAAGGACCCGAAGTGCGACGGCGGCGGGTACGACCACTACAGCGTCGAGGTCGTCGACCGGATGGGCTCGGATTCGTTCGCGCCGGACTCCGGCGTCCTGCTGGCCAAGACCAAGAGCCGCGACGCCGCGCCGTTCGAATGGATCGTGGACGCGAACCCGCAGGATATCGGCTTGACCGACTACGTCCGGCCGGACGGCACCCCGGTCAAGATCACCGTCGGCGACTACCGGCAGCTCAACGACGCCACGTTCAAGGCGGGCACCGGCACGTCCAGCGGTTACGAGTACACCGACGAGGCCAACCGGTTGCGCTTCCTCGTCACCGACCTCGACCGGGACAGCCGCGGCGTGCTGTCGTACACGGTCACCGTCGCGTCGCTCGACGGCGCCGGACCGCAGACGCGCGGCGCGTGGTTGCGGCCCGCACTGCCCGCGTTCACCCGCGGTGGCCTCGCTACCTGCGACTTCCGCCTGTCGAACCAGGGTTCGGCACGCGGCGCGGCAGCCCCGTACGACCAGGACACCTACCGGCTGACCGCGTCCACGGACACCCGCGGCTGGGAAGTCCGGCTCCCGAACGCGTTGACCACCGCCAAGTTCGGCGGCTCGACGCAAATCCAGGCCTATGCGAAACGCTCGGCAGGCGCACCGCACACCGCTCGCGTGCGGCTGACCGCGACGTCTGTCGCCGACCCGGCGAAGACCACGACGACCGCCTGTCCCGCGATCGGGTTCTGATCCGGGAAAGGCGCCCTCCGTCCGCACGGCGGATGGCGCCTTTCGCCCGGGTTGCCCTCAATCGAGCGACCCCCTACCTTGGGGCGGCCGAACAATCAGACTTCTGGGGGAGTCATGTTCTTGCGTCATCGCATCACGGCCGGCTGCGGCGCTGTGCTCATCGCCGCCAGTGCGCTCACCGCGAGCGCCACCAGCGCGTCCGCCGCGGCCGGACCGACCACCCTTCCGGCCGGCGAATACACGCTGACCTCGGATTACCACAAGTACGACGCGGTCTACTCCGGTCTCGCGGCGAAGCTGCACACCGCGCCGGTGCACACCGTCATGGCCACCGCGAACCACGACCGCAAAGCCCTGCCGCCGAGCTTCAAACCGGCCGGGCTCACCGGCGGTTTCCGGTTCGACGACGGCGACAACGGCGACTGCACGAACTACCCGCAGGGCATCACCACCAGCCGCGACGCGGTCGGCGGCGACAACGGCGGCAACTACGACGGGCACCAGCTCGTCGCGGTCAGCTGGTACACGCGCGACAAATGCGGCGGCAAACAGGTCCGCAGCCGGATCACGCTCGCCGACTGGGACGCGACGTACCCGAACAAGTACCGCAAGATCCTGCTCGTCGAACCGACCGGCACGAACGCTTCGCCGAACTACCAGGACATCCCGATCCACGCCGGCGGCGTCTCCTGGTACGGCGACTACCTGTACGTCGCCGACACCGGCGGCGGCATGCGGGTCTTCGACATGCGCAAGATCCTTGAGGTCAACCCGGGCGGAACGGCGGGCCAGATCGGCCAGTCCGGGGGCCAGTACTACGCGCACAACTACCGCTACGTCCTGCCGCAGGTGGGCACGGTCGCCGCGCACACCACGTCCGGCACGAACCTGGCCTGGTCGAGCATCTCGCTGGACCGCGTCAGCAAGTCGATCGTGATGACCGAGTACACCTGCAAGGCCGACTGCAAGGACTACCCGAACCGCCCGCCCCGGGCGGTGCGCTTCCCGTTCGCCTCGGGAGCGACGACGTTCGCCGCCTCCACGACGGCGAGCCAGGCGCTGAAGCTGCCCTGGTACAACCTCAACGGCGTCGCCTCCCACAACGGCCGCTGGTGGTTCAACTCCTCCGCGGCGAAGCAGTTGTACTACTGGACCCCGGCCGCGGGCCCGGCTACGCACGCCTGGGTGAGCAGCGGGGAGAGCATCTCGTACTGGGAGGACCCGAAGGCCGCGGATCTGCTGTGGTCGCTGCAGGAGGGCAAGGGGAATCGCAACGTGTTCGCGGTGAAGCAGGCCACCTACGGCGCCTGACCGCTCGGCGAGGTACGTGCGGGGAACCCGGAGGGAATCAGATTCCTCTCACGTACCTCGGCAGCGCCTGCCAGGGGCGCCGGGGGATAGGCTTCCCGGCATGAGTGCGGTCTACGACTGCGGCAAGCGCGAATCCCGAGCCGAAGGCCTGTCCGCGGCGGCCGCCGCGGTGCGGTCGAGCCGGCTGGTCGTCCTGCCGACGGACACGGTGTACGGCATCGGAGCCGACGCGTTCGACTCCGGCGCCGTCCAGGCGTTGCTGCGGGCGAAGAACCGCGGCCCGGACATGCCGGTCGGCGTTCTCGTCGGTTCGTGGTCCACTGTGGACGGTCTGGTGCTCGGCGTCCCGCCGCAGGCGCGGGCGCTGATCGAGGCGTTCTGGCCGGGCGATCTGTCGATCGTGCTGCCGCACGCGCCGAGCCTGCAATGGAATCTCGGCAACTCCCGCGGCACGGTGATGCTGCGGATGCCGCTGCATCCGGTCGCGCTCGAGCTGCTGCGCGACGTCGGCCCGATGGCGGTGTCGAGCGCGAACGTTTCCGGGCGTTCGCCCGCTTCGACCGTCGAGGACGCTCAGGAGCAGCTCGGCGATTCGGTGTCGGTGTATCTCGACGGCGGGTCGAGCGGGGAAACGGTGGCGTCGTCCATCGTGGACCTGACCGGCGACCAGCCGCTCGTGCTGCGCGAGGGCGCGGTCGCCAAGGCCGCCATCGCCGAGGTGATCGGCGTCGCCGAGGAGACGCTGGACTGAGCCGGGGAAGTGACTGCCGTTCACCGGGGCCGCACGCGGGCGCGGTAGCGTGAGCCGGTGACTCCGACCTCCCGGCGGGCGTGACACATGCCTGTAGTCCAAGGACTTCTCCCGATCCGGGAGTACCTGCTCGTCGCGCTGACCGCGACCGCGGTGACCTATCTGCTGACCGGCGTCGTGCGGCGCGTGGCCATCCGGATCGGCGCGATCGCCAACCCTCGCGCGCGCGACGTGCACGTCAAGCCGATCCCGCGGATGGGCGGCGTCGGCATCTACCTCGGGATCGCCGCGGCGATGGGCCTCGCGCACCAGCTGCCCGCCCTC
This sequence comes from Amycolatopsis sp. M39, assembly GCF_001651785.1. NCBI lineage: Bacteria > Bacillati > Actinomycetota > Actinomycetes > Pseudonocardiales > Pseudonocardiaceae > Amycolatopsis > Amycolatopsis sp. M39. The sequence continues at coordinate 814,063 of NZ_LWSF01000001.1, forward strand.
AGCCACGGGTTCGACGTCTCCTACGACGCGGTCGGCGTGCTGCTCGCGGCGGGCGTCATCTCGCTCATCGGCATCCTGGACGACCGGTTCGAGCTGGACGCCTGGACGAAGCTCGCCGGGCAGGTCATGTGCGCCGGGATCCTCGTCATCTTCGGCGTGCAGTGGGTGTCGTTCTGGGTGCCGTGGGGCGGCAACGGCGATTCCATCGGCTCGGTGCTGGTGCTGGACAAGAACCAGGGCGCGCTGCTGACCGTCGTCATGGTCGTGGTGATGGTCAACGCGATGAACTTCGTCGACGGCCTCGACGGGCTGGCCGGCGGGCTCGG
>NZ_LWSF01000001.1:814407-840111 GCF_001651785.1 Amycolatopsis sp. M39
CCGCGCTCATCGCCGCCGCGCTCGCCGGGGCCTGTCTCGGTTTCCTTCCGTACAACTTCCAGCCCGCCAGAATTTTCATGGGCGACTCCGGATCGATGATGATCGGGCTGATGCTCGCCGGGGCCACCACCTCGGCGAGCGGACGGGTCAACTACACCCGGTTCTCCGCCTCGGACGCGCTCGCCCTGCTGTCCCCGCTGGTCGTCGTCGTGGCCGTGCTTTTCGTGCCGGTGCTCGACCTCGTGATGGCCGTCGTCCGGCGCACCCGGCGCGGGCAGAGCCCGTTCGCCGCCGACAAAATGCATCTGCACCACCGGCTGCTGGAAATCGGCCATTCGCAACGCCGCGCGGTGCTGCTGATCTATTTGTGGGCCGGAATTCTCTCGTTCGGAGCGGTCTCCATCACGATTTTCGACAGCCCGGTGGTGTTCTGGGCGATTGGCGCCGCGCTGGTGGTCGCGGTGCTGGTTTCGCTGGTGCCGCGACTGCGTTCCCGCCACCGCCACGGCATCTGAGTCCGCGGGCGGTCTATACTGGCGGGTCGAACCGAACGAGGAGCGATTGCAGTGAGCGACACCGAGACGCCCGAGACGTCCCAGGCACCGGCTCAGGCCACAGCTCCGGAGAACCCGCACGCCGCTCCGGTGCGTCAGCTCGCGCGCTCGATGACGCGCGCCTCGCTGCTGTTCACCCCGCCGTTCATCCTGGTCTGCATTGTGCTTTTCACCGTCCTCAACGGACTGCACGGCTTCCTCGGGGCGTTGGTCGGCGGCGTGCTGGCGATGGTCGCGTCGCTGTCCACGCTGGGCATGATGAAGGTATCCGCCGGACAGGACCCGTCGCTGGTGATGCTCATCGCTCTCGGCGGTTACGCGGCGAAGGTCATCCTGNCATCCTGCTGTTCCTCGCGCTCACTCTGCTCAAGGGCGTCACCGTGCTGCACCCGCTTTCGCTCGGGATCACGATGATCGTCGCCATTCTCGTGGCGGCCGCCGTGGAGTTCGCGGCATTCCGCAAAGCGCGTATCCCGACCATCATTCCCGCTTCGAATTGACGGGTTCGGGACAAGGGTCCCCGCCGGGTCCGGGACCTAGGTCCTGGACCATTCGGCTGGTAAGGAGTACGCCTGTACGGCAGTGATTGACCTGCTGGTATGGTCCGCGTCATGGGTGGCGGCCTCGGCCGCGCACTCCCGACGACGAACCGCGATCAGCAGTGTGGCGACCGGATGGTTCCGCCTTCTCAGCAGCTGGTCCGAAGTAGACCGCAGGGCAGTGTTCACGCGAGACCTCCCTCGTGCGCGGACCGGCTGACTGGCTCCGCGCACGGTGGGTACCGCCGCCTCCGGCGTCCCGATGAGTATCGGGTACGTTAAGTCCAGATCGTGACGATTCCCCCGGCGGAGTGAACGCCGGCCGGGAGAACCGGGAGGAGCCCAGTGGCCGCGCTGGTACTGACCGAGGGTGCGACCTTCGCGCCCCCTGGCGCCGAAAGCTTTGAGCTGCCGCCGTTGTTCGGCTTCGTCACGAAGCCGATGCTTCTGGTGGTGCTCTCGGTGATCATCATCGCGGGGTACTTCCTGCTGGCGACGCGCAAGCTGAAGACGGTCCCGACCAAAGGCCAGTTCGTGGCCGAGGGCATCTACGACTTCGCGCGCAACAACATCGCCCGCGAGCAGATCGGCTCGAAGGACTTCCAGCGCTTCGTGCCGGTGATCTTCGCGTTGTTCACCTTCATCCTGCTGAACAACCTCTACGGGGTCATCCCGTTCCTGCAGTTCCCCACCATGGCGCGGTTCGGGTTCCCGATCGCGTTGTCGGTGCTCGTGGTCTACCCGATGTACCACTACGTCGGGATCAAGAAGCACGGCCTCGGCGGGTACTTCAAGAAGGAACTCGCTCCGGCCGGCGTCCCCGGCCCGGTGCTGCCGCTGTACGCGCTGATCGAGTTCGCGGAGAAGTTCTTCCTGAACCCGCTCACGCTCGCCATCCGTGTTTTCGCGGCCATGTTCGCGGGACACCTGATCCTGGCGGTCTTCACCCTCGGCGGCACCTTCCTGCTGACCGAGACCTCGAGCATCGCGCTGAAGCCGGTGTCGCTGGTGGCGTGGATCTTCGCCATCGGCCTGACGTTCCTGGAGGCGTTCATCCAGTGCCTCCAGGCGTACATCTTCGCCCTGCTGTCCGCGGGGTACATCGGCGCCGCGCTGGCGTCGGAGCACTGAGAACACCTCAAGACCCCGATCCGCGTGAGTGCGCGGACCGAAGTGAAGGGAAACGCACGTGAGCAACATCGTTCTGGCCCAGGCCGCCGCCGAGACCATCAACCTCAACAAGGGCCTCGCCGCGATCGGCTACGGCCTGGGCGCGATCGGCCCGGGCATCGGTGTGGGCCTGATCTTCGCCGCGGTGATCAACGGCACCGCCCGTCAGCCGGAGGCCCAGAGCAAGCTCCAGGGCATCGGTTACGCCACCTTCGTGCTCACCGAGGTGCTGGCCCTGATCGGTATCGTCATCTACTTCATCGCCTCCGCCTGAGTCGTCCGCTCTCGCGTAAGGAGACGTTGTGCTGAAGACCGAAGCGGTACTCGCATCAGAGAACCCGATCGTTCCGGCGTGGCCGGAAGTGATCCTCGGCATCGTCGCCTTCCTGATCCTGCTGTTCATCCTCAAGAAGTACGTCGTCCCTCGTTTCGAGAAGGCGTACGAGGAGCGGGCGCAGAAGATCGAAGGCGGGATCGAGAGGGCCGAGAAGGCTCAGGCAGAGGCCGAGAAGGCGCTGTCGGAGTACAAGGCGCAGCTGGCGGACGCCCGTTCCGAAGCCGCGAAGATCCGCGACGACGCCCGGCTCGAAGCCGAGCAGATCAAGGCGGAGCTGCGGGAGCAGGCGGAGTCCGAATCCCAGCGGATCGTGGCGCAGGGCCACGCGCAGCTGCAGGCGCAGAAGGCGCAGATCGTCGCCGAGCTGCGGGCCGAAATGGGCCGCAACGCGGTCGAGCTGGCCGGCCGCATCGTCGGCGAGTCGCTCGAGGACGAGGCGCGCCGTCGCGGCACCGTCGACCGGTTCCTCGCGGAGCTGGACACCGCCGGGGCCACCAACGGAGCGGGGAAGTAACCAGAGATGACGCTGCATGCTGCGAGCCGTGAAGCGCTCGACCTCGCCGAGCGTTCGCTCGGCGAGGTGCTGGCCGGAGCGGGCGCCGAACCCGCGAAGGTCGGGGACGAGCTGCTCTCGGTCGTCGACCTCCTCGACCGCGAAATCGGCCTGCGCCGCGCGGTCGGCGATTCTTCGGTCGCTCCGGAGAGCCGCCAGGGCCTGGTCCGCCGCCTGTTCGACGGAAAGCTGAGCGAGCAGGCCCTGAAGGTGCTCGACACCGTGGCGGGCAGCCGCTGGTCCAGTCCCCGCGAGCTGGTGGACGGGCTCGAGTCGGCCGGCCGTTCGGCGCTGCTCACCGCCGCCGAGAAAGCCGGGAACATCGAAACCGTCGAGTCTCAGCTGTTCCAGGTCGCGCGGATCGTCGCGGGCGCCCCGGAACTCGAGGCGGCGCTGTCTGACCTGAGCGCTCCCGCCGACGCGAAGCGGACCCTGGTCCGCGGGCTGTTCGCGGGCAAGGTCGACGCGGTCGTCGAGACCCTGGTCGAGCAGGCCGTGCAGCGCGCCAAAGGGCGCGGCATCGGCAACGCGCTCGACAAGCTGGTCGCGCTGGCCGCGCAGCGGCGCGAGCGCTCGGTCGCGTACGTGACCTCGGCGAACGCGCTCACCGACGAGCAGCGGGCCCTGCTGGGGACCAAGCTCGACGGCATCTACGGGCGGCCGATCGCGCTGCACGTCGAGATCGACCCGGCACTCGGCGGCGGCCTCGTCGTCCGCGTCGGGGACGAGGTCATCGACGGCAGCACCTCCGGGCAGCTGGCGGCGGTGCGCCGCACGCTGAGCCGGGCCTGAGCGGCACTACAGACTTTGCACACTGGACAGAACAGAAGCGAGAGCGGGAACGAAATGGCGGAGCTGACGATCTCCTCGGACGAGATCGCCCACGCGATCGAGAATTACGTCTCGAGTTACGCCCCTTCGGTGGAGCGGGAAGAGGTCGGCGTCGTCGCCGACGCCGGTGACGGCATCGCCCACGTCGAAGGGCTGCCCTCGGCCATGGCCAACGAGCTGCTCGAGTTCCCGGGCGGCGTCCTTGGCGTGGCGCTGAACCTGGACGCGCGTTCCATCGGCGCGGCGATCCTCGGCGACTTCGAGAGCATCGAAGAAGGCCAGCAGGTCAAGCGGACCGGCCAGGTCCTCTCGGTGCCGGTCGGCGACGGCTACCTCGGCCGGGTCGTCAACCCGCTCGGCCAGGCCATCGACGGCCTCGGCGAGATCGAGACCACCGGCCGCCGCGCGCTGGAGCTCAAGGCCGCCTCGGTGGTCGAGCGCCAGCCGGTGGCCGAGCCGCTGCAGACGGGCATCACCGCGATCGACGCGATGACCCCGATCGGCCGCGGCCAGCGCCAGCTGATCATCGGCGACCGCAAGACCGGCAAGACCGCGGTCGCGGTGGACACGATCATCAACCAGAAGGCCAACTGGGAGACCGGCGACCCGAAGAAGCAGGTTCGCTGCATCTACGTCGCGGTCGGCCAGAAGGGCTCCACGATCGCCTCGGTGAAGTCGGCGCTCGAGGACGCGGGCGCGATGGAGTACACCACCATCGTCGCCGCCCCGGCGTCGGACTCGGCGGGCTTCAAGTGGATCGCCCCCTACACCGGCTCGGCCATCGGCCAGCACTGGATGTACGAGGGCAAGCACGTCCTGATCGTGTTCGACGACCTGACCAAGCAGGCCGACGCCTACCGCGCGATCTCGCTGCTGCTGCGCCGTCCGCCGGGCCGCGAGGCGTTCCCCGGCGACGTCTTCTACTTGCACTCCCGTCTCCTTGAGCGCTGCGCGAAGCTCTCGGACGAGCTGGGCGCTGGCTCGCTGACCGGTCTGCCGATCATCGAGACCAAGGCCAACGACGTGTCGGCCTACATCCCGACGAACGTCATTTCGATCACCGACGGCCAGTGCTTCTTCCAGTCGGACCTCTTCAACGCCGGTCAGCGCCCGGCTATCGACGTGGGTATCTCGGTCTCCCGCGTGGGTGGTGCCGCGCAGGTCAAGGCGATGAAGAACGTCGCGGGCTCGCTGCGCATCGACCTGTCCCAGTACCGGGAGCTGGAGGCGTTCGCCGCCTTCGCCTCGGACCTGGACGACGCGTCGAAGGCGCAGCTGGAGCGCGGTGCCCGGCTGTATGAGGTGCTCAAGCAGCCGCAGTACTCGCCGGTTCCGGTCGAGGAGCAGGTCGCCACGGTGTACCTGGGCACGAACGGCTACTTCGACTCGGTCCCGACCGAGGACGTGCGCCGCTTCAACCTCGAGTTCCTCGACTCGGCGCGGCGCAAGCACGCCGAGGTGCTGGGCGCGATCCGCGACACCGGCAAGTTCGAGGACGACACCCGCGACGCGCTGATCGCGGCGGTGAACGAGTTCAAGAAGGAGTTCACCACCTCCGAGGGCAAGCCGCTCGAGTCGAACGCCGACGCGATGGCCGCCGAGAAGGTCGGGCAGGAGACCGTCAAGGTCAACAAGCCCGCCCCGAAGAAGTGAGCTGGTAGCCCATGGCCGCACAACTGCGGGAGCTTCGCTCGCGCATCAAGGCGACGAAGTCGATCGGCAAGATCACCAAGGCGATGGAACTCATCGCCACCGCGCGCATCACCAAGGCGCGCGCGAAGGTCGCCGCTTCCCGGCCGTACGCGGACGAGATCACCAAGGTGCTCTCGGCGCTGGCCGGCGCGGCGGCCAACCTCGACCACCCGCTGCTGGTCGAGCGCCCGAACCCGAAGCGCGCCGCCGTCCTGGTCGTCACCAGTGACAAGGGCCAGTGCGGCGGTTACAACTCCAACGTGCTGAAGGCGACCGAAGAGCTGCTTGCCCTCCTGAAGAAGGAAGGCAAGGAGGTCGACGTCTACACCACCGGCAGCAAGGGCCTGAACTACTACCGGTTCCGCAACCGCGCGGTGGCCGGCAGCTGGACCGGCTTCTCCGACCAGCCGGGTTACCCGGACGCGGTCGCGGCGGCGGAGACGCTGGTGCAGTCCTTCAACGCGGGTGTCGACGACGCCTCTGGCAACGCCGACGGCATCACCGGCGTGGACGAGATCCACGTCGTCTACACCGAGTTCGTGTCGATGCTGACGCAGCGCCCGGTCGCCAAGCGCGTCGCGCCGCTGGAAGTCGAGTACTCCGACGGCGAGGACGAGAAGCCGGCCGGTCTGCTGCCGAGCTACGAGTTCGAGCCCAGCGCCGACAAGCTGCTCTCCGCGCTGCTGCCGAAGTACATCAACACCCGGCTGTACTCCGCGCTGCTCGAATCCGCGGCGTCCGAACTGGCCGCCCGCCGGACGGCGATGAAGGCCGCGTCGGACAACGCGAACGAACTGGTGAACACGCTGACGCGGGAGATGAACCAGGCCCGGCAGGCGCAGATCACCCAGGAGATCTCCGAAATCGTCGGTGGCGCGAACGCGCTCACCGCAGCAGGAAGTGATGATTGATGACCAGTACTGAAGCCCCGCGCGCCAAGGGGCGCATCGTCTCGGTGACCGGGCCGGTCGTCGACGTCGAGTTCCCGCGCGGTTCCGTTCCCGACCAGTTCAACGCGCTCAAGGTCGACATCGAGTTCGAGCAGCTGCGCAAGACGGTGACCCTCGAGGTGGCCGCTCACCTCGGCGACAACCTCGTGCGCACCATTTCGCTGCAGCCCCAGGACGGCCTCGTCCGCGGCGCGGAGGTCACCGACACCGGCGGCCCGATCACCGTTCCGGTGGGCGACAAGGTCAAGGGCCACGTCTACAACGCGCTCGGCGAGTGCCTCGACGAGCCCGGCTACGGCGAGGACCTCGAGCGCTGGGGCATCCACCGCAACCCGCCGCCCTTCGACCAGCTTGAGGGCAAGACGGAGATGCTGGAGACCGGCCTGAAGGTCGTCGACCTGCTGACCCCGTACGTGCAGGGCGGCAAGATCGGCCTGTTCGGCGGCGCGGGCGTGGGCAAGACGGTGCTGATCAAGGAAATGATCACCCGCGTCGCCCGGAACTTCGGCGGTACGTCGGTGTTCGCCGGCGTCGGCGAGCGCACCCGTGAGGGCAACGACCTCTTCCTGGAGATGTCCGAGGACGGCGTCATCAACGACACCGCCCTCGTGTTCGGCCAGATGGACGAGCCGCCGGGCACGCGCATGCGCGTCGCGCTGTCCGCGCTGACCATGGCGGAGTACTTCCGCGACGTCCAGAACCAGGACGTGCTGCTGTTCATCGACAACATCTTCCGGTTCACCCAGGCCGGTTCCGAGGTGTCGACCCTGCTGGGCCGCATGCCTTCGGCGGTGGGCTACCAGCCGACGCTGGCCGACGAGATGGGCCAGCTGCAGGAGCGGATCACCTCGACTCGGGGCCGTTCGATCACCTCGATGCAGGCGATCTACGTTCCCGCGGACGACTACACCGACCCGGCCCCGGCCGCGACGTTCGCCCACCTGGACGCCACCACCGAGCTTTCCCGGTCGGTGTTCCAGAAGGGCATCTTCCCGGCGGTGGACCCGCTGGCGTCGACGTCGACGATCCTCGACCCGGCGATCGTCGGCGAGGACCACTACCGCGTCGCCTCCGAGGTCATCCGGATCCTGCAGAAGTACAAGGAGCTGCAGGACATCATCGCGATCCTCGGCATGGACGAGCTTTCCGAAGAGGACAAGCTGACCGTGCAGCGGGCGCGCCGGATCGAGCGGTTCCTGTCCCAGAACATGCTGGTGGCCGAGGCCTTCACGCAGATCCCGGGCTCCACGGTGCCGCTGGCCGAGACCATCGAGTCGTTCGACCGCATCACCAAGGGCGATTTCGACCACTACCCGGAGCAGGCGTTCCTGGGCATCGGCGGGCTCGAGGACCTCGAAAAGAAGTACCACGAGATCACCGGCAAGTGAGTGCGTGAGACCGGCGGGGGCACTGTCCATTGTGGACATCAGCCCCCGCCGTTCTCGTAACCGAAGCAAGACCTATTACACTCGGTGGTGACACCCCGAGCGAAGGAGTGCTACGTGGCTGAGATGTCCGTGGAGCTGGTTGCCGTCGAGCGCCGGCTCTGGTCGGGTACCGCCACCTTCGTGGTGGCGCAGACCACCGAGGGCGAGATCGGCANGAGCCGGTGCTGGGCCAGCTCGTCGAGGGTGGCGTGGTGAAGGTGAACACGACGGACGGCGACGTGCTGACCGCCGCGGTGCACGGCGGATTCCTGTCCGTCACCGCGACCGGGGTGAGCGTGCTCGCGGAGAGCGCCGAGCTGTCCGACGAGATCGACGTGGCTGCCGCGAAGGCGGCCCTCAGCACCGGCGACGAGGCGGAGCGGACGAGGGCGACAGCCCAGCTCCGCGCGGCCGGGCAATCGGTCTAAGCGGACTAGACGGGCAGGAGCCGGGCCGTGCAGATCGCTGTCGTGGTGCTAGTGCTCCTGATCGTGCTCGTCGTCGTGGTCGGCTGGTACGGCCAGCGGTGGATCCGGATGCGCCGCGGCGGCGGCGTCAGCGTGGCGCTGCGGTGGCGTCCGGACAGCCCGCGGTCGAGCTGGCATCTCGGCCTCGGCCGGTACGAGGGCGAGAAGTTCGTCTGGTACCGCGTGTGGAGCCTGCGCACCGGCCCGGATCGCGTGTTCCAGCGGGAAAGCATGCAGATCGCCGACCGGCGGGACCCGTCCGGTTCCGAGGCGTACGCGGTGCCCGAGGGCTCGACGGTGCTGCGGTGCGAGTCCTCGGACCAGGAGGCGATCGAGATCGCGATGGGACCGGGTGCGCTGACCGGGTTCCTGTCGTGGCTCGAATCGGCCCCGCCCGGACGACGGCTGCCGCGCGCTTCGTAACCCTGTTCACCTGTCAGCCGATGGCGACAGAGCGGACGATTTCCGTGAACTGCGCGGGTTTCTCCCCGTGCACGTTGTGCCCGCTGTCCACCCGCACGACCTCGACGTCGTGGATCAGCGAGGCGATCCGCTGCGCGTCCTTCGCGTCGATCGCACCTTGCAGGACGCCGTCCCCGCCGTATTTCCAGTTCGCGTGGATGAGGATCGCCGGTGCCTCGATCTTGCGCAGCGTCGCCTCGTGGTCGAAGCCCGCATCCCAGGCACCGGTGTAGAACGCGTCCCCGAACCGCGGGTCGTAGAGCTCGATCGCGCGCTGCATGTCGTTCCAGCTCGGCGGCATGAAGAACACCGTGATCGGCCGGTCCGGATGCTTTTCCCGCCGCTTGAGCCCGGATCGGATGATGCGGTCCGCGCCGTCGCCGAAGAAGTCCCACAGCTTCTGGTGCGCGAAGAGGTAGGCGCCCCAGTCGGTTTCGCCGGACTCCAGATAGGCGTGGCAGGCCGAGGCGAGGTCGACCCAGTTCCAGGTTTTCTCCGCCCGCGGCAGCAGGGTGGTGAACAGCGGCGGGTCCTCCAGGACGACCGCCCGGACCAGGTCCGGCCGGTTCCCGGCGAGCCAGGCCGCCAGCTGGCCGCCCGACGAATGCCCGGACACGACGACCCGCGTGCCGATGACCTCCTCGGCGAACCGGGCCAGATCGGCACCGGCCGCTGTCGCGGTGTACTTCTCCGGCGTCCGCGCGGACTGGCCGTGCCCGTGGACGTCGACCGCGTAGACCGTGAAGTCCCGCGCCAGGTCCGGCAGCACGCGCGCGTAGCTCTGCCAGTCGACAGCCTGGCCGTGGACCAGCAGCAGCGGCGGCTTGTCGCCCGCCGGGCCTTGGGCGTAGTGCAGTTTCGAGCCGTTGACCACCACGTCGTGTTCGGTGAATCCGGCTCGCCGGGTGCGGGCCAGCGCCCAGTCATACATCTTGCGGTTGCGCGCGGCCCAGCCGCCGGCCGCGAGGCCCGCCGCCGCCAGGACAGAGCCGCCTGCCGCGATCAGCCGCCCGGCTGCCACAGGACGTCACCTTCGGGGTTGGCCAGCCGGGCGAGGATGAACAGCAGGTCCGAAAGCCGGTTCAGGTACTTGGCCGCGATCGGGTTCGACGTGTCCGGCTCGGCCTCCATCAACGCCCACGCGGACCGCTCCGCGCGGCGGGAGACCGTGCGCGCCTGGTGCAGGAACGCCGCGCCCGGAGTGCCGCCGGGAAGGATGAACGACGTGAGCTTCGGCAGTCGCTCGTTGAACTCGTCGCACCAGCCTTCGAGCCGTTCCAGATACGCCTCGGTGATGCGCAGCGGCTCGTACGGCGGGTCTTCCTGGATCGGCAGGCACAGGTCCGCGCCGACGTCGAACAGGTCGTTCTGGATCCGGCGCAGCACGCCGGCGATCTCGTCGGTGAGCCCGCCGAGCGCGATCGCCAGGCCGAGCACGGAATTGGCCTCGTCGGTGTCGGCGTAGGCGGACAGCCGGGCCGAGGTCTTGGGCACCCGGGAACCGTCGCCGAGCGCGGTCGTGCCGCTGTCGCCGACCTTCGTGTAGACCCGGTTGATACGAACCACCATACGGTCGACTCTACCGGCCCGGGTTCGGGCAAAACTGGGCGAGAGGGCATGATTGGCGGCCATGAGCGAGCACTTCGACGTGCATGGCGGAGCCCGGCTGGTCGGCGAGGTCGACGTGGTCGGCGCCAAGAACAGCGTGCTGAAACTGATGGCCGCGGCACTGCTGGCCGAAGGCACCACGACCATCACGAACTGCCCGCAGATCCTGGACGTCCCGCTGATGGGCGACGTCCTGCGCAGCGTCGGCTGCGAGGTGGAGATCGAGGGCGACACGGCGCGCATCACGACGCCGGCGGAGCTGTCGCATCGCGCCGATTCGGCGGCGATGGGCAAGCTGCGCGCCTCGGTGTGCGTGCTGGGCCCGCTGGTCGGCAGGCTGAAGCAGGCGGTCGTCGCGCTGCCCGGCGGCGATGCGATCGGCCAGCGTCCGCTGGACATGCACCAGAACGGCCTGCGCAAGCTCGGCGCGACGAGCACCATCGAGCACGGCTGCGTCGTCGCGAAGGCCGAAACGCTGGTGGGCACCCAGATCTGGCTGGACTTCCCGAGCGTCGGCGCGACCGAGAACATCCTGATGGCGGCCGTGCTGGCCGAGGGCACGACGGTGATCGACAACGCCGCCCGCGAGCCGGAAATCGCCGATATCTGCACGATGCTGACCGAGATGGGCGCGAAAATCGAGGGCGCGGGCACCTCGACGCTCACCGTCCACGGCGTCGAGACGCTGCACCCGACCCAGCACCGCGTGATCGGCGACCGCATCGTCGGCGCGACCTGGGCGTTCGCCGCCGCGATGACCCGCGGCGACCTGACCGTGCGCGGCGTGAACCCGCACCACCTCGACCTGATCCTGGACAAGCTGCGCCTGGCCGGCGCGGACGTGACCACCTACGACGACAAGGGTTTCCGGGTCGTCCAGCCGGAACGCCCGAAGGCGGTCGACTGGGTGACGCTGCCGTACCCCGGTTTCGCCACCGACCTGCAGCCGTTCGCGGTCGCGCTGTCGGCGGTGTCCGAGGGCACGTCGATGATCACCGAAAACGTGTACGAGGCCCGGTTCCGGTTCATCGAAGAGATGATCCGGCTGTCCGGTGACGCCCGCACGGACGGCCACCACGCGGTGGTCCGGGGCGTGGAGAAGCTGTCGAGCGCGCCGGTATGGGCGTCGGACATCCGCGCGGGAGCCGGGCTGGTGCTGGCCGGGCTGTGCGCGGACGGCGTGACCGAGGTGTGGGACGTGTTCCACATCGACCGCGGGTATCCGCATTTCGTGGAGAACCTGAACCGGCTCGGCGCGCGGATCGACCGGGTGACGGGGGAGCCGGAGCGGGCTTGAGCGATGGCTGGTGAGTGTTTGTGCCGGTGAGAACCGGCACAAACACTCATGAGCATTTCAACGCCCGCACCACTGCATCCGTCACCCGATCCACATACCCCTCCTCCGCCGGAACCCCGCGCACAATCAACCGCCAGTAGACAATCCCCGCCCCCATATCCAGCGCCAGCTCGAGATCGGTGTCGGCCGGGATCTCTCCGCGCTCGATCGCCCTGGTGAACACTGCCCGGTTGATCGCCCGCCGCGGCTCGCCGATTGTTTCGCGGGCGAATTCGGCCATTGCCGGGTTGCGGCGGGCTTCCGCGATCAGCCCGGGGAAGATCCGCGAAAACCGCGGATGCGTGATCCATTCGCAGAGCGCTTCCAGCGTGGCCCGGATATCGCCGCGCAGGCTGCCGGTGTCCGGATCCACCGCGCGCGCCACGCTGAATTCCGCGATGACCGCGCCGATCATTTCGTCTTTCGACGGCCAGCGCCGGTATAGCGCGCTTTTTCCGACCCCCGCGCGTTTCGCGACCGCTTCCATCGACAGCCTGCCGAAGCCGACCTCGGCGAGTTCGTCGATCACGGCTTCGGTGATGGCGTGCGTGACGTCGGGCTGCAGAACGGCAGCCCCGGTCGGCGTCCGGCGGGTTGTCATGCGGTCAGCATAGCGTGTGGACGAGACGGTCCCGTCCCGTGTACGTTGACGTCGAGACGATACCGTCTCGTCGGTTCCTGAGGAGGGGCTCGATGACACTCATCGATCACGCGCTCGACCTGCTGGTCGAGCACGACATGGCCGGATTCCTGCAGTTGTTCGCCGAGGACGCCGTGACCGAGTTCCCGTTCGCCGCGCCCGGCAGGCCTGAGCGCATCGAAGGCCGCGCGGCCCTGGCCGAGTACCTGCGCGACTATCCGAACCTGCTCGACCACCGCGAGATCGTCGCGAAGACCGTGCACCAGACGACCGATCCGGAGATCTCGATCGCGGAGTTCGAGCTGGCCGGGATCGCGGTCGCCACCCAGAAGCCGTACCGCCTGCGCTACGTCGTGGTGCTGACTGTCCGCGACGGCCTGATCCGCCGCTACCGCGACTACTGGAGCCCGCTCGCCGTGACCGACGTGCTCGGGGTGCCGGGTGTCTGACGTCCTCGTGCTCGGCTCGACGGGCACCACCGGCAGTCGCGTCGCGCGCGGGCTCGAAGCCGCTGGCCTACGGCCGCGCGCCGCGACTCGTAACCCCGTCAAGCCAGGCCAGATCCGGTTCGACTGGGACGAGCCCGCGACGTACGGTCCGGCGCTGGACGGGGTTTCGGCGGTCTACCTGATCGCGCCGGTCGGGGCCGATCCGCAGCCGCTCGTCAAGGAGTTTCTTCAGCACGCGCCGGACGCGCGGGTGGTCTTGCTCAGTTCGTCCGCCGTGGACGAACACACCCCGGTGCTGGGCGGGCTGCCCGGGTTGGTCCGTCGTCAGCCGGGCTGGGCGGTGCTGCGGCCGTCGTGGTTCATGCAGAATTTCACCGCCGGGCAGCTGCTCGGCGACAGCGCCCGTGCGGGCCGGATCGTGACTGCGACCGGCGACGCCAGGGTGGCGTTCGTGGACGCGGGCGACATCGCCGCGGTAGCCGTCCGCGCGCTGCTCGACCCGGAACCGCACAACACCGACCACCTCATCACCGGTCCGCGCGCGCTCAGCTACGCCGAGGCCGCCGAGATCGTCGGGAAACGGCTCGGGCATCCGGTCGTGCACGCCCCGGTTCCCACCCGTGAGTACCAGCAATTCCTGGTCCGCGACGGCCTCCCCGAGTCGTACGCCGAAATGCTCGCCTTGCTGGACGAGGCGATCCGCGGCGGCGCCGAGGACCGCGTGACCGACACCGTCGAGCGGGTCGGCGGACGTCCCGCCCGTGATTTCCGCACCTTCGCGAAAGAGGAGATCCGATGAAGCCGCTGCTGTTCGAAGACGACCCGCAATTCTGGTTCGAAACCCTGATCGCCCTTGGCGAGACCGCATACGGGGGCGCGGATTTCGGCGAGGTCGTCGCGATCGCGTCGAACATCAAGTCCGGTGACTACGACAGCTGGCACGACGCGTGGCTCGCCGGTGCCGAGCGGCTCTACGCCGAAGCGGCCACCATGCACGCGGTCAGCGCGCGCGACGCGTACCTGCGCGCCTCGACGTACTACCGCCGTGCCGAGTTCTTCTTGCACGGCAACCCGGAAGACCCGCGAATCAACTACGCCTACGAGCGCAACGTCGAGTGTTTCCAGCGCGCGGTGGAGACGATCGACGACGTCGAACGGATCGAAATCCCTTACGACGGCCACGTCTTGCGCGGCTACTTCTACCGCGCTCCCGGCGACGGTCCGAAGCCGCTTCTGGTGGTGCACAACGGTTTCGACGGCAGCGCCGAGGACCTGCACTTCATGGGCGCGACTGCGGGGCAGGAACGCGGCTACCACGTGCTGACCTTCGACGGCCCCGGCCAGCCCAGCGCCGTCCACCGCGACGGAATGCGGTTCCGCCCGGACTGGGAGCACGTCGTCGGCCAGGTGCTCGACTACGCCCTCGCTCTGCCCGGCGTGATCCCGGAGAAGGTCGCCCTGATCGGCTGGAGCCTCGGCGGAATGCTCGCGCCGCGCGCCGCCGCGTTCGAACCGCGGCTGTCGGCCGTCGTCGCGGTGGACGGGCTCTTCGACGCCGGTGCGGTTTTCGTGCAGCAACTCCCGTGGGACCGCGACGAGATCGTCCGTCGCGCGAACGCACCGGAGGATCCTGAGCTGGACGCCTTTCTAGCCGGGGCGAAGGAGCAGAGCCCGACCGTCCGCTGGGCACTGGGCCACGGCCGCTACGTGATGGGCGGCGCGTCTGATCGCGAGTTCCTCGCGAAGTACCTCGAATACAACCTCTACGACGGCGTGGCCGAGCGCATCACGTGCCCGGCGCTGATCTGCGACGCCCCGGAGGACCTGTTTTTCACCGGTCAGCCGCAGCAGCTGTACGACCGGATCAGCGGCCCGAAGAAGCTGCTGAACTTCACCGCGGAGGAGGGTGCGGACGCCCACTGCCACGTGGGGGCCATGCGGTTGGCGAGCGGGCGGATTTATGACTGGCTGGACGACGTGCTGTGAGCGGTCGTGAGTGTTTATCCCGGCTCTAGCGGACCCTCTTTTGGCGACCTACTGTGGAGGTATGGGTCACAGTCACAACGTTAGCGCAGGTCAGGGCGGCCGTCAGCCGATCTTGGACTCGTATGCGCGGCTGTCGCGGAACCAGGCGGGAAAGCTGGAGAAGTGCGCGACCCAGCACGCGGACAACCGTGAAGTGATCGAGCGGTTGGGTGCCGTGCTGGGAGAGGAGGTCTCCGACCCGAAGCTGTCCGCGTGGAATCCGAAGGTCCGTCGTCCGGGGTGGGAACGGATCATGAAGCGGATCGCGGCGCGGGCGTCGGACGGGGTGGTGTTGTGGAACACCGACCGGGGCTGGCGGCAGTGCCTCGACCTTGAGGACCTGTTCAAGCTGATCGAGGGGCACGACTCCGTCACGGTGGCATCCTCGCACGGCCGTTATGACTTGTCGGACTACAACGACCGGCATCAGTTGCGACAGGAGGTCGCGCACAACCAGCGCAATTCCGACGAGGCGTCGGATCGGATCTCTCGAAGGTTCGACGTGCTGCGTCGCAAGGGCATCCCGCATTTGCAGGGCCGGTCGTTCGGGTTCCCAGGGCTGGACCGGACGGTGTTGAAAGAGGACGCGCTGGACGAGGACGACAAGGACACCCGCGAGCAGGTTCCGGCGGAATTGGTGGAGCGGGAACGTGCTGCGTTGCGGTCCGGGACGAGCGCGATTCTGGCCGGGGTAACCCTGACGAGGCTGGCTGAGGAATGGAATGCGGCCGGGTTGCGCACGGTCACCGGCGGTTCGTTCACGCCGGTCCAGGTCCGGGAGATCCTGCTCCGGCCGCGCAATGCGGGACTGGTCGAGCATGACGGGGATTTCGTGGGTCAGATGCGGGGTGGTGCGGTCGTGGATCCAGGCGATTTCGATCGGCTGCGGACGCTGTTCGCCGGGCGCACCCGGGGGCGACAACCGGGCAATGCCTACATCGGTTCCGGGATCACGACGTGTCCGAAGTGCGGCAGGAGGCTGTCCGCCCGCCCCCATGTCGGCGAGTACCCGGGCGGGGAACGACGGCGGCAGTACCACTGCCCGAAAGCACGCGGCGGGTGCGGCAAGGTCGCGGCGGACATGCGGGCGGTGGATCGGGAAATCCGGGGCCTCGTGATCGCGATCATGTCGGATCCGAACCACGCTGCCGCGATCAAAGTCGCGCGGGCGCTGATCTCGGATCGGCTGGCCACCGTCGAGGCAGAGATCAGGGAGTGCGAGGAACGGCAAGAGGCGATCGCCGCGAAGTGGGGAGCACGGAAGATGACCGACAAGGCATTCGACAAGGCAAACGAACCCCTAGTCAAGGATCTCGCGCGACTGAACGCGGAACGGGAGGAATTGACCGGCGGAAACCCGAACGGTCCCACCGAAGCCATGTCCCGAGAAGAAGCGGCAGAGAAGTGGGACGCGGCCGACGTCGGCGAGAAGCGCGCGATGCTCCGTGACGCGCTGGGCAGAGACACCCTCTATGTCGATCCTGCTGAGGGAAAAGGCTTCCGCAGGTTCGATCCGAAGCGGGTTCGAGTAGAACCCTATAAGCACAAACAGTCGGAAGCCGGTCGCAAGACGACTCCTTGACGGACAACGCGAGGAGCACGCGACATGGATCGCTCCTCGATTCGGATTTCGTCAAATTGCGGTCCGGTAAACTTGCCCTAAAGACCTAAGTTGCGGTCGAATCTTAGGCAAGATCGATAGATTTCAGATTAATCGCGACCTCTTTTAATTTCTTCCTTAATTTCCTGAAATGATTTCTTAAACCAAGATGGAATCCCTAGCACGTGAAGTACTATGCGAACAAGAATTCTCTTGCGGCGAATTTCAATATCGGACCCAAGGTCGCGCCGAGCGGCATCGATTAGCAGATTGAGACGCCTCCTGGTTTCACCTTCAAAACTATCTCTTTGTTTAAAAATTTCCCCCCAGTTTGTGTCGCCGTGCCAAGCAGTGTAACTCCCGCCCATTGATCCGATCCTATGCCACTCGATGTTACTTCGAAGGAATGCGTCGAGAATTTCTGCACGTTTGACAAATTCCTTACTTCCTAAGCACTGAATCTTCACGTAATGCCTGGAGACTTCGTCTCCATACCTGGAAGCTACAGAGTTGAAGCGCAGGAACTTGTCGAAGTTGACCCTAAACTTGCAGTCATCCTCTATTTTCCCGCCAAGTGATTTCTTTAACTCTTCCTGGGCTTCATATGCGTAAAGTATTTTAAGCCAAGATTCAACTGCGGAAAATAATTCGAGGTACGCGCTGAGTCGCTCGTCGCGCCAGTGGCCCCATCGGTTATGTGTCAGATCGCGCTCAGCGCGTCGACGAGAGTATGTTCCATTGACAAACTGGGCCCCTATTCCGCCAACTAGTGCGCCCGCACCGCCTGCCACGGCAACCCATACTCCGTCCATCAATGCGACCTCATTTCGATTGACGAGTGCGAGGAAGTCCCCTTGCCTTATTGATGGCAGTCGCCCGCCGCCTTAGAAGAAGGGGGTCCTTATCGTATAGAAGCTTGAAGGCGTGCTCCATTAATTCGGCGGATTCAAGAACGTCTGCAGTTGTTGCACCACTTCCATGGGCTCCGTCATTGCCAGCCCACTTGACAGCCAGTAGCAGGTCCGCGACTTCCGTATTTTTTTTCTTAAAATCGACAAGGCGATCGTGAAGAGGGCGAGGATTTCGCTTCGCGTTGAGTTTCTTAATTTTGAAGTTGTTCATCAATGCCTCAATTGCCGATCGCAACCTTCCCAGTGCGGCGGCTGGGTCCACCCATGTTAGCCTGGACGCGTCGCGAACTAATTCCCAGACGTCATCCGGAATTCCATCAATGCGATTAATGATCAATATCGGTGGATGAGTATAGCGCACCTTGTAGTGGTGGCTCCAGCATTCTCCATGCCACTCGATTTCTTGGCCGTAATCCGAGACACCCAGCTTAAAGTCGCCGATAACTATTACCCGAGTGCCGCATTGCGAATTTCCGCAGTTGACCACGCCGTGAAAATGACCGTGAACCCAGTCTGCTTCAAAGTCGGGATGGTCATGGTTGACCTCTGACTCGAATGTCTCCACGTCGGAAAAATTCCGCCGATCGACAGACATCCCGCTCGAACAGTCCGGACAGGGCAGCAATGGCCAAGCGCTAGCGGCAAACCAGTCTGCCAACGAGAGGAGCTTGTTCAGCATCGACTGATGCTATATCAAGACCTCGATCCCGTGCGGGCCCAAATATCTCACTCCGGTGCTTTGAGGAGTGATGAGTCACCTTTTGCCCCCCGGTCAGAGCATCTTACGAATCGGGATCAAGTTCACAAGCCAGCCGCGGCGGTGAGTTAGCATGTCCTTGATAGACAGTGGCTCACCACTTCCCGCGCGGAGTGGTGAGCCACTGCCTATCAAGCATGGCGGTCAGTCGTTCCGTTGCTGGTGTGGTCACTGTCCGGTGAGCCGGGTGTCTATGCGGTTGAGGATCACTGCGAAGGCGCGAATCTGCTTATCGGTCATCGGCTCCCAGTCGGCAACGATGACGGCCCACCGGTCAACGGCTTCCGCGTCGAGTCGGGCACGCTGTTCGTCGTAGGTCTCAGGCCGTGGCTGTGGCGCGGCGACGCCCTGCCGTTCCTGTCCTGGCGTCCTCGGCCGACATTCCCGGTGCGTGCTGCGCGGGACCCATCCCGTGCTGGTGAGGTGTTCGTCATGGCTCTGTTGTCGAGAGTGGTCACAGTCGCTGCCTTTTCTCGTGGTCGGGTGGTGTGCGTGTCCGGTCGGCCTGGCGTCTCTATCCGTCATCGGCGCTCCCGGGGAGGGAGTCCGGCCGCGTAGCCGACTCACGGCGTTCTCCGGGGTTTTCGGGCGTGTTTAGGCGGCTGCGCTGCTGCCTCCCCTTGTGGCGTTTACCGAGGTCAGCCGGGGGAGTTTGGGCGGCCCCAGCCTCGGGGAGAACTCCCCGGCTCCCTGTGTCTTCCCCGGTTTCTCCGTCCTCGCGCGCGGCGAGTGCGGATGCCGCGTCGTCGGCCCGGATGACCATGACTCCGTGGGACTTGGCCGGGGTGAGGCCGTAGCCCGCGAGGGCGGCGGAGAGGTCGGTCAGTGTCCATCCGTTGTATTCGTCGGGGTTGTGGGCGATGAGCCGCGCGAGCACGGTTTGTGTCCGGACTCGCTTCTCTCCGCCGATCACGTCGGCGATGTCGGCGAGGTGATCGACCGGTGCCGGTTGCTCGTTCGCCGGTGCGGCGGTGAGGGCGACCGGTCGCCCGTGTTCGGCCAGCAGTGCCATTGCTCGGGCGACGACCGGGGTCACCAGGTCGGTTCCGTCCTCAAAAGTCACATAGAACGTGCGGACCAGTTCCCACGCCTCATCGGTGATGCCGACCGCGACACAGGTTCCCCGGTCAGTTTTCATCCGCAGTTCCGTGGCGCGGATGCCCGCGCGATACCGGCCCGCGCCCAGCAGCCCGTCATTGGCGATGTGATCGGCCACCGCGAACGCCACCCCGCACGAGACGTTGCGGGTGATTTCCTTGGGAATGCTGTCTTTCGTGGGCGATTGGGTGGCCAGCAGCAGGATGATTCCGTACTTGCGGCCGCGCTTGATCAACCGGACGGCCAGTTCTTCGGCTTGCTTCCCGTGTTTATTGTGCTGGAACAGTTCGTGGCACTCGTCGATGGCGAGGACGAGCGGATGCAAGCCCAAGCGGGGGTTGTCGGCGAGTTTGCGCGAGACCTTCGGCGGCTGCCCCGGCTGGGCGCCCAGTGTCCGGCCGCGCCGTTCCATCTCCTCTGTGAGGTCCCTCAGCGCTGCCACGGCGTCGGCGGCGACCGAGTCGTCCATCCCCATCCGGTAGCGGCTCAGGCGCGGTTTCAGGGGCTCGAAATCGGGACTCTCGCCCATCACGTAGACCCACAGTTCGGCCGTGGGGTCCAACGCGGCGCCGAGCAGCAGCGTCCGCATCGCGGACGTCTTGCCCTGCCCGGGCCGCCCGCCGATCAGCCAATTGGCTTCCAGCAAGGGCGCGTTGACGATCAGGCCGCGCTGAGTGAGCCCGAACGGCACGCCATCGAACACATCCGCCGCACCGTCCTGCAACAGCGGCCAGTCACCCGCGCCGCCTTGCAACGTGCCCTTGTCCGCGACCCACAGGTCAAGCACTCCGTCCTCATCGCCTTTGGTGGGCCACGTTTCCAGCGATGCACGCCCGAGGTTCGCCGCGAGCGTGGGGCGGCGGTCGGCCACCATGTCGGCGGTCACCCCGAGCGGCAGACGGATCCGGGCAGCGGTTCCGTCCCCGTCCTTGCGTGCCGGAGTGAGGTAGACCAGTTCCCCGCCGTTCTTGAAGAACGCGTTCATCGGCGCGATACCCAGATGCGCCAAGGCACGGCTGATCATCCGTTCGTCCACCCAGGAATCCGCGTCCGCGCGGTCCGGTTGTGTGAGCCAGCCCGCGCCGGGCGTGCGGTCGCGTCCTTCCCACACCGCCGCCACCAGCCAGCCGAGCGGCCCGAGCACCGCCAGCCACGACACCGTGACCCGGACCGCCGCCGCGCCGAAGTCCCGCACCTGATAGACCGTGACCAGCCAGCCGGGCATGTCCGCCCGATCGAACAGCATTTCCACCAGGGCCAGCAGAACGAGCACGACGGTGAGCACGGCCGCGCTGATCACGATGCGGCGCAACCCGATGCCGAGTTTCGCCCACCGCGCTTTTGCGTCGGCGCGGATGGTTTCCTGCGCCTCCCGCCGAGCTTGCGCGTCCCCGGACATCCGGGCCTGCCGCGCATCGCTGCGGAGATCCGCGTAGGTCGCCCACGTCCACGCTTTCACGATCCACCGGCCGTGGCCGCGCAGCAGGAACCACAGCAACCGCACCACGTCCGCCGGGAGCTTGCGCGCCCGGTAGGCCAGCAGGCCCCGCCACCGCGCGATCCGGCCGGACTCGCGCACCCGGCCGATCAGGCGCCCGGTGCAGTCGATGAACGCCCGCCGCACCACCGCGACCGGCCGCCGGTCCGCCGTCGCTGCCTTGTCGTCGGTGCCGGTCATGATCTCGCCGTCGTACACCTTCGGCACCAGCTCGCCCCCGCGCCCGCGTGGGTTCTCCGGCGTGCTCATCGCGCACCCCCGTCCGCGTCGGCGGCGAGAGCGGCGGCCAGCCGGGAGGACAGGCCGCGCGAACACCCGGTGACCTCCCGGNGGCGAGAGGGGCGCCCAGCCGGGAGGACAGGCCGCGCGAACACCCGGTGACCTCCCGGACCCACGCGGGAGTCACGGTCACGTCCGGCGTCCGTGCCTCGCGGGCGACGGCCAGGTATTCGGCGAACGACGTCCGGCGCCGACGGCCGGACGCGGCGCCCGTCGAAACGCCCTGGTCAGAGGCGGGTTTTTCCGGCCTGTCCGCGGCCGGCGACCTCACCGCGGACGTCGCCGGCATTGGTCCGATCGTGGCCGGACGCGGCTGGCCAGCGGCACCGGCGAGCGCCGCCGGTTCCGGCGCCGACGGGCACCCGGCGGACTCGGCCGCCGACTGCGCCGCGCCGAGCTTGTCCCGCAGATCGGTCACCGCTTCGGCGGCGACGAACACCACCAGCGGCGGCACCGAGTGCAACACCACCCCGGCCGGACTCCCGGCCGTGAACGCCTCCCACGTGTTCATCACGTAGGTGGCGGTGAGGGTGAACCACTTCGCCGCGCGCACCCACCGGCCCGTCCGGACTCCGTGCCGTGCGGTCACCTGTTCTGCCCGCAGGATGGACAGCAGCACCACCGACACCATCGGATCCAGCAGCCATGCCGTGCACCACGGCAGCGACCACGCCGCCGCGCCGTTCGCGGCGAACTGCTGAACGTTGGTCATCGTGAACGCCAACCCCAACAGGACACCCGCCCAGCACAACCGATCCACTTGCGCGGCAACGCGTTCGACCGATTCAGCACCGTGGACAGTCATCGGCGACCACCCCGCCGCGCCTCGCGCCGGAAATCCACAGTGGTCACGGTGAGCGCCCGGACCAGCGTGTAGGAGGAGAACAGTGCGGGCAGGCCGAGCGCCGCGACGCGCAGCAGCCACGGAGCGCCGGGGTAGGTGAACGCCAGCCACTGCATGCCGGTCAGCACCGCCGCACCGGCCACGACACGGCCCGCCAGCGACAGCAGCCGGGCGCTTGCCCGCGCCGCGTCCGCCGCCCGGCGGGCACGCCGCGCGGACGCGCGCCACGCCCACAACACCAGCAGCGCCACACCCAGCGCCGCGAACAACACAGTCGGAGACACGTTCATGAACGGCCCCCGTTCCGCCGTTCACGCCACGCGAGGTAGGCCGCGCGCCGGTCGTCTTCGGCCAGCGCACCCCACACCCCGAGCGTGTCGAACCCTTCCGTACGGAATTCCAGTTCCAGGCAGGCATCCCGCACCCCGCAACCCGCGCAGATGTGCGCGGCGGCCTCGCGGTCGGGGAAGCCTGATCCGGCCGAGTCCGGTTCCGCCGGGTGGGCCGTGACCCACATGCACGCGCCGTCGCGGGTGACCAGATCGGACAGCACTCCCGGCGGCACAGCCTCCAGATAGTCGAGCCGAGCAGCAATCGAGCCGTAGAAATCGTCCTCAGGCATGGCGTTCATCGCTGCCCCCCGTCGCCCGGGGCGGGCAGCAGCCGCGCAACAGCATGGGCGGGCACGACCAGCCGACCGCGACGGCGGACCGCAGGAAGCACGCCCACGCGGATCAACCGGGACACCTCGGACGCATCGACACCGAGAATCCAGCCGACCTCGCGGATAGAGAAGAAGCCCGTGGAAACCGGGCGGGAAACATTTTCAGACATAGTTTTGGTTCCTTTGACTTGGGTTTCCGGCCCGCTTCTGCGAACCGTGAACCCAGTAAGCCGCCGAACCAAAAAAACAACTATTCCCGCGCTGGCATATATTTATATCGAGCCCGGCATATCCGCAGGTCCGGCAGCGCATCCGCCGGAGCCGATATTCCCAGAAAGAATATTTTTGCTCCGATATTCATCTGGTGAATACCGGCCGCTTGCTGCCCTTCGGCGACCGGTCCCCCGGCTGGCCCCGTGGTACGCTGGCCGCGTGACGGATTCGACCGGAAATATGCATCCCGACCAGGCGAAACCTTTCACCGCGGACGCGACCCGGGCTGTCCTGGAAGCCGCGTGCGACAGGGCCGGGCTCGACGCTGAATCCGCCACGCTGCTCCGGCTCGGCGAAAACGCGCTGTACCGACTGTCTACGGTGCCCGTCGTGGTCCGCATAGCTCGCACAATGCAGTACTGGCAGCAGGTCGGCAACGAGGTCGCGGTTGCTGGCTGGCTGGCCGATGCGGAATTCCCTGCGGTGAACGTTGTCAGTTCCCTGCCCCAGCCGCTGGAAGTCGCGGGACATCCGGTGACGTTCTGGAATCTGGTGGACGGGCGAGACGCCGAACTCGACGACGTGTCGATGCTTGCCGGTCTCCTCCGCAAATTCCACCGGCTCAGTAGGCCGTCAAGCTTCACGCTGCCGATGGCGAACATTTACGATCGCGTTTCCCGGAGACTGGAGACCGCATCGGTACCACCGGCCGACAAGAAATACCTGCTGGACAAGTTTCGGGAACTGCGACAAGAAGCAGACAAGCTGAGTTATCCTCTGGCCCCTGCTCCCGTTCACGGCGACGCTCATATCAAGAATGTCATGATCACCGGAGGGAAGCCGCTTCTCATCGACTTCGAGTGCGTCGGCTGGGGGCAGCCGGAATGGGATCTCGCTGTAACCGCCACCGAGTACGTGAGCGCCGGGTTCTGGACCGGCTCTCAGTATTCTGTCTTCGCCGATGCTTACGGGTTCGATGTGACCGGCTGGTCGGGATTCGACGTGCTGCGGCAACTGCAAGAGATCAAGATGACAACCTGGCTGATGCAGAACGTGAACGAGTCCGCCGATATAGCAGAGGAGTTCTCGGACAGAATGAGGACCATACGCACGGGACGTTCCGAGCGGCCGTGGAAGCCCTACTGACGGGGCAGAACCAACGTGGGGTAATGCTGACGAAGAAGCTCCGAAACGCGCCCGCCCAGGGCGGAGTCTTTTTCTGTCAGCGAGCGGCGGAAATCCGTCACGTACTTGACGTATCGTGCCGACTGCAACGACACGCCGAGTTCGATCGCCTCGGCGGCAAGTGCTGCGGCCTGCTCTGTGTCCCCGCCCGCCAGCACGCCGGACGCGGCCACCATCCGCATGAAGCCAAGGGTTCTCGGCGGGGTGTGCTGCGGGTCCATGGACAGCTCGGCGAACTCGCGGCATTGATCGGATTGCCCGAGGTCCCGGAAGCAATGGGCTGCCTCGCTGGCCATTTCCTGCATGGTGAAGTAGCCGCTCCACTCGGGATCGTTTTCGCTGCTGCGGGTCTCGTAAACGTGCTCGGCTTTGCGGAGGACCTCGGTTGTTCCCTTAAGTTCTCCGAGGCTTGCCAGCGCCCGCGCCTCCATGGCCAAGAACATGGCAGTCACCCTGCCGGTGGCCCGGCCTCGGGATATTTCCTGCGCTCTGCGCGCCAGCTGCAAGGAATGCTTGAAGTGCCCTAAAAAGTTCGCTTGATGGGAAAGGTTCGCCAGAATTCGGCCTGCCATCATAGCGTCATTGGACCGTTGCGCCAAGCTGAGGGCCTGCCGGAAATAACGGTTGGCCGCTTGATGGTCGCCCGCGTCGTATGCGCTCCAGCCCATCAACTGCAATGTCTCCGCGGCAGCGCCGAAAACCTCGTCCCGCAAGCGCGAGTCAGAAAACTGCCAGCTCAGCAGCGGAGCGACTTCTTCTTCAAAATAATGCTTGAGCATGCGCCGGACATGCCCGCCGCCGCGCTTGAAATCAATCTCCATCAAATCGGCAGTAGTCGCCCGGATGCCCTGTGCAAGCGTCCGAGTCCGTTCCGGCTCGACAACGTCCTGAAATACGTGGTCGACAAGAATTTCCGAGGCGTCGGGCCACCTCAGCTCGGACGAACTCGTTGCCGGTTCGGTCGGCGGCGCGAGAAGCGGCGACGTTCTCAAGTCTTCGCGCATTGACAGCCTGGTCTGCCCCGGGTAATCGAACCACAAGAACTCCTGCGGTATGTGCAGCGTCTTCGCATAACGCACAAGATTGCTCAGTACCTGCTCCGGCGGGCCGCTTTCAAGCCTCGATATCTGCGGCTGAGTAAGCCCCAGCCACCGCCCGAGCAAACCCTGATTCAGCGCCTTGCCGAACATCTTCAAATGGCGAGGATGATTCCGGTACACCTTGAGCACTTTGCCGAAGTGGTGACTCTCGAAGACCGCCTTGAAATCGTCCGTCGTCCAGAAGTCGTCGCCGAGATGAGCGGGCGGGGCCTGCAACTGGTCTCGTTGCTCGCGATGACATCTGCCACACAGCATGGACGTGTTGTCGGCAGCCAGAGGCACGGAGCAACCGGCGCACGCGCGGCGGCCCGGCCGACGCGGTGCTCCTGCGCTCTTCCCGTCTCGCGTGCCCATCACCCGGCCCCTTGCCGCTAGCCCTTCCGCCCAGCGTACGCCCCTGTCCCCGACAGCTTACACAGCGTGAGCATCATAGGCCACAAGGATGACCACTGTCGGTAGTCGCAGCCTTCTGGCCTGCGACTTATGCGGCGATCGGTCTGGTCTATGCCGAGACC
>NZ_LWSF01000001.1:840119-990759 GCF_001651785.1 Amycolatopsis sp. M39
GAAAGAGTTGTCGGCATCGATGAATGAACAACGAAAATCGGCGGAAAGAACGGGGGCGAGTCGACATTTCATGATCCTGACAGCACTGCTCACAACCGGCACTGTTCAAGTTGTGGACGGGTACGATCGGTCGGTCAGGCTGATCGATGACATTCTGGGAATCGAGCACGTCGACTGGGAAAGCACGTTGAACGTCGGCGAGGAACCCTACTACCAGTCCAAGGAATTCGGCCCCTTCCCGGATCATCAGTTCCGCATCAGTGCACGGGCTTCTCTGGGGGTCGCCGCCTGCAACTACACGGACAACAACGATCCCGTCATGGGCAATGCCATAAGCTGGAACCCGCGCCCGGCGGGTGATGCCATGCTGATATTCAACGGAGCCACCGGATCAGTGTTTCCAGCATCCGCTTCCATACCTATCAGCCTGGCGAGAGAGTCATTGCTTGAATGGCTCAATACCAGAAAAAGACCCACCTGTATCGAATGGCGACCTTACGATAAATTCTGAGGCGTCGAGCGGAGCGAATCATGAGCAATACGGGGTCAGCGGCAGTCCTGGGCAGTCCAAGGGTTGCGCCTCGCGCCTACGGCTACATGCGTGTGCCTCGTGATGTGCCGGACGATAAAGTCAAGCGACTCGAAACTCAGCTTGTCGAATATTCCGAAAAGTCAGGACTTCATTTTGTCCGGTTCTTTTTCGAGTTCAATTGCGGATCTCACGAGGCTTTTGAAGAACTGGTTGCCGAACTCGTGCGCACCGATGCGCATCATGTGGTGGTGCCGAGTCTTCGCCATCTAGCCCAAAATGGCCTATTGCAAGACCAGATGCTGGAACGATTGCATTTCTCGGCTCGCGCGCAAGTTCTCGCCATGCGACTGAGGACAGCAATTGAGTGAAAAGAATCCCAAGAACCCCAAGTCCGATCGAAAGCCGACTAAAGAAGAGGCGCAAGTCGCCGCAGCGGCCCTGCAGGCCCTGCATGAAGGAAATGTCAGACAGGCAAGACTGCTCAACAAGATCCTTGAGATGACCCAAGAAGACAACGACAACGAATCGCAGGGAAGCTAGCAGAACGACTATGGACAAAGAAACCAAGGCGCTCATCGACTCGCTTCGAGCCGTGAGCGGCCATGCAGAATCCATCGCCAGCGCCTTGATGCTTGGCAAGATGACGCCCCAAAGTCAGCACGAGTACGCGGGCATGCTCGGGGAGCTCTCCCAGCTTCTTCACGAACATGCCGCCATCCGCGAGACGTCCGGACACGCCGTCCGGTGCCGCCCGTCGTCGCCCCGACAGAACCCGCCCGCGCTCCCGTGAACGGCTGGGTGTTGTTCTCGCTGGCAGTGGCGGCAGTGCCCCTGATCGCCCTCGCCGTCTGGATAATCGGCGAGCAGGCCAGCAGCCGCAGGCGACGCAGATTCCTCCGGCGTTACGCGTCGCGTTCCGTAACAGGAATCCGCCAGCGCATCGACCGGGAAACCGCCACCGAGGCAACTCGCCCCATCCCCGCAATCCGACACGGAAAGCTCGCGGCCGACTCGCTTCAAGACGGCACATTCTCCGGTCGGCTTCCCCTCTCGAAAAGTCCGCGACGCTACGCGCGTCGATGCACCCGTGGAGCACCGGCATGCTGGAAGACATAACGCTTGTCCCCGAAACGCTGTCCTCGGCTCAGCACGACATGAACGAGCGCAACCCCGGCGCGAATGCCCCACCGAGCCGGATGCTGGCCTTCCATCGCTACAACGTCGAAATGTTCCGCCTCGCGGGCGAACAATTAGTGAACGACCGCAGCGGCGACGACTGGCCCGGCTGGTGTTTCGACCTCCAACTCAAAGCCGTAGCCGAGTACGCGCGGAGAATAGAAGACGACAGCTCGTCCGGTCGCCATTGCCCGTGCCGGATTCCCGCGGTCGCAAGCCTGCTGCGTGTCCCTCCGATGCTGCGGTTCGGCGAGTGGATGGGAGCCACAGCCGTCCACATGCCCACGGGATTGGACGGCCTCGCGGAACGAACCGGCTTGGCACCGGACTACGTGAAACGCGTGTGCTCAGGGCGGTCGTCCGTGCGGTCGCTGGCCACGGTGGCAGCAGTGGCGGACGCACTCGGGCAGGACCGCGAAGTCGCGGCCGTGCTGGCACTTCGCGACCTGACCACGGGCTTCCACGGGCTGGACCCGCACGACGCGACGCCGACAACGGCCGAGGGATGTGACGCCATGACACCCGACAAAGACAAGCCAGACGCCTCGGCGGAAGACCGCGCGGGCGACCTGCGCGCGAGGCTGGAAGAAGCGGCCGAGACGCTGCGACAGGCCACGGACGCGGGCACGTTCCCGCCCCGGAGCGCGGCGGCGCTCGCAGAGTGCTTGGACGCGCTCACAGAACGGCTGCCCCGAGCCGAGGGCTCCCACGACGCTGGAGGCTCTGAGTAGGACTACGCACCCGCCGGTGAGTAGTCCTACCGGGTCGGAGTGGGCAGTGTCCCCCGTTTGTCCCCCGGTCGCGGTGTGGGGCGTGTATTGCCTGGTCCCGGTGCCGTACCCTGTGACGGACTGATCACGGGGAGGGATCGCGGATGGGTTTCACCACGGTGCCCGACGCGCTGCGCGCAGCGGGCCGGACGGCGGGCGAGAAGGCAGGCGCGCTGCGCGGCGCGGACTGCGCGGAGCCGGTGGGCCGGGTGTCCGGCGCGGTGCCGGGCGGGCGCGCGGCGGCTGCTGCGGGGCATTGCCGGGAGGCGTGGACGGAAACGTTCGCCGAGTGGTGCGCCGAGGCGCAGCGGTTCGCCGACCGCCTCGGTTCGGCGGCGGACCGGTACCAGCGCGGCGACCGCGCCGCCGCCGGGGCGTTCCCGGCCGGGCCGGGGATGCGGGGGCCGCGCTGATGGTGTCTCTGGCCGACGTCCGCGCCTGGAATCCCGGCGTTCTGGACGAGATCTGCTCGACCTTGCAGGCCCGCACGCAAATCCTGGTCCACGAGGGAGACGACTACGGCAAGGTCCTGCCGGTGGAGGACTGGAGCGGCCCGGCTGCCGACGACGCGGCGGCCCAGCACCGGGCGTTGATGCACGGGCTGGACACGATCGCGGCCGGGGCCGCCGCCATGGGCAAGGCGATCGGGCAGGCCGCCGACGCGATCACCGGCGTCCAGCACGCCCTGACCGACGCCGAGGAGCTGGCCCGCAAATACGGCTACCGCATCACCGACTCCGGCGGCATCGCCGACACGTTCGCAGGCCAGCAGCCACCGGCGGACCTGCACCCCGAGGACCGGGCCCGCGCCCACGGCCAGCTGGTGGACGAGGTCGCGCAGATCCTGCGCACCACCGACGACATCGACACCGACCTTGCTTCGGTTCTGGACCGGGCGGCGGCGGGCCAGTTCGGCACCGGGAACGAGTCGACTGTCGCCGCTGCCGCCGCCGACGGCGGGAAAGCCCCCGGCCTCACCCTGCCCGAACCTCCGCCGAACGCGACCCCGTCCCAGAACGCCGCCTGGTGGGCCACACTCTCCGCTGCGGGACGGAACATCCTTGTCCGCGACCGCCCCGGCTCGATCGGCGCCATGAACGGGCTGCCCGCCGCCGACCGCGACCGGGCGAACCGAGCCGTGCTCGACCGCGACTATGCCGATCTGCAACGTCAGCGCGACGATATCCGGCACCGGCTGGACGGGACGAAACGCAGCGACCCGCAACAGCAGAAGGAGTACTACGCACTGCAAAAACAGCTGGACGAACTCAACGGCAAAATCGCCGGAATGGACCAGATCAAAAACCGGCTCGACCACGCACTGCCCGGCCAGCCGCCCGCCTACCTGCTCGGCATCAACCCCGCCAGCTCCGGGCAAGCCATCGTCGCGATCGGCGACCCCGACCACGCCGCCAACGTCGCCACCTACGTCCCCGGAACCACCGCCGGACTCAACGACGGAATGCACACCGACATCGAACGCTCAGACGCGATGGCAGCCAAAGCCATGCAGTTGGGCTCTCCTTCGACGTCGGTGATCACATGGGTGGGATACGACGCGCCGCAAAGCGTGCTTCCGGACGCGGCCAGCACCAGTTTCGCCGACAAGGCCGAACCGTCGCTCCGCAACTTCCAGGACGGGCTCGGAGCCGCTCACCACGGACCGGTCAACACCACCGTCATCGGCCACAGCTACGGCACCACCGTCGTCGGCCAAACCGCCCGCGACCTCGGCCTGCCCGCCAACAACCTCGTCATGGTCGCCAGTCCCGGCGTCGGCGTCGACCACGCCAACCAACTCCACCTCGACGGCACCCCCCAAGACCAGATCGGCCAGCACATCTACTCCACCAAATCCGTCACCGACCCCATCCCCGCCTTCACCAACTTCGACGGCCCCGAAATCGGCCTCGACCACATCGACCCCCTCGGCCCCGACCCCACCACCGACTGGTTCGGAGGACAAACCTTCCACTCCGACGCCGGAAACCCGATCACATCCCACAGCGACTACTGGAACAAGGACTCTCCCGCACTCAAGTCCATGGGCAAGATTATCGCCGGAAGCAAACCATGATTCGCAGTTCCTGGAATAAGGCGGCGCGGCCTCTGATACTCACGGCGTTGGTCGCCAGCTCGATCGCCGTGGCCGCTTGTGGAGGCGCACCTATGCAAAGTACTCCCTCGTCCGAGCAGGCCAAACAACTAACAGTGCAAGCTGTTCATGCTGCTGCGGCTAATTCTTTTCCTCCTGGATACAAGCTGACTGAGATCGTCTTTCCTGGGGAGTCTTGCACGGACTCGTCAGATAAGGAGACGGGTCAAGTGAGGGTTGGTGTTACATACTGGGTCGATGGCCCGGACCGCGCGCATAACGACAGCTACTATGAAAAACTCAAGAAATGGTGGAACGACAATGGCTGGACGATCGAAACTGACACATGGACGGGCGAGCAATTTGCCAACGCCCATAATAATGACGGTTACCTGATGAGTCTTACGGGTACGGTAACCGGAACCGTCCTAGGCCGCCTGAGCATCGGGGCCAGTTCGCCGTGTGTCTGGCCCAACGGAACGCCCGAGCCCCGGTCCTGACTGCGCTCGGCAGCTTGGGCATCAACGAGCTTTACCCGTGTCCCCCCGGAGCTGCGTGCACAGTTGCTCACGGCATGTGCACGCGTCGCCCCTGCCTTCCTGCTGGATCGATTACTTCTTCATAACATCTACCCTCGGGCACCGGCTGGAACAGCAGCGACGGCCGGTCCGGCGCTTTCAGCTCGACGTAGGTGAGTCCATGGCTGTCCCGCCACCGCTCGGCCCGCGGGTAGCCCAGCGCTTCCCGCCAGAATTCGGCGAGCGCGGCGGCGTCCCGGCAGTCGACGGTGACGGCGATCAGACGGCTGCTCATGCTCGGGGAGTTACCCGCGATCGGCCGCGGTTATGCCGGGACCTTGGCTGTCCAGAGCGGACAGTCAATGCGGATGGGCGAGCAGGGTGCCCAGACCCGGCCCGGCGGCCGGTCGGCCGAGCAGGGTGAGGCAGTGCCAGAGCGTCACCTGCGTCGCGGTCAGCACGGGTTTGCCCGCCCGGTTTTCGAGCTCGGCGAGCAGCGGCGCGGTGTGCAGCGCGGTCTCCGGGAGCAGCACGGCTTGGGCGTCCGAGGAGGCCGCGGAATCGACCAGGTCGCGGATGCGGGCGCCGTCCCACGTCGCCAGATCGCGGTCCGAACCGGCGTCGGCCGAGACGGCGTGCACGGTGGCGATGTCTTCCTCGGCAAGGAACGCCGAGAACGCGTCGGTGAGNGTCGGTGAGGTCGGGCGCGTACACCGAGGCGAGCGCGATCCGCTTGAGGCCGAGCCGGTGCGCGGCCGCGAGGAAGGCCAGCGACGTGCTGCTCGCCGGGACGTCCAGCGCGTCCGTCAGAGCGTCGGTCTGCGTCTTGGCCACGGCGACGCCGTCGATGAAACTGCAGCTCGTGCAGGCCCAGCTGACCACGCGCGGGGGCGTCGTGAACTTCGCCGCCGTCCGGACCAGCCGGTCCGGCTCGCTCAGCTCGCGCACGGCGGTGTGGACGTTTTCCCGCTCGACCACGCGCCGGGCCCAGGGCACGTAGGCGAACTCCACGCCGGGCCGGGCGTCCAGGCATCCGGCCAGCGCGGTGAAGTCGTCTTCGGCGCAATCGCGAGTGGGATACAGCAGACCGATCATCTCGGGCAGTGTCGCATTCGTTCGCCCGGATGGCAGAACTTCAGGAGCCGGGGCCGGAGCAGCTCTCGCCTGCGGGCGGGGCCTTGGCCGGGCGGGGCTCGCCCAAGTCGAGGTCCATCGCGCCGTCCTTCGGGGGACTCGTACCGCATCAGGGAGCAGGTCGTGCCGAAGCGCCCGAGGCAGATCGCCTTGCTGCCGTTCCGGTACCGCCCCGCCGGAGTGCCCGCCAGGTCGACGGGCTCGCCCGCATCGGCGGCGGTGCCCAGGAAGGCGTCGCAGTCCAGGAGGCTCTTCAACCTTGCGCCGCGACGTGGAGCAGCGGAGCGTCCACCGACAGCCACTTGCCGTCCATCGTCGACAGGGCTCCGGCGATCTTGGTCAGCGCGCGGGTGACTTTGATCCACATCCTGTCGCCGACGCGCACGAGCGACAGCGCCGCGCGGTCCTTCTCGATCGAGCCGCCTGCACTGTCGTGGTTGAGCCGCAGGTCGACCACGAGGCCGTCGGTGCTCGTGCCCTTGACGTGGACCGCCCTGGCCAGGCCCAGCTCGTTCGCGACGGTGTCGCCGACCGTCGCGGCGTCGGGCGGCGCGTCGAACTCGCGGCGGCGCTGACCGGCGGCAGGGCGGGACTGTCCCGGGGCCGGAACAGGCGGCGCACACGAGCGCGGCCGTGATGGCGCCGCAGCGCAGGAGGGGGCGGATCATGCGATTCCCGTTCGGACAGGCCCAGGACGCCCCCGGGCGCATCCGCTTATCGCCCGGCTCAGGGGTGCGTTACGGCTTGTCCGGTTTCGTCGCGTATCCGTGACTCGCGGCCTGGTCCACAGTGGACGAACCGGCCTCAGCTGGCCGCGCGCGTGGCGGCGAAACCGGGGTGCGGCAGCCGCTGCGGGCGGCCGTCCGGGTGATACTCGAAATGCCACCATTCGTTGTCGTACACGCGATACAGGCCGAACCGTCCACCGTGGACTTCGAGCCACTGCGCGCCTTCGCAGGGCCGCACGTCGAGCGCGACGCCTCGCACGTGCTGCGATTGCGCGGGCGGGAGCGTGAGGTGCAGGGCGAGTTCGTGCGACCCGGCGCGCTGGACCTCGGCGTGGAACAGGCCGGCCTGCGTCGCGGCGTCCCGGTGGCCGGACGTCAGGCCGAGCAGGATTCCGTGCCGCCACAAGGCTTCGGTGCGTGCCGCGGTGAACGCGGCGTACGTGCCGGGCGTGAGCCCGGCGAGGTTTTCGGCCGGATAGCGGGCCCCCAGCGCCCACTGGCACGCGACGTGCCGTGCCCGGCCCCGCGCGACCACCCACGCGACCGGCACGAAAAGCACCGCGAGCACGTGGGTGGCCACTCGGTAGA
This sequence comes from Amycolatopsis sp. M39, assembly GCF_001651785.1. NCBI lineage: Bacteria > Bacillati > Actinomycetota > Actinomycetes > Pseudonocardiales > Pseudonocardiaceae > Amycolatopsis > Amycolatopsis sp. M39. The sequence continues at coordinate 847,661 of NZ_LWSF01000001.1, forward strand.
TTCCGGTCACTGCAACGCCTTCACGACCGCGGCGGCGGCCCGCGCGATCAGCTTGTCGTCGGTCTTCGCGTCCTTCTGCCGGCGGTCGGACAGCACGGCGAGCACGATCGGCGCGCGGTGCGGCGGCCACAGCACGGCGATGTCGTTGCGCGTGGCGTAATCGGCGGATCCGGTCTTGTCCGCGACCTGCCAGTCCGCGGGCACGCCCGCGCGGATCACGTGCGCGCCGGTGGTGTTGGCGCGCATGATCTTGGTGAGCACGGCCCGCTTGTCCGCCGGGAGTCCCGAGTCGAGCGCGACGGCGCGCAGGTCCTTGGACCAGGCTCGCGGGGTGGTCGTGTCCCGGACGTCACCAGGGCTCGTCTCGTTGAGAGCGGGCTCGATGCGGTCCACGCGGGTGACCGTATCCCCCAGCCTGCGCAGCTCCGCGGCCAGCCCGGCGGGACCGCCGATCTCGCGGAACATGAGGTTATCCGCCGTGTTGTCGCTGTAACGCAGCGCAGCGTCGAGGACGCTCTGTAACGACATTTGCTCCCCGATGTGCTTCTCCGTAATCGGGGAATTGGGCACGAGATCGCTTTGCCGAATCGTGACCGTGCGGGTCAGATCATCCCCGCGGTGCAGGATCGCTGCCGCGTTGAACACCTTGTGCGTGGAGGCGTAGGCAAAGCGGTCGTCGGCGTGATAAGCGACCTCGCGGCCGTCGCCGGTGTCGATCGCGTAGACGCCGAGCCGGGCGTCGAAAGCCTTCTCCAGCGCGGCGAAATCCGGCTGCGCGACCGTCTTGGCCGCGACTGGCGCGGCGGACTGCGCGGAACTCGCCGGAGCGTCCGGTGGTGCTGGTGCGGCACACGAGGCTAGCGCGACCAATGCGAACGAGGCCAGGGTCAGCCTGCGGAACACGGGGTTCTCCCTCCGAAGTCGATCAACTCCCCAGCAGCGTGCCCCCGGCGGGTTCATGCGGTCCAAGACACTTCTGTGCGAGTTGATGCGGATCTGGCATAAGCTCTGGTCGTGGACTTGGTCGGCTGCTGCAAGGCGTTCGTGAGCGTGACCGAAGCGGGGAGCTTCACCGGCGGCGCGGCGGTCGCGCAGATCCCGCAGCCGGTGGCGAGCCGCCGGATCGCCGCGCTGGAGCGGCACCTGGGGGAGCGGCTGTTCGACCGGTCGACCCGGCGCGCGCGGCTCACGCCGTTCGGCCGGGACCTGCTGCCGTCCGCGCAACGCCTGGTGCGGCTCGCCGAGGCGATGGAATCGGACGCGCAGCGCGCGCGCCGGCGGCCGTTGCGGCTGGCGGTCCCGGACACGTCGACCACCCGCGATCTCGCCGAACTCGAAGCGCAGGCGCGGACGGTGGAGGTCTTTCTGGAGTTCCGCGTCGCCGGGCCTGCGGAGCGGGCCGAGCTGGTGCGGACGCAGGAGGTGCGGGCCGCGCTGGTCGCGGTGCCGCCGGAGGACGGGGTGTGGACAGTGCCGCTCGGGCTGGCCAGCGAGGCCGAGCCGGAGGAAGCCGTGGTGCACCTGGAGACCCTGCGCGCGGGCCGGTCGCCCGGTGCGCGGCGCCGGGTGTGGGTCCAGCCGGAGGACGACGTGCCGCACGTCCGCGACCGGGTCTTCCGCGCCCGCGACGCGGCCGGGTTGCTTCCCGCGCAGGTCGAGGTCGCCGGGACGTTGACGACGGCCGCGGCGAGCGTGATCGGGTCGGCGGATCTGCTGTTGTGCTCGGCGGATCAGGCGCGCGAACTGGGGCTGGCGTGGCGTCCGGTGGGCGGCGTCCGGCTCGCGCGGGGGTACGACGTGGCCGCGGGGCTCGGCGACGACGTCGGCCGGGTGCGGACGCCGTTGCGCGCGGCGATAGCGCGGTGTCTCGGCGCGGATGTTGCGGCAGACTGACGCCGTGAACACTGAGGCGCTGCTGGCGCGGTTGCGGGACGAACTCGACGAGGGCGGGCTGCGCGGCTCGTTCCTCGTGCGCGATCTCGGCTCCGGCCGCGAGCTCGGGATCGAGCCCGACCTGGAGTTCGCGACCGCGTCGCTGGTCAAGGTCCCGCTCGTGGCGGTCACCGAGGACCGGATCCGGCGCGGCGAACTGGACGGCGCGCAGCAGGTGGAGGTCGAACCCGGCCGGGCCGAGAGCGCGGGGCCGACCGGGCTGGCGCGGTTCCGGCATCCGGCGCGGGTTTCGGTGGCGGACCTGATGTACCTGGCTTCCGCGATCAGCGACAGCGCGGCGGCCGACGAACTGTTCGCCCTCACCTCGCCCGCGGAGGTCACGCGGACGGTGCGGGATTGGGGCATCACCGGCATCTCGGTGCGGCATTCGCTGAGCGAGCTGAGCGACACGCCGGTGGAGCGGTTCGCCGCGGCCGACGTGCACCTCGCGCATTCGCTGGCGATCGGCGCGGTGACCGAGGGGCAGGGGCATCCGGTGCGGCAGCTGGATGTTTCGCGCGCGAGTTCGGGTTCGGCGCGCGCGTTCGCCGACTTGCTGACCGCGTTGTGGACCCCGTCGAAGATCGACCCGGACGTGTCCGCGCGGGTGCGGCGGCTGATGGGCGAAAACCTGCTGCGCCAACGGCTGGCGCCGGATTTCGCGTCCGATTCCGCGAAGTGGTCCTCGAAAACCGGGACGCTGGTGAACCTGCGGCACGAGATCGGGGTGGTGGAGCACTCGGACGGGCAGGCGTTCGCGGTCGCCGCGCTCACCGAGTCCCGGGTGCCCGCGGCGATTCAGCCGGAAGCGGAGATCCTGATGGCGCGGGTCGCGCGGTCGCTGCGGGACCGCTTGCGCGCTCGCGGATAGCGGGCCGGCCGGATCCGCCCTCGCGGCGAATCCGGCCGGTTCCCTCCCCTCAGGCCAGGCCCAGCAGCGTGAGGATGAGAACGATTCCGTGCGTCTGCATTTTCCCGCACCTCCCTCCCGGATCCAGGCACGGAAAACCCCGTCGCGAAATAGCGGTATTTCTCGGCTGATCGGGTTTCCGTGCTTCTCGGCGAACCGCCCGGAACGAGCGGCGTGCACCCAGAATGCGATCCGGGAAGGAGGGCGGAAAGGGGTTTCCTGTTTCCTCGGCGAGGAGGAAACACCTGCGGAGAGGTTCGGGAGGGGAACCCTGAAAGACTCTGATTCCCTCCAGGGTTCCCCTCGCAGACGTGGCCGGGGCGGCTAGCGGAGGGTGGGGTTTCCCCAGGCCAGCGCCGCCGGACGGGTCGTGCGGGCGGCCGGGCCCGCCGCGGGGCGGCGGATCTCCAGCCGCAGCCGCCGGACGCCGGTGACGTCGAGTTCGGTGTGCCGCGGGCTGCCGGCCGCGGAATGGTCGAGGTGGCGGATCTCCCCGTCGAGCCGGACGCAGAACTGCCCGATCTGGAAATCCGCGTCCTCGGCGTCGTCGAGCACTCCGGCGACCGCGGTGAAATGCGCGTAGGAGCCGCCGAGGTCGATCTCCGCGAATGCCCACGCCCCGGAAGTGGGCCCGGCGGTGCGCAAAACGACGCTGTGCTCGTAGCTGATCCCGTCGATCCGCGCTGAGCCGGCGGTGACGTCCGCGCTCTTCTCGCGCCACGGCAGTTCGGTCGCCGGCACCGGACCCGGTGCGGAATCCGTCGCCCCGCGCCAGATCCCGCGCACCGGACGCTCGTTCCGGCTGCGCCCGGTGATCGCGGAGACCAGACCGGCGACGCCGTCTTCGGTGAAATCCGGAATCCGGAAATGCGTGGTGGAATACGGGGTGAGAAACGCCGGGACGTCTTCGACGGAGGCGCCGGGCAGCACCACCGGCAGGATGCGGGTGGTCTCGCGCTCCAGGTCGCGGGTGAGCGCGTCACGCATGATCCGCGCCTCGAACTGGGAGCCGCGGCCCTCGTCGAAGGGCGCCTCGCCGTCCGCGCGCCGCCGGTAGTTCGGCGAGGCGATCACCAGCACGAAATCGGCGGCGCGGATGTTCCGGATCGCCCAGGCCGACCAGTCGAGCCGGGAGGCGTCGTCCCATTGGTCCAGCCGTACGTCGAGCCCGATCCGGGCGCGCAGGAAGGTGGCGAAGGTCCCGACCTGCCGGTAGTGCTCGGCGGCGGTGTCGTGGGCGTAGCTGATGAAGATCCGGGGCGGGGCGGGGGCGGACATCGGGCTCCTCGAATTCCGGCGGCGGCGACCGGTCCAGTCTCGGGTCCGGCCGGCGGCAACGGGTTTTCGGCCACAAAGTGTCCAGAATCTGTCCCTTGCCGGGGTCTTTCCCAAAGGTATCGTCGTGGTCCGAGTCCCGGATCGCCAGGACGCGGAAATCGACGGGGAGCGCTGTCCAGGTGTATCACTACGACGTTTTCATCAGTTACCTGCGCACCGCCGACCCGATCGCCCGGTGGGTGCGTAACCATTTCCATCCGCGGCTGTGCGAACTGCTGGACGGCAACCTCGACCGGGAGGTCCGAGTGTTCTTCGACGGGTCGGTGCGAGTCGGCGACCGCTGGCCGGACGAACTGCGCAATGCGCTGCAGCGCACAAGGATTCTCGTCCCGGTGGCATCCGGCCAGTACTTCTACAATGAGTGGTGCCTCGCCGAATGGGCATCGATGGCGCATCGCGAGAACCTCGTCGGCGGCGCACGCCCGGCAACGCTGATATACCCGGTTATCTACGCTGATTCGAAGAATTTCCCGCCGTTCGCGCATCAGCGCCGTTGGCAGAACCTGACCGATTGGAACCATCCGTACGAACATTTCCAGATTTCGCCCAAGTACATCGGTTTCCACGACAAGATGAACGAGATCGCGCAGGAGCTGGAGGAATTGATCAGCGCGGCTCCTCCGTGGCAGCCGGGCTGGCCTGTGCTCACCCCGGTGCCGGACGACCCGCCGACCTCCCGCGTTCCGAAGTTCTGACCGATGACCGGCACCGTGATCACGTTCTACTCGTTCAAGGGCGGCGTCGGTCGCAGTTTCGCGCTGGCCAACATCGCTGTGCTGCTGGCGCGCTGGGGCCATCGCGTGCTGTGCGTCGACTGGGACCTCGAAGCGCCCGGCCTGAGCGACTATTTCCGGCCGATGCTGGACCGCGAGCCCGACGGCGGCGTAGTAGACCTCGTGACCGACTTCCGTGCCGGAACCGTGCGGCCGGACCGGCACATCCTCCGGCTGGCCCCGGGCGGCAATTCGCCCGGCACGCTCGATTTCCTCGCCGCCGGCCGCGACAGTACCGATTATCCCGCGCAGGTGCAGGGAATCGACTGGGAAAGCCTGTACGACGACCGGTTCGGCGCGTATCTCGAAAAGTGCCGGGACCACTGGACCGCGAACTACGATTACGTTCTCCTCGACAGCCGCACCGGGATCTCCGATGTCGGCGGCATCTGCGCGGCGCACCTGCCGGACCGGCTGGTCGTCCTCTACACCGCGAACCGGCAAAGTGTTCGCGGCGCCGTCGACATCGCGAAACGGGCCAACGTCGCCCGGAACGCCCTGCCCTACGACCGTCCGCAGCTGCCGGTGCTCCCGGTGCTCTCGCGGTTCGACACGCGCGAAGAGTACGACCGCTCGGAGAAATGGCGGAAGTTCTGCGTCGAGGAGACCAAAAGCCTGTTCGAATCCTGGCTGGACCAGGACGTCCTGCCGGAAGTGATGGCCCGGCACCTCACCCTGCCGTACGTGTCGTACTGGACCTTCGGCGAGCAGCTTCCAGTGCTGCACGAGGAAAGTCCCGGCGCGGACCAGGTCGGCTTCGCACTCGAAACGGTCGCCGCGGTGATCGCGCACTCCTTCGACCGCACCGAGCTGCTGGAAGAAAACCGCGACGCTTACGTGGCCGCGGTGCGCCCGCAGAAGAAGGATTTCGCCTATGACATCCAGGTGAGCATGCCGCGCTCGAACCTGACGGCTTCCCGCGCGGTGGCCGACGAACTCGAAAGACTCGGGATCCGGGTGGGGAAGTCGCTGTCGGGCGACCGATCCCGGCTCGGCCGCGCGGAAGCCGAGGCCCGGCACCTGTGCCTGGTGATCGACGGCAAGGCGAGCCGATGGCAATCGGCGGAGGCGGAGCTGTTCCTGCACCGCACGCTGGGACACGACCGCAAGCTGATCCTGGTGCTCACCGAGGGCACCGACCCCCGGGACCTCTCCGGCTATCTCGGCAGCGTGCGGTATCTGCAACTCGGCCCGATGAACGGAGCGCTGAAGGTCGCCCGCAGCCTCGCCGACGAGATCGGTGCCGGGCGGGCCCTGGTCGACACCGGTCAGGCCGATCTGGTTTCCCTGCTGCGGCAAGCTGAACACGCCCGGCTGCGCCCGGAGCTGTGGGACCTCGTTGGCGAATTCGCCAGCGAGATGCCGGGCGCGGTCGGAGCCGGGGACAGCGTGCGCGCACAGGAGCTCGGCGCGGACCTTGCCGTGCTGCTGCGCCCGCGCCGCGACGACGGCGCGATGCCGCCGCCGCTCACCGTCCGCGAAGCCCTGGCCTGGGCTCAGCAAGTGCTTGATGTGCGGGTGAACGGCGGCTAGCCGCGTTTCGCCCGGCTCGACCCCCAGTACGCCCCGTCCGCGCCCGCGGCCGGGGTACCCCGAGGAAGGACGGCGGATGCACGAACGACTGAGCCACAAGCAGTCCGCGGCGATGATCGCGCTGATGGTGCACGGCCGGGAGATGTCGAACCCGGAGCTGCGCAAAGTCGCGGGCTTCTCGCTCGACGGGAGGGACCGGCTGAAGCTCAACGAAAAGTACGTCAGCAGCGAGAAATCCGGGCGTGCGTTCGTGCACCGGCTCACCGACCCCGGCTGGGACTGGTGCGAGGAGGAACTGGCGGCGCTGACCCCGCCGGAGCCGGTGCGGAGCACGCTGACCGTGGTGGCTTACTTGGCGTTGCACGGGTTCTTCGAGTATCTGCGGTTGCACAACGTTTCGCTGAGGGCGGTGTTCGCGGGGAGTGATGCTCCGCAGGCGGTGGACCTGGAAGAGCTGATCAGGACTGCGTACCGGAAGCTCGCGCACGAGCCGCGCGATTGGGTAGGGCTGGCCGACCTCCGGCCTTTGCTCGGCGGCGTCGCGACGGCTGAGGTCGACGCGGTGCTCAAACAGCTGAGTCGTACCGGGCAAGCGCACTTGGTGCCCGAGTCGAACCGGAAGGCGCTCACCCCGGCGGACCGGGAGGCGGCCGTGCGCATCGGCGGTGAGGACAATCATCTGCTCTCGATCGAGGCGTCATGATCGAACACCTGGCTGTCCTGGCGACGCTGCGGTTCGACTGGGCGGACACGCCCGACCACGTGTGGCGTGATTCGCCGTACCACGTCGACGGCTTGCACCCAGAGGTGATGGCCGCGATCGACGTGGGCATTCGCGATGCGGCGGCGAGCGACGCACCGAGCCCGATCGGTCTGGTGATGCAGGGGCACAAGGGCGTCGGCAAGACCCATCTGCTCGGGATGGTCCGGCGGGCGGTCCATCGCGCCGGAGGGTACTTCTTCCTCAACGACCTCACTTCGGGCGACGCGTTCTGGGAGGACACCGCCGACGCCCTGCGCCGCGGCCTCCTGCGCGCGGACGCTTCCGGAGAACCGCAGGTGCGAGGTTTCCTGCGGCGTGTGTGCGAGCGCGGCGATGTGCCATGGGAAAGTGCCTCGGTTTTGCTGAGCGGACGCGGGCTGAGCCGAGCACACCTCGACGCGTTCGTGCTGGGGCTGCGCAAGCTCGATCGGCAGGTCGGGGTCGAATGCGCGGACACAGCCCGCGCGCTCGCTTTGTACGCGGCGGAGGACCTGACTCAGAACGATATCGGCGACGAGTATCTCGGCCGCTTCGAGGAAGCAAGGTCTGGTACTCGGCGCAAGTGGGGCATCCGGGCGAAGCCGAAGGCGTCGTTGGAGCAGGTTCNCAGGTTCACGACATCACGCGTCTGCTTGCGCTTACCGGCCCGCTCGTGATCGGCGTCGACCAGCTCGACACACTAGTGGCCCGGTCCGCTTTGCTCGCGAGGGAAATGCGGCAAAGACGAGAGGACGACTTGCTCGTCGCCCAGATCGCTGACGGGTTGATGGAGCTCCGCGAGGTCACCCGGCGGACCGTGACCGTTCTCGCCTGCCTGCCCGCGACGTGGACGCAGATCAAAGTCAAGGCCGCCGACACCGTCGGCGACAGGTTTCGGGAAACGACCACCCTCGGCCGGGTTCTCGACGCCAGGGTCGGCAAGCAGCTGGTCGAGCGCCGACTCGGGTTCGCTTACGCCGCAATGGATTTCATTCCGCCGCATGCCACCTGGCCGGTGGCGCCCGCTGCGTTCGACGAACCGTGGGAGGAATGCACCCCGCGTGAGATGCTGAAGCGGATCGGAGCGCACATCGAGGCGTGCGTACGCGCCGAACAGGTGCAGGAAATGACTTCCTTCGATCCGGACGTCCGCGCGGTGCTGCCGGCGCGTCCGGAACCGAAACCCGATCGCTTCACCGAACTGGACGAGTGGTTCGACCAGCTCCGGGCGGAGGCGGACCCGTCGGCGCTGCTCGACCACAAGGTTGAGGACGAGGTGATGCCCCGGCTGCTCTCGGCCGCACTGCGCGGCTGGATCACCGAGGTCGGCGACGACGAGATGGAGTGGGACACTCGCGTCAGCGAGGACGAACTGCACGCCTGGCTCACCCATACCCTCGACGAGGCCAAGGATCTGGAAGAACACTGGGCGTTCCGCGCGATCTCGGCGAAGAACCCGATCGCCGTGCTCAGCCGGTTCCGGAAGGCCCGGTCCGCGGCGGGGCTGCGGGCGGGCGCGGGGAACCGGCATCTGGTGCTGATCCGGAACTCCTCGTGGTCCAAAGGGGAAAAGACCCAGGCCGAGCTCCAGGCGTTCGAAGCGGCCGGAGGGAGGCGGCTCAAGATGTCCGAAGCGGACGTCCGCACGTTCTGGGCGCTGGACGAGATGTTCGTCAAGGGCGGCCCGGACGTCCACGAGTGGCTCATCGACCGCAGGCCGGCCCGGCGCTCCCAGCTGCTGTCCGGAGTCCTGCCCGACGCCGCCGTGCGTTCCGGAGGCCCCGCGAAGCCCGCACCGCCGAGCCCGCTGCCCGCGGACAAGCGACCCGCAAACGCGACGCCCGCTGCCCAGCCCTCCCTCTTCACCCCCTCGCCGACCCCGCGCCCGCACCGCACCGGAACCGCTCAAGCCCCTCGTTCCGACGGAACCCACCCGCCGCCCGAGGACTCCCTCACCCTCGGCGCCGAAGCCGGATCCGGCGAACCGATCCGCATCGAACTGTCCGCCCTGCGCAAGCACGCCGCCGTCTTCGCCGGTTCCGGGTCGGGGAAAACCGTGCTCCTGCGCCGGATCATCGAGGAATGCGCGCTGCTCGGCGTGTCGTCCATCGTGCTCGACCCGAACAACGACCTCGCCCGCCTCGGCGACCCGTGGCCGAGTCCGCCGAACGGCTGGGGGCCCGAAGACGCCGAACTCGCCGAGCGCTACTTCGAGGGCACCGACGTCGTCGTCTGGACACCGGGCCGGGCCACCGGGCGGCCGCTCGGGTTCGAGCCGTTGCCGGACTTCGCGGGGGTGCTCGACGACGAGGACGAGTTCTCCGCGGCAGTCGAGGTGGCGGTCGCCGCTCTCGCGCCGCAGGCCCGGCTCACCGGCAGCACCGCGAAGGCGGACATCGGCCTGGCCGTGCTGCGGCAGACGATCGTGCACCACGCCCGCACCGGGTCGCGGAGTCTGCCGGAGCTGATCGACGTCCTCGAAGATCTGCCCGAGGGCGTCACGAATCTCAACGGCGGCCGGAAGATCGCCGCCGAGGTCGCGGAGCTGCTCAAGGCCGCGATGGTCAACGACCCGCTGTTCGCCGGAGCCGGAACCCCGGTCGACCCGGCGTTGCTGCTCGCTCCGGCGGACGGCAAGCGGGCGCGGGTTTCGGTGATCAGTTTCGCCGGGCTGCCGGCCGAGGCGCAGCGGCGGAGTTTCGTGAACCAGCTGCAGATGGAGCTGTTCGCGTGGATCAAGCGGAATCCGGCGGGGGACCGGCCGCTGGGCGCGCTGTTCGTGATGGACGAGGCGCAGACGCTCGCGGCGTCCGGTTCGCTCACCGCGAGCACGCGCAGCACGATCGTGCTCGCGGCGCAGGCCCGGAAGTACGGGCTGGGGCTGCTGTTCGCGACGCAGGCGCCGAAGGGCCTGCACAACCAGATCGCCGGCAACGCGATGACGCAGTTCTTCGGGCGGCTCAACAGCCCGGCGCAGATCGCCGCGGCGAACGAGATGGCGCGGGCGAAGGGGAGTCCGGTGGCCGACATCTCGCGGCTGGAGCGGGCCCAGTTCTACGTGTCCGGCGAGGCGTTCGGGTTCCGGCGGGTGTCGACGCCGCTGTGCCTGAGCCACCACCCGGCGAGCCCGCTGCGCCTCGAAGAGGTGCTCGCGCGGGCCAGGGGCGGGCAGGGGTGAAACAGCGGCCCGGGCCCGGGGATCCGTCCGGACCCGGGCCGCTGCGGATCAGACGCCCGCGACCGACTGGATCCAGTCGCGGTACTGGGTGACGTTGATGTAGGCGGTGTAGGACTGGCGGTCGCTGGTGGAGGCGACGCCGACCTGCTTGCCTCCCGCGTACATCGGGCCGCCGGAGTCGCCGCCCGCGGTGATGCCGTCGCCGCGGTTGGCGCACACCGAGACACCGGCCGCGCCGTCCGGGCAGTCGACCGAGGTGACCTGGACGTTCGCCACCTTCAGCACCTGGGACTGGCAGTTGATCTCCGGCTGGTCGGTGCAGGTCGCGCCCCAGCCGTAGACCTGCGCGGTGTCGCCGACGTTGACGTCGCTCGCGGTGCCCAGCGGCGCGTACTCGGTCTGGACCTTCTGGTCGATCTGGACCAGCGAGATGTCGGCGTCGGGGGAGTCGTGCACCGACGTCGCCGAAACCTCGGTGCCCTGGGTCTGGTCGAGGCTGCCGACGTGGAAGGTGATCTGCTTGCCGCCCGCGCCCTGCGTGCAGTGCCGGGCGGTGAGGATCCAGTCGGGGGCGATGATCGTGGCCGAGCAGAGTTCCTCGCCGCCGGCGAACATCCGGGCGGCCGCGTGCAGGGAGTCGGCGGTGCCGCCGTCGATGATGGCGGGCTGAGCGGGGGCGGCGGTGGCCGGGGCCGCCGCGGCGACGGCGGCGAAGGCCAGGCCGGACAGGACTGCGGCGGTACGCGCGATTCGCACTGGTGATCATCTCCGGTGGGTACGGGGAGGTTCGGTCAGGTACTGACCCACCGTCGTGAATGTCGGTAAATGACGGAACCCGCCGAAGGTCGGGCTGAGTCAGTTCCCGACTTTCGTCGTAGGGCAAGCGGACCAGCCCGCGGTGACGAGGCGCCGACACCGACTGTGAGCGCGGTCACCATGCCGCGAGGTCCAGAATGGTGTCGGGTGAACGAGCGGGCGCGACGGGCCCCGCCTGGACAGGGAGCGCTGCACGCGGATGGAAGCCGGCTCACAGGGATCGGCACGGCTGAAGTCGTCGTACCGCTACGACGACCTCGACGTGCTCACGCTGCTGCTGGCGGGGGAACTCGACGCCGGCACCGCGCTGGTGGTGGTGCGGGCGGTGACGTTCGCGCTGGCCAAACGCCCGATGGCGCTGGTGCTGGACCTGACCGGGCTGAGCGAGCTGAGCGACGCGGGCGTCCACGTCCTGCGGGCCGCGCAGGACCGCGCGGCCGCCGAGGGCGTGGTGCTGCGGCTGCTCGCGCACCCCTCGGGCGCGGCGGGCCGCAGGCTGGCCGAAACCGGGATGACCGGGGTGTTCGACATCTACCCGGACCGCACGGCGGTCCGCGTGGAGACCGACCGGATCGCGTTCCTGCGCCGGATGAAACGGCGGCTCGACGCGGGCTGAGCCGGTCCGGATCCGGGCCCGCCCGCGCCGTCGAGGTGGCCCGAGCGGGTGAACTTCGGAGATTTTTCCACCAGTGGCCCGGACCAGCTCCGGCGATGGTGCGAGTTCACGCCAGCAGCGCTTCGGCCAGTCCCTGCTGCTGGATCGAGTCGCGCAGTTTCGCCAGCGCGCGGCATTGCGTCACCCGGACGTTGCCCGGCGAGATCCCCAGCGCCTTCGCCGTTTCGGCCGACGTCAGGCCGACGACGACGCGCAGCGTCAGGATTTCCTGTTGCAGCTTCGGCATCCCGGCCAGCAGCCTGCCCAGCGAGGCGCCGAGGTCGGCGGTCAGCGTGTGCGATTCGGGACCGTCGCCGAGATCCGGGTTCTCCGGGACGTCGGACACCGGCCGCGAGCGGTCGCGCGCCACCGCGCGGAACGCGTCGGCCACCTTGTTCGCCGCGATCGCGCGCACCAGATGCAGGAACGACCCGCCGCGGTCCTCGTAGCCGCGCACGGCCTGAAGGACCGCGATGCACACCTCCTGCGCGACGTCGTCGGCCGACAGGTACGACAGGTCGCGTCCGCCGATGCGGGCGCGGCAGTAGCGCGCGATCACCGGTTTCAGCAGCGCCAGCAGTTCCGGAGCCGCGCCGGGGACGCCGTCGCGGGCCGCGCGGACCACGGTTTCCAGACGCTGCGCCAGCCCGGACGGGCGCGGCAGCGCGGCGAGCGGGACGTAGCCTTCGACGGGTTCGGGCACGGTGGCGGTGGGCATAGGGGGTCGGTCCTTTCCTACGGGCGGCCGCGGTGGTCTCGCCCGCTCGATCCGGGAGTCGGCCGCCCGGGCGCGGACGTTGCGCCCGCGCAGGTGTTGTCCAGCTTCTGTCCGTTGCGCGGCAACGGAATTCGCCCGGACTTGGACAGATCTTGGACAGGTTCTGCCCGCCGGTAGCGCGGCGCGGCGCGGCGGCGATCCCGGTGCGGTCGGAGGACTCCCGAGCGGGAAGGGGAATCGCGATGATCACGCACTGACCGGCTCCGGGCCCGGCCGGCGGGGTTCAGCCGGCCGGGCTCCACCGGATGCCGTAGGCGAAACCGGGCGCGAGACGGTCGAACCGCAGGTGCACCTCGCCCGAGCCGTCCGGGCTCACCACGTCGCCGCGTGCGCCCAGATCGCGTGCGTCGTCCTGGAACACGCGGTCCAGCCGCACGATTTCGGTCGGCGGCGCGGCCGGGAAGCGCACGTGCAGGTCGAACCGGTCCACCGGATGGCGCGGCACGCACACGTAGTGCGGATGCCGGAATTCCGCGCGGAACCGCAGCGCGAGGTCGTGCGTTTTCCCGCGCGGCAACGGTTCGGCCAGCTGCAGCGCCAGCCCGACCCGGTCGCTCGACTCCATCGCCCGGCGGACCAGCGTGCCGCCGTGGAAGACGTCGACGTCCAGATCGCTTTCCCGCACCGGGCCGGAGGTCGCGGACGTGGTGGTGAGGGTGAGCGCGAGGTCCAGTTCGGCGATCTCGTCGGCGTCGGCGACGATCCGCCGGAACTCGAACACCTCGGGCCGCTCCTGGTCCAGCGCAAGGGACACGCGCAGCAGTTCGGTGTGCCAGCTGCCCTCGGGCGCGGGCCGCCCGCCGCCCTCGCGCGGGCCGGCGAGCGCGAGGTGCGCGACGTGCTCGATGCCCTCGTCGATGCGCCGCCGGATCGTGCGGTCGTCGCGGTCGAGCTCGCGCGCGGCCCAGTGCACCCGCTCCTGGTAGAACGGCTTGCGCGCCGGCTCGAGCATCGCGAACGCCGCGAGCACGGCGATCCGGAGGTCGTCCGGGAGCGTCTTGGCCAGCGGCTCCAGCACGTGCGCGAGCCGATCGCGGATCTCGACGTTCTCCGCGTTGCCGGGAATCCCGCACACCTCGCGCAGGACCGGGCCGACCCGAATCCCGAGCGGAGTGGTGAATACGCCGCGCCCCTTCCGGAGAACTTTCAATTCCGCGACCAAGTCCGCCGCGTTCGGTTCCACCCGTTCCTCCCTCGCGTCTCCCCGCCCGCAGCCACTGTTGCGCAATGCGGGCGCCGATGTCCAGCCTCGTCCGCACCCGGCGCACCGACTGTGACCGGAATGATTTCCCATTCCGCATCCGGCTGGTGCGACCGGGTTTATCCGCGGCGGAAATTCGCTCGGATGGCGCCTTCCCGAAACGGCGGGTGACTGTTCTCGCCCATGCTGCCTGCGAACGGTCAGCTGCCCGGCTCGCGATCTCGCAACCTGCGCCCGAGCCGGACCGGTGCGCGGGCTGGTCCCCGGCTTGCCGCGGCCGGACGTCTTTCGCCGCGGCGCGGGCGATCCCGCTCCGGCGTTGCCTCCGGTACGCCGTTCACGCGATTAAGGCGGAAACAGGAAACTCCTTCCCCGAATGCCGCGAGCTCCCGCATTCTCGGGACAAGCCGCTGATCAGGCAGGCGGAAATCCTCGGAAGGAGCTTGTCGTGAAGGTCGTCTGTTCGTTTTCCCTGCTGGTGCGCGCCGCGTTGTGGCTCGCCGGGGTCGCGCTCGTGTCCGGACTCGCCCTCGGCCAGCCGGGCGGACCGGCTCCGGCCGCGGTGCCGGTGCCGGTGCGGACCGCGCCGTGAGAAAACCGCGGCCCGGCGTCTGCCGGATCGTCATACTGGGAGCGAGAAGAAGGTGGGGGCGGATGACAGCGCGCGCGACGTTCGGAGCGGAACTGCGGCGGCAGCGCACCTCGGCTGGGCTGTCGCTCACCGAACTGGCCGGACGGGTGCATTACAGCAAGGGGTACCTGAGCAAGGTCGAAACCGGCCTCGCTGCCCCGAATTCCACACTTGCGGCATTGTGTGAATCCGAATTCGGTACTCCAGGTGCGCTTACCGCACTGGTTCCCGCGGAAACCGGAAAACGCCGGACCCGGCCGGACGTCCGCCCGTCCGGCCTTCCCCCGGTGACCGCCGAGTTCACCGGCCGCGATGCGGAATCCCGGGCGGTGCGCGAGATTCTCGAGTCCGACGGCGGAGTCTGCGTCATTTCGGGGATGGGCGGGGCAGGCAAGACGGCACTGGCGGTGCGGTGCGCGTACCGGCTCGAAGCCTCCTTCGCCGACGGCAGCCTCTTTCTCGATCTCCGCGGCACCTCCGGCGAACCGGTGACGCCGGCCGACGCGCACGACCGTCTGCTGCGGATCCTGGAGGTGCCCGCGGACCGGATCCCGGCCGATCCCGACGACCGCGCGGCGCTCTTCCGGACTTGCCTGCGCGGCCGGAGTTTCCTGCTGGTGCTGGACAACGCGGGCAGCACCGGGCAAGTGCGCCCGCTGCTGCCCGCGGAACCGAAATGCCGGGTCGTGATCACCAGCCGCAGCCGGCTGCCCGCATTGGACGAAGCCGAGCACGTCTCGCTGGGCGTCCTCCCTTCCGCCGCGGCCGCCGCCTTGGTCGCGGTGCTGACCGGCGCGACCCCCGACGCCGCTCGGCGGATCGCCGACCGCTGCGGCCGCCTCCCGCTGGCGATCCGGATCGCCGCGGCTCGCCTGCGCGCCCACCCGGCGTGGGACGTCGCGGAACTGGAACGCCGCCTGGCCGACGAGACCCGCCGCCTGGGCGAACTCGACGACGGCGAACGAAGCCTGGCTGCCGCCTTCGGGTTGTCAGTCCGCCAATTGGAGCAGCCGGAAGCACGGCTGTTCGGCTTGCTCGCCCTGCACCCCGGCCCGGACTTCGACGTCACCGCCGCGCAAGCGCTGGGCTGCCTGGACGCGGTGGAGGCCGAACGCCTGCTGGACCGCCTGCACCAGGCGTACCTGCTGACGCAGCCGGAACTGGGCCGGTTCGGTTTCCACGACCTGGTCAAGGTTTTCGCCGGCTCCGGCGTCGCAGGCGAGGACGCTTTCCGCCGCCTGGCCGATTTCTCGGTGGCGACCGCGGAACGCGCCGACCGGGCGATGAGCGGCCCGCGGTACCGCCCGGAAGTGACTTACCCGCCTGGGCTGCCGAAGGTGGAATTCCCGGACCAGGACAGCGCGATCGCCTGGTTCCGTGCGGAATGGCCGAACCTGGTCGCGCTCTGCCGCCGGACCGGGGAGTCCGAGCGCTGCTGGCAGCTGGCGTTCTTCCTGCGCGGATTCTTCTACCTGACCAAACTGTGGGACCCGTGGATCGCGACGCACCGCTGGGCACGCGCCGCCGCCGAGGCCGTCGGCAACCGCTGGGCCGCCGCGACGACCGCCGCGAACCTGGGAATCGCCTACGTCGATCGCGGCGATCTGGACGAGGCGTCCCAGTGTTACCGCCAGGCCCTGCGGGAGTACCGGGAAATCGGCGACCGCCACGGCGAAGCGACCGCCCTGGCGCATGCCGCTTGGGCTGAGCACTACCGGGGCAACCACGAACAAGCCCTGCGCGATCTGCGCTCCGCGGCCGATTTCTACGAACTGACCGGCAACCGACGCAGCGGCGCCATCACGACGCGGGGTGTCGCCCTGGTCCTGACAGCGTTGGGACGGCCTGCCGAAGCCGCCCGTCTGGTCGAGGAAACGCTGTCGGTGTTCGAGGAGCTGGGGCTGGAACTGGACGTCGTGATGGGGTTGAACTGCCTTGGCTGGGCGAGGTTCCGTGCGGGGGATCATCCGGACGCGCAGTCGGCCTACCGAGAAGCGGCGGCCCGCGCGGAGGCCTGCGGCAGCACGCACGAGGCGGCACGGGCTTACCTGGGTTCGGGGAATGTCGCTGCGGCGCAAGGGATGGCGGAGGAGGCCGCTGCGCAATGGGAACGGGCCGACGCGGCCCATCCGGACCTGGACCCGGTGACAGTGGGGGAGGCGGCTGCGCGGGCTGAGTTTCGGTGAGGCCACTCGCCTTTCCTGTCCTGCTCTTCTGCGTGCGGCCTGCTCTTCTGCGTGCGGCGGACGGGCGCTGCCTTCCGCGGAGGGGCGCTGCCTTCTGCGGAGGCGACTGGGCCGAGGTCGGCGCGCCGGGTCTGTCGAGTTCGGACCCACCCAGGCGGGCGGGTGAACCGCCGGTCTGGCTCGTGAGATCCGCGGTTCCGGGCGTGCCGGTAGAAGCGACTGCCGCGCTGCGGACAGCGGGCGAGTACGGCGCCTCCATCGTCGACAGCCGAGTGCTCGCTGCGGCGATGCGCGAGGGCTGGGTGTTGCGGGGGGTTGGCGTGGCTGTGGTGTTCGGCGGGGTTGAGCGGCGGGCTGGCGTGGCTGCGGTGTTCGGCGGGGTTGAGCGGCGGGCTGGCGTGACTGCCGTGTTCGGCGAGGTTGAGCGGCGGGCTGGCGTGGCTGCGGTGTTCGGCTGGGTGGGCGGTTCTCTGTCCGCAGGGTTAGCGAGCGGGCAGGAGGGCTGGGTGTTGCGGGGGTGAGCGGTTGTTCTCTGTCCGCGAGGGTTAGTGGGCGGGGCACGGGGAGGGGTTGGGTGTCGTGGGGATGGGCGGTGGTTGGCGTGTTCGGCGAGCTTGGCGGTTGTTCCCCGTCCGGAGGGGTGGTGATCGGGGCACGAGGGCTGGCCGTTGCGGGCATGAGCGGCGAGGCCGCGTCCGGCGGGCCTGGCAGCGCCTCTCCGTCCACCGGCGAGGCGTTTCGACTGCGGAGCGAACCCGCGCCGGGAGTGTGCTCGCGGTCTCTGCCTGGCGTGGCCGGGCTTTCGGGGCAGGTGGCGGCGTGTTGGGATGGGCGGATGGGATCGTCGCCCGAGCCGGTTGAGCAGTTGCCTCGCGTGGCGGGTTTCCGGGCGTTGATGTTCGCTTTGCCGCCGGTCGGGCGGAGGTGGTCGGCGGGGTTGCGGGCCGCGGCCGCGGTGGCCGTGCCGGGGATCGCGCTGGTGCTGGCGGGGGCCTCGGCCTCGGCGTTGTTCGTGACGCTGGGGACGTTCGCGGTCTTGTACGGCGAAGGGCGGCCGTACCGGGTCCGGGCGGGCGTCGTGGCTTCTGCTGGCACCGGGTTGCTCGCAGCGGCCGCGTTGGGTGCTTCGGTGGGGACCGTGGTGCCGCCGGGGCCGGTGTCGGTGCTGGTGGTCTCCGTGGTCGCGGTGCTGGCGACCTACGTCGTCGACGCGTTGCGGCTGGGACCGCCGGGGCCGTTGTTCTTCGCGCTCGTGTGCGCGGGTGCGCAGGCGGCGGTCGAGGCTGGAGCCCGGCCGTGGGTGGTGCTGGCGTGCGCTGCGGCGGGGGCCGGATCGTCGGTTGTGGTGTCGATGGCCGGGGTGCTGGCCGACCGGGCCAAACCGGAGCGGACAGCCGTCGAACGTGCGGTGCGGGCCGTCGACGCGTTCATCTCCGCCGAACGGAAGACGGCGGAGGCCCGGCACGCCGCCGGTGCCGCGGTGTCCGCGGCATGGACTGCGCTGCATGACGCGGGACATCCGCGCCGGGGCACGCGACCGGATCTGGTGGCGACCTTGCTCGCCGCCCACCGGCGGTTCGCGGACGCTTCGCCGGGCGAGTCCGTCGAGCTGCCGCCGGGGAAGCTCCCGTTGCCGCGACCGAACCTCGGGTACCGGCTGTGGCGGGCGGCTCCGTTGCGTTCGCATGCCGCGTTGACGGCGTTGCGCGTTGGCGTTGGGTGCGTGGTCGCAGGGGAACTGGCGGTGGCAATCGGGTTTGGACGGCCGCATTGGGCGGTGCTGAGCGCGCTGGTGGTGCTGCAGCAGGGATTGGACCGGCGGCGGGCGAATGTCCGTGCGCTGCACCGGTTTGTCGGGACTGCGGCCGGGCTCGTGCTGTTCGGATTGGTGATGATGGTCGCGCCTTCCGGGGTCGTGCTGATCGCGATCCTGGCGGTGCTGCAGTTCTGCGTGGAGCTGGTGGTGCCGCGGAATTACGCGGTGGCGACAGTCGTCATCACGCCGCTCGCCCTGCTGGCCGCCGGGGTCGCCAGCCTGCCGGGCCCGGTGTGGCCCGCGGTGGCGGACCGTTTCGCGCAGACGGCGATCGGGGTCGCGGTGGCGGTGGTCGTGCAGTACGCGGTGGTGCCGCGTGCGCATCGGAAGNCGGAAGACGTTGGACTGGACCGGATCTCGGGTTCGCGCCGCTGCCCGCGCGGTGCTGGCCGGCGCGCCGGTTCCGCGTGCGGCTGCGCGCCGGGACCTCCAGTTCGAGCTGGAAGGCGCGACCCGGGCAGGGGTGGATTCGGCGCACAACGAGCCCGGCTGGGCCGCCGAACGCTGGCCCGCCCACGCGGCCCTGGTCCACGACGGCTACGACCTGCTCCAGGCCTGCTGGTCCGCGCCGGACGGCGGATTGCGGGACGTCGAACGGTGGGAGCGTGCGTTCGGCCGGTGAGACCGGGACGCCTGCCCGCCCGGATGGCGGCGCGGTAGGGCGAGATGGATTCTCCGGCGAGGGTGTCTGGTGTTGTGCGGGTGGTGGGCGGGATTGCCTGGTGGGTGTGGGGGTGTTCGCGAGGGTGTCTGGTGTTGTGCGGGTGGTGGGCGGGATTGCCTGGTAGGCGCGCGGGTGCTCGGCGGGATTGGCCGGTGGATGGGCTGATGCTCGCGAGGGCGCTCGGCGATCGCGCTGGTGCTCGGCGAGACTGCCGGTCGGCTCGTGGCCCGCGCGAGGCGGAGTGCTGGCCGGGGCGGCACAGATGCTCGGCGGACTCCTCCGGGGGAGGTCTGCGGTCATCGCCGCGGTTCGGCGGGCCTGTTCGCGGCTGTCTCGCGAACGGCGGGCGCTGGCCCGGCTGGCGCACCGGGCGGAGTTTCTCCGTCGCTCGGTGGCAGATCGTCCGCCTCGGGCGGCTCGAAGCCGGCCGCGACCGGGCACCGGTCATCAGCGCAGGCTCCGAGCCGCTGGCTTCGTCCTGAATACCCCGCAGCCGGTCATCGAAGACGCAGGGCCGCCTCGATCTCCTCCTGCTCCGCCTCGCCGGGGACGATCGTCAGCGGGCCCGCGACGTCCAGCAATCCCGGATGCCGGACGGTCCAGCTCAGCACCGGCAGCGAGTCCTTCGTGAGGTCGTGTGCGGACGTCACGGTGACCCCGGGCGTCGGGCCGCAGGCGACGAGATCTGCGGACGGGCCGCGGCCGTCGCTGTGGCAGAGGGCGGCTCGGCCGTCGGCGGACAGGGCGAGCAGCGCCGGGGCGCCGGCGGCGGTCCCGGCTGGCAGGACGTGGTCGTAGCCTGCCAGCCGGCGCATGATCAGCCGGTGGACGCGCCGGCCGCGGATGCTGGTCATGGACGCGGTGTAGGTGCGGGCGACGGCATCGAGCCGTTCTGGGTCCACCGGGGTCAGGCCTCCTCCTCCGTTCGTTCCGGGCGGGGCGACCGGACGAACCAGGCTCCGACCACCGCGGCCACGCCGATGCAGCCGGCGACGACGAACGCCGTCTGCAGGCCGTCGGAGTCGGGGCTCGCCGCGGCGTGTCCGGCGCTGCTCAGGGTCGCGACGCTGATGAACACCGCGGTGCCCAGCGCGCCGGCGACCTGTTGGAGCGTCGAGAGGATCGCGCTGCCGTGCGAGTAGAGGTGGTCGGGCAGCGCCGCCAGCGATTCGGTCATCAGCGGCGTCATCATCAGGCCCAGTCCGGCCATCAGGACGACGTGGATGCCGATCACCGCGATCAGCGGAGAACCCGGGCCCAGCAACGAGAACAGCCACAGCGAGACCGCCATCGCGAGCGCGCCGGGCAGCACCAGCGGACGCGCGCCGACCCGGTCGAACAGGGCGCCGACCGGACGGCCGAGCAGGCCGAGCACCAAACCTCCGGGCAGGACGGCCAGGCCGCTGACGAACGTGGACTTGTGCAGGACGGTCTGCAGGTACAGCGGCAGCAGGATCGCGCCCGCGCCGATCAGGCACATGAACAGCAACGCGCTGAGCCCCAGCGCGACGACGAAACTGCGGTGGGTGAACGGCCGCAGATCGAGCAGGGCGCGGTCGCGCTGCTGCAGGCGAAGCTGCCGCCAGCCGAACACCGCCAGCGAAACCACTCCGACGACGATCGGCAGCCACGGCGGCACCAGCGCGGTCTCGGCGGATTCGCCCGCGGACGACAGGCCGTACAGGACTCCGCCGAAACCGACGGCGGACAGGACGACCGAGAGGACGTCGAGCGGAACCGCGCGGGTTTCGCTCTCGATCCGCAGTTGCAGCATCCCGGTGAGCAGCGCGGCCAGCGACAGCGGCAGCACGATGAAGAACATCCACCGCCAGCCGAGCGACGACAGCACCGCGCCGCCGATCGTCGGGCCGATCGCGGGCGCGACCGCGATGACGATGCTGATCGTGCCCATCGTCGCGCCGCGGCGCTGGGCGGGCACGAGCCGCATGACGGTGGTCATCAGCAGCGGGATCATCACCGCGGTGCCGCACGCCTGCACGACGCGGCCCGCCATCAGCAGGCCGAAGCCGGGCGCGACGCCGCACAGCAGCGTGCCGAGGCTGAACGAAGCGAGCGAGAAGGCGAACACCTGCCGCGGCGTGAACCGTTCGAGCAGGAATCCCGTCGTCGGGATCACCACCGCCATGGTGAGCAGGAAGCCGCTGGTGAGCCACTGGATCGTGGTGGTCGGGACGGAGAGGTCGACGGTGAGGTCGCGCAGCGCGACGCTCAGGATGGTCTCGTTGAGGATCATCACGAACGCCGACAGCACGAGCACGCTGATCAGCAGCCCGGGCTTGGCGGGCGGCCGTGCCGGAGCCTCGGTGACGGGGGAGGAGACGCCGGTCATGCGCGCACCTCGCGGCCGGAGGCACCGGCGAACTCAGGGGTCACGAGCCGGGCGGCGGCGCCTCGGACGCTCGCGAAAGCGACGGGCGCGCCGCCCGCGGCACGGACGAAACGGGTGCCGGCCGGGGCTGCCGGCCGGACGCCGGGGAAAGCTCTGCGCGCGGCTTCACCGGCCGCAGCGGACGGGTTCGGGGACTGCTGGATCTTCACCTGGCCAGGATACGGATGAGCACCGACAAAACCGGCGTCCTTTTCCTCCCGCGGCCCGCGCCGGCGGCCCGCCCAAAGCCTCGGGAAGCGGCGGAAAAAGCCGCTTGACCAGCGATCGGGCAGTGATCGCGGTAACGACAAGCGAATCAGGAATCTCGTTCGCGGGCTCGGGGCGATCAGCTGGGAGCACGGAGCACGACCGAGCTGTCCGTGAGGGGGACCCTGCGGGAATCAGATTCCCGCAGGGTTCCCCACGGACCTCCGCGGCACCGGCGGAGGCCGCCAGCCCCACGGCGAACTCACGGATTCATCGCCAGCACCAGGAATCCCGCGAGCAACACCAGATGCACCCCGCCCTGAAGCCGCGTGGCCCGTCCCGGTACCACCGTCAGCACACTGACGACCACCGTGAGCGCGAGCAGCACGATGTGCGTCGGCCCGAGACCGAGCAGCAGCGGTCCCTTCAGCCACACCGAGGCGAGTGCGATGACCGGAATCGTCAGGCCGATGCTGGCGATCGCGGAGCCGTACGCGAGGTTGAGGCTGATCTGCATCCGGTCGCGCCGTGCCGCGCGGACCGCCGCGAGGGTTTCCGGGGCCAGGATCAGCAGGGCGATCACCACGCCCACGAAAGACTGCGGCAGCCCGGCCGCGCGCACGCCGGCTTCGATCGCCGGAGATTCGACCTTCGCCAGGCCGACGACGGTGACCAGGGCGATCAGCAGCAGAGCGAGGCTCACCAAGGTCTTCTGGGCGCTCGGCGGCTCCGCGTGCTCCTCCTCGCGAGTCTCGCCGTCGTGGTCGACGGGAAGGAAGAAATCGCGGTGGCGGACGGTCTGCGTCATCACGAAAGTGGCGTAGAGAACCAAGGACGCACCGGCCGCGAAAGCCAGCTGCGGCCCGGAAAACGCCGGTCCGGGGGTGCTGGCGGTGAAGGTCGGCAGCACGAGGCTCAGCGTCGCCAGCGTGCCGACCGTCGCCAGGGCCGCGCCGCTGCCTTCGGGGTGGAAGCGCGTTTCCCCGTACCGGCGCGCGCCCACGAGAAGCGACAGCCCGACGATGCCGTTGGTGGTGATCATCACCGCGGCGAACACCGTGTCGCGCGCCAGGGTTTCGGCCTTTTCGCCGCCGGAAGCCATCATCGTGACGATCAGCGCGACTTCGATCACGGTCACCGCGACCGCGAGCACCAGCGAGCCGTAGGGTTCGCCGACCCGGTGCGCGACGACCTCGGCGTGGTGGACCGCGGCGAGAACCGTGCCCGCCAGCGCGATCGCCACCAGCGCGACCGGCACCGGGCCGAGGGTGCGGCCCCAGGTGAGCGCCAGCAGGACCAGGGCGACCAACGGCAGCAAAGTGGTCCAGGACAACAGATAACCGCGGACGCTCGCCATGCGCCCACCCTGGCATACCGGACCCCCGTCGCCGGGCATCCCGTCCGCGCGGGGGAGTGTCGCGTCCGAAGTGGACACTGCCCGTCGCCCGGCCAGCCATGAAATTCACTCGTTCGGCGTAGTGAATGCAGGGTTCCGCAGATCGGTGCCGGGGTACGCGCGGCGGGCAGGGGCCCTCGGCTGGGAAGGAGCCGGAGATGACCCGTGAGACGCGGATTCCCGGCCGCGCGGCCGGCGGCGACGGCGCGGAATATTCGTTCGGGCGCGAGCACCCGCACCTCAATCTGAGTCCGGTGGCGGCACCGTCGATCCTGGGGCTCGCCGGGTTCGCGGTGCCGACGTTCATGGTGGCGGCTGACCTGGCAGGCTGGTTCGGCGGCAGCACGACGACGCCCCTGTTGCTCGCCCCGTTCGCGTTCGCCTTCGGCGGCGTCGCGCAGTTTCTCGCCGGGATGTGGGTGACGCGCTCGCCACCGTGGTTCACGGGGCGTGGGGCGCGTTCTGGATCGGCTTCGGCGTCTACCAGTTGTTCGTCGGCCTCGGCAGGCCGCCTTCGACGACGACGGCGAGCCCGGCCGCGATCGGCTTCTGGTTCGTCGGGCTCGGGGCGATCACCAGGACCGGCGCGCTCGCCGCGCTGGCGGAAAGCCTCGTGCTCTGCATGCTCCTGGCGATCGGCCTGATCGGCGACGTAGACGTCGTGCGCACCATCGCCGCCTGCTTCCTGCTCGCGTCCGCGGTACTGGCTCGGTACGCGTGCAGCGCGATGGTCCTCGAAGCGGCGCACCACCGCGTGGTCCTGCTGATCGGCCCGCGCCCGCCCGGACCACGACAGTGCCGTTGCGCCAGGCGATCCAGTTCGATCACGGCGAATCGGGAATCAAGGCCGGGCAGTGACCCCGGCGAGGAGGTGACCACGGAATGAAGATGAGCATGGCGCTCACCGCGTTCACGCCGCGGGACCGGAAGCTGCGGGAAAGCAGACTGCCGCTCACGGCCGAGTTCCTGGCCGGGGCGTGGCTGGTGTTCGCGGCTTTCGCGTACAGCTACTCGTTCACGTTGTCCGCGACGGCCGGGTTCTGGAACAGCCTGGCGTGCGGGATCGCCGTGGCGGCGGTCGCGCTGGTCCGGTTCGGCCTGCCGGAACGCGCGCGGTGGCTGGGACTGGTCAATGTCGCGATCGGCTTCTGGCTCATCGCCGCGCCTTTCGCGTTCGGCTACCCGGTCGACGGCCACCGCGACGCGATCCGCACGAATTCGCTGATCGTCGGCGTGCTGCTGGCGATTTTCTCAGTGATCTCGGTGACCGTCGCCTACCGCAGGCACAGCGGCGACTTCCGGGAGTAAGGAGAATGTACTGGCCGGTGCTGGCGGTGCTCGCGATCGGCGTGCTCGCTTTGGGCAGCGCGGGACTGCGTGCGCGCAAGGCGAGCACGCCCGCCCGGAAGGAGGCGCTCGTCGGGGCCTGGCTGGTGGCCGCGTCGGGCGTGGTGTGGTGGGCGTCCGCGCCCGCCGCCGGGGCGGTGTTCCTGGTGATCGGCGCGGCCGTGGTGTTCGGTGCGGCGTTGACGAACGGTCAGCTGCCGTATCGCCGGGACAGCTGACAGAGCCTGGGTTTGCCGCGCGCAGCGGCCGGTTACCCGCCGTGCGTGAGGCCGGGCCGCCGTGGGCTGCCCGGCGATCGTCGGGTGCGCGGGAGGTCGGTCATGACGCAACTGGAGCCCCGGCCGGCGGTGATCGCCGCGGCGCCGCACCGGGGCAAGAAAGGCTCGGTGCTGCTGGGCGTCCTGCGCACCACCGACCACAAGCGGATCGGGCTGCTCTACCTCGGCACGTCGTTCGCGTTTTTCCTGGTCGGCGGCGCGATGGCGCTGCTGATGCGCGGCGAACTGGCCCAGCCGGGGCTGCAATTCCTGTCGCAGGAGCAGTACAACCAGCTGTTCACCATGCACGGCACGATCATGTTGCTGCTGTACGCGACGCCGAACGTGTTCGGATTCGCCAATTTCGTGCTGCCGCTGCAGATCGGCTCGCCGGATGTCGCGTTTCCGCGCCTGAATGCGTTTTCCTACTGGCTGTACCTTTTCGGCGGGTTGATCGTGCTGAGCGCGTTCCTCACGCCCGCCGGGGCGCCGGATTTCGGCTGGACCGCCTACACGCCGCTGTCGGACGCCGTCCACAGTCCCGGAGCCGGCGGCGACCTGTGGATCATGGGTCTCATCGTGTCCGGCCTGGGAACCATTCTCGGCGCGGTCAACATGACCACGACGATCCTCTGCCTGCGGGCGCCGGGAATGACGATGTTCCGGATGCCGCTGTTCACCTGGAACATCTTTTTCACCGCGATTCTCGTGCTGATCGCGTTCCCGATCCTCACCGCCGCGCTGTTCGCGCTGGAGGCGGACCGAAGGCTCGGCGCGCACGTTTTCGATCCCGCGAACGGCGGGGCGATCCTCTGGCAGCACCTGTTCTGGTTCTTCGGCCATCCCGAGGTGTACATCGTCGCGCTGCCGTATTTCGGGATAGTCACCGAAATCATTCCGGTGTTCAGCCGGAAACCGCTCTACGGCTACCGGATGATGGTGTTCGCGACGGTCGGCATCACCGGATTGTCGGCGACCGTGTGGGCGCACCACATGTTCGCGACCGGCGCGGTGCTGCTGCCGTTCTTTTCGATCATGACGTTCCTCATCGCGGTGCCGACCGGGCTGAAGTTCTTCAACTGGATCGGCACGATGTGGAAGGGGACGCTGTCGTTCGAATCGCCGATGCTGTGGTCGGCCGGATTCCTCGTCACATTCCTGCTCGGCGGGCTGACCGGAGTGCTGCTGGCCGCGCCCGCGCTGGACTTCCACATCACCGACACCTATTTCGTGGTCGCGCACTTCCACTACGTGCTGTTCGGCACGATCGTGTTCGCGACGTTCGCCGGGATCTACTTCTGGTTCCCGAAGATGACCGGCCGGATGCTCGACGAATCGCTCGCCAAATGGCACTTCTGGACCACGTTCATCGGCTTCCACACGACGTTTCTGGTGCAGCACTGGCTCGGCGCGGAAGGAATGCCGCGGCGGTACGCGGACTACCTGGCCAGCGACGGGTTCACCGTGCTGAACACGATTTCGACCATCGGCGCATTCGTTCTCGGCGCTTCGGTGCTGCCGTTCATCTGGAACGTGGTGAAGAGCTACCGCTACGGCGAGAAGGTCAACGTGGACGATCCGTGGGGCTTCGGCAATTCCCTGGAATGGGCCACGTCGAGCCCGCCGCCGCGGCACAATTTCACCGAGCTGCCGCGGATCCGCTCCGAACGGCCCGCCTTCGAACTGCACTATCCGGACATGGTGGAGCGGATGCGGGAGGAACAGCACGTGCGTCGGCGGCGGGACAAGGCGAACTCGGGCGCCTGACCAGGGCGCCCCGAGCGGGTCACCCCTGCTGGCGGCGGAATTCGTCCAGCACCCGGCGTTCCCGCTTCGTCGGACGGCCCGCGCCGCGCTCGCGGCGGGCGACCGGGATCGCCGCTTCCGGCGGCGGCTTCGGGGTGCGGTCGATGAGGCAGGTGGCCGCGACGGCCGCGCCGACCCGTTTCTGGATCACCTGCACGACCTCGACCACGCGGGTCGTCGTCCCGATCCGGGCCCGGACCTCGTCGCCGGGCACGACCGAGGTCGCGGGTTTCGCCGGGCGGTCGTTGACGCGCACGTGCCCGCCGCGGCAGGCGGCCGCGGCGTCGGCGCGCGTCTTGGTCAGCCGGACCGCCCAGAGCCAGCGGTCGATCCGCGTCGATTCCATGGGTCCATCATGGCGGGTCCCACTGCCAGCGCAGGCCGAGGATCCCCGGAGTGACCGCCGCCGACACGACGTGCGCGGGAAGGCCCTCGGTGATCGGCAGCTCGGCGACGGTCGTTTCCGGCCCGGCGGGGGAGTCGAGGCGGTAGGCGTGGCAGGCCCGCGGTTCGAAGCCGGGCGCGAAGTGCAGTTCGAGCAGGTGTTCGTGCACGGCGTTGCGGAACCGGCGCTCGTAGGACCAGTCCGGGCGGTCGTCGGTGAACTCGAATTCGTACTGCGCGATCGCGGTTTCGCCCCGGTCCAGTCCGCGGCCGAGGACGAGTTCGCACACCGTGAACCCTTCTTCGGCGAGGGTTTCCGTGCGCCCGGGCGAGCAGTAGCGGGTGCGCACCAGCCGCGGCGGGCAGCCGGGGCCGACGCCGTGCGCGGTGACCAGCCGGATGTGCGTGTCGTCCTCGGTCGCGCGGACGACCTCGCGCACTTCCAGCCGGTGCAGCCGCCGGTCCGGGCCCACGTGCACGGCCTCGTGAAGACTGACGACCACCAGCGAAGTCCGGTACGCCGTCTCGAACGAGTTCAGCACCCGCAGCACGGCGTTCCGGCGTCCCCACAGCCGTTCCCAGCGCACGACCGGGACCGGCGGCGGTTCCGGATCGCGCTCGATCAGCCCGGTCAGCGAGCCCGGCGGCAGGTCGAGCACACCCTCGAGGATCCGCACGGCGACGCGCGAACGGGCACGGGCGGGCACCGTGCGGCCGGTCCGCCAGTAGCTGAGAGTCGTGGTGCTGACCGCCGCGCCCGCCGCGGCGAGCCGGTCGCGGAGCCGGTCGAGGCCGAGCCCGCTGCGGTCGATGGCCAGGGTCAGGGCACGGCTGAACGGCCCGTCCGCCAGCGCGTCGGCGAGCCGGTCCGGCTGGGTGCCGGGACCTGTCGAGAACACCTGCGTCCTCCTCGGGTCGTCCCCACCCATTCGCCTCCGGAACGGACGGCGGCGCAACCCGTCGAAGGTCGGGTCTCGGCCGGTCAGCACGGTTGCCCGGGGCCGGAGGCCGCGGCGTCCCCGCCGGACCGGGAACGGGCCGGCCCCCTGCGCCGACCCGCCCCGGCGGTCCCCTCGTCCCCCGACGAACGAGGGGACCTCGCCGGTCCGCCGCCCTCACCCGGACGGACCGGCGCCGGTCGCGGCTCCCGCGAACGGAACAGCGCAGCTCCGCCTTCGTGACGGCGGTCGCCCGCAAAGCCACCCGATCGGGTGATGGTCCGCAGGTTCGTGGGCTGGCCGGGTGAATCGCGCGGACCGGCTGTACGCGCTTGTCGAGGAGCTTCGGCCGGTCACACCGCGCACCCGGACCGCGGCGTGGCTCGCGTCCCGGTTCGAGGGCGACCTCGGCGGTTTGTGCGAGGCCAGGCGTCCCGATCTGGACCGAACCCGGCCGGACTGGCGGCTAGGGGCTCAACCGCGAACGGACCCGCCACCGCTCGCGCCGGAGGAAGCCATCGCGATCACCGTCGTGCTGCGTTCGGCCGCCGGTTCGCCCTTCGCGGGCGCGGCGGAGCCGACAGCGGCGCGAGGTGCTCGCGCGGCTGCCGTCCGACGTCCGCGACGGGCGAACAGCACCTCGCCGCGGCTGCACCGGGTCGGCGAGCCCGAACCGCCCGCTGTCCACAGCGGACTGATCCTGACTGCTCTCGCCGCACGGCGCGTCCTCCGATTGTCGTATGGGGACGCGAAAGGCCAGAAGACAGAACGCGACGTCGAGCCGCTGGGCCTGTTGTGGGGCCTGGCGGGCTGGTACGTGCTCGGCTGGTGCCGCTTGCGCGACGCGGTGCGCGGCTTTCGGCTGGACCGGATCCGCGCCCTCGCGCTGACCGGCGGCCGCGTCGAGCGCCGCGAGGTCGAACTCCCGCGGATCCCCGCCCTCTGGTGTCGCATGGGGAACGAGGACGCCTCGCTCGCGCACCGGCGCTCACCGCCGGTGCTCCGGTGCCAAACCCCGGCCTAGACCCGAGGCGTCCAGCGCGACGTCGGAAACGTGTTCGTCCCGCGCGCTTTCGTCGTCGACGGAACCGAACGGCTCGTCTCGCGGAACTGGACGATCGCTTCGCCGGACGGCCGGACGGCCCGCGCGAATGCGGCTTGGACCGCGAGGAATTGCGCGTGCTGGCCAAGGACCCGCATCCGTGGCACGGCGAGCCGGCGCTCGACCCGGAGCGGCAGCCCATCGCCGGAACCTGGTCGAACGGCTCGCGCGGCGGGATCGCGGTCGACGGCCGGGCGGACCGGGAGCGGGTGGTGCCGGGGACGCGTCCGCTTCCCCGATCCCGGGTGCCCGCGCGTGCGATCATAGGGTCCGGCCGGCCGGAAGGAGCCCATGATCGCCCTGCCCGTCCATCGGTTCCGCGCCCGCGACGGACTCGAACTGGCCTACCGCGAACTAGGCGAGGGCACACCGGTCGTGCTGCTGCACGGGTTCACCTCGTCCGGCGAAGCGTGGCTGCGCAGCGGCCTGGCCGAGCAGCTCGCCGAACGCGGATTCCGCGTGCTGCTGCCGGATTTCCGCGGGCACGGCGCGAGTCCGCGGCCCGGCGATCCGGCCGGGTACCCGCCGGACGTGCTCGTCGACGACGGGCTCGCGTTCGCCGAGCAGCTCGGCCTGACCGAATACGCGCTGGGCGGGTACTCCCTCGGCGCGCGAGTCGCGTTCCGCATGGTCGTGCGGGGCGCGCGACCGTCGCGGATTCTCCTTGGCGGGCAAGGACTCGCCGCCATGCGGCGAGGCGGCGGGGGCGGTCCGCTGCACCGGGTGCTCGCGGCGCTGACCGAAGGCAGGGCAGTGGAACCGGCCGGCGCCGGGACCGCGCACCGGATCGCCCGCCTCGGCACCGACCCGCACGCGTTGATGCACGTCCTTCGTTCGGTCGTGCCGACGGACGACCTCACCGCGCTGACGATCCCGGCGCTCGTCGCGGTCGGCGGCGAGGACGCGGGGCACGCCGACGCCGAGCCGCTCGCCCGGCTGGTGAACGCGGAGTTCGCCCCGGTGCCCGGCGATCATCACGGTGCGCCGGCCTCGCCGGAGTTCACTGCCGCGGCGGTGCGGTTCTTCGGCGGCGGACGGCGCTAGCTGCGGAATTCAAGCCCCGATCCGGCGCTCGAACCCCTCCGGAACGATGAGATCCTCGCGGCTCAGGTCGTGCACGCTGCGGTGTCCCAGCGCGAGCAGCGTCGAGTCGATGCCGTTGCGCAGGACGTCCAGCACGTTCTCCACCCCGGCCTGTCCGCCCGCGGCGAGGCCCCACAGGTACGCGCGCCCGATCAGCACCGCACGCGCCCCGAGCGCGAGCGCCTTCACGACATCGCTGCCCCGCCGGATGCCGCCGTCCAGCAACACTTCCACCTCGTTCCCGACTGCGTCCGCGACCGCGGGCAGCGCGCGGATCGTGGCGGGGGTGCCGTCGAGGTTGTTTCCGCCGTGGTTGGACACCGAGATCGCGCTGACCCCGGCGTCGACCGCGCGGCGCGCCTCGTCGACGCGGTACACCCCCTTCAGCAGGAACGGCCCGTCCCACTGCTTCCGCAGCCAGCTCACGTCCTCCCAGGTCGGCGGCGCGGTCTGCATCCACTGGCCGTACGCGCCGAAGAACGTGGGAATCGGCGTGCCGGGCTCGGCCATGTTCGGGACGCTGAGGTCGGGCAGTTTCTTGGTGCGGGCGTAGGTCAGCAGCCAGCGCGGATGCATCATGCCCTCGGGCGCGAAGCGGATCAGCTCGCGCAGCGTCATCTTCTCCGGGATGTGCGGGCTGCCCCAGTCGCGGCTGTGCGAGAACGACCAGTCGAGCGTGAGGACGATCCCGGCCGCGCCCGCCGACCTGGCCCGGTCGAGCCGGCGCAGGATGTCGTCGCGACTGCCGGTCCAGTACACCTGGAAGTACGTGTTCGGGTTGGCGGCCACCACTTCCTCGACGGGTTTGCTCGCGAACGACGACAGCCCCATCGACGTCCCGCGTGCCGCGGCCGCGCGAGCCACCGCGACCTCGCCGTCGGGGTGCACGGCCTGCACGCCGGTCGGCGAGATCAGCACCGGCAGCGCGACGTCGCGGCCGAGCACGTTCGTGCTCAGATCGCGTTCGCCGGGCAGTCCGGCGGTGCGCGGGGCGAACCGCAGTTCGTCGTAGGCGACGAGATTGTCTTGCAGCGTCAGCCCTTTTTCCGAACCGGCGATCAGCGCCGAATAGACGGACGCGGGCAGGCGCTTCTTCGCCCGCCGCTGTGCTTCGGCGACGGATTCGAACCAGGTGGTGCTCATCGTTTTCCCTTCGGGTCGACGCGCAGAGGGCGCCAGGTGACGCGCGGCCGCAGCGGGACCGCGGTCCGGTGGTTGAGGCAGCCCGCCCACACCCCGGCGCCGTACGCGAGGTCGTCGGCGACCGCGCCGGCGGTGTAGCGGAAGAGATCGAGATCGGGGCGTTGCCGCAGCCAGGCGGCCAGCGGCGGTCCGGCGAGCAGCGACGCGATCGCGGCCCGCCGCCCCCAGCGTTTCCGCCCGCCGGGCAGCAGGAGCGCGGCGAGCAGGGGAGCGGCGAATTGCGTGCTGTAACGGCCGGATCCGAGCCAGGTTTGGCCGACGGCGGTGGCCGTCGCGCGCTGGACGCCGTGGGTCGGCACTTCGCTTTGGCGCAGCACACGGGCCATGCTCAGCACTGCGCCCGCGAACGCGGCGGCGGCCGGAAGCGGACGGCGGGCCAGGAGAGCGGCGACGGTCAGCGTCGGCCATGGGTGCAGGACGAGCGGAGCCATCGCCCCCGGGCGGCGGAGGGCGAGCGGCGCGGCGGAAGTGCCGTAGCTGGCGCGACGGCCGAGCAACGCGCGCCAGGTCGCCGGTTCGTGGTGGCCGACGTGCGCGGACGGGTCGTAGCGGATCCGGAAGCCGGCGTCGTGGAGCCGCCAGCCGAGGTCGACGTCCTCGCCGACGCGCATTGCCGGGTCGAAGACCGCACCGTCGCGGGCGACGGAGTCCAGCGCGGTCCGCCGGACCAGGAGTGCGGCAGTGGGCACATAGGACAGTCGCGTGCCGGGCGCGACGCGGGCGGCGGCGGCGCCGAGGTCGAGGCTGCTGGCGGCGCGGGTGTAGCGACCGGCCCAGGTGCCTGAGGCGAGGGGACGGACGCGCGGGGCGACGGCGGCGGCGAGCGGGTCGGCGAAATGCCCGGCCAGCCGGTCGATCCAGTCCGGCGACGGGACGCAATCGCTGTCCAGGAAGGCGATCAGATCGGTGGAAACGTGCTCCAGCGCGGTGTTTCGGGCTGCGCCTGGTCCGCCGTTGACGTCGCGGCGGACGAGTTTCGCGCCGTGCGCGGAGGCGACGGCGGCGATGGCAGCGGGGTCGGCGGATCCGTCGTCGACGACCAGCGCGGGGTAGCGGCCGTCGAGCCCGGCGAGGCAGCGGCCGAGCAGCTCGGCGCGGTCGCGGACCGGGATCACGACGGTTGCGTCGGCGGTTTTGGCCGGTGGCAACGGGTGTGCGAATCCGGCGTCGGTGAGCAGCCGGGCGAGGACGCCTTCGGCCGAGGTCTCGACCGGATTGTCCGCCAGGCGTGTCCACGCCGTCCGCCCGGCTTTCCTGAGCCGCAGGACACGAGCGGGGGAGCCGCCGAAGAGGAGGCCGTCGGAGAGTTGTTTGACGCTCGGGTCGATGGCGAGGCGGAATCCGGCGGGCAGCGGGGTGGTCACAACGCCAGCCCTCCGTCCACCGGGATGACCGCGCCGGTCGTCGCGCTGCTTTCCGGACCGGCGAGGAACGCCAGGACGGCGGCGACCTCGGCGGGGTCGAGCAATCGCTGCACAGGTTGTTGTGCGGCGAAGCTTTGTGCTGAAGGAAGGTCGTACAGCCGGGCGCTCTCGGCGAGGATGGGCGTGTCGGTCGACCCGGGGCTGACCG
This sequence comes from Amycolatopsis sp. M39, assembly GCF_001651785.1. Taxonomy (NCBI): domain Bacteria; kingdom Bacillati; phylum Actinomycetota; class Actinomycetes; order Pseudonocardiales; family Pseudonocardiaceae; genus Amycolatopsis; species Amycolatopsis sp. M39. Next base: position 880,498 of record NZ_LWSF01000001.1, read on the forward strand.
CGTTCGCGGTGACGCCGGAGTCTCCCAATTCCGTGCCCAGCGCGCGAATCAGCCCGGCGACACCGGCTTTCGCCGCGCAGTACGCGGCGAGCGTCGGCAACCCGCGCACGGCGGCTGCGGACGCGACGGCCAGGAACCGGCCGGAGCGGGGTTTCGGACGGCGCAGCAACGCGGGAATCGCGACGTGGACGAGGTTGAGGACGCCGCGAAGGTTGACTTCGAGGACAGCGTCTTCTTGCTCGGGCGGCATTTCCCACAGCGGCACTCCGCCCGCGATCACCCCGGCCGCCGCGATGGCCGCGTCGAGGCCGCCCCAGCGTTGTTCCGCTTCTGCTGCCGCTGTGGCCAGTTGGGTGCGGTCGCGGACGTCTGCACGGAATTCCTCGGCGACGCCGCCGGTTTCCCGGATCTTGGAGACCACTGTGGACAGTTCTTCGCCGCTGCCCATGGGGTAGGGGAGTGCTGGGTCGTCTTCGGCGACGTCCACCGCGAGCACGGCCCAGCCTTGTGCGGCCAGCTTCATCGCGGTGGCTGCGCCGATGCCGCGCGCCGCGCCGGTTACGAGGGCGGCTTTCATCGCGTCCCCACGGAAGTCCAGTCGTGCACGTGCGCTCGCAACCGCGCCGTGAGGTCGTCGAGGAGATCCCGCCCTTCGTCCGCCGTCGCGCCGGTGGGGTCGCCGAGGATCCCGGTGCCGGTCACTGCTTTCATGCCGCCCTTGCGCAGCGCGGGAAGCAGTTCGCTCAGCGGACGGCCGTCTCCCGGGACTGCTTTTCCCATCTGCACCGCGTCCGGCCGAAGAGCCAGCTGGAGAGCGGTTTCCGGCCGTCCGGCGTGCGGATCTCCTTGCCAGCGCGGCTCGAACATCGAGACGTCCCGCGATTCGGTCCGCAACGTCGCGACCGCGCGGGTCACCGAAGCCGCGTTTCCGCCGTGCGCGGACACGAAAAGCAGTCGCCGGAACGTTTCGCAGGCCGAGCGGCCCAGCTCCACGAGCAGGAGTTCCGTGGCCGCCTGCCCGATCGACAACGTCCCGGCGAAGCCCGCGTGTTCGCCGCTCGATCCGTACGGCACGGCTGGCGCGACCAGCACGTCCGGCCGCTCCGCGGCAAGCCTTTCGCACAACGCCGTCGCGATGTCGGTGTCCGTGCTCAACGGCAGATGCGGGCCGTGCTGCTCGGTGGCCCCGAGCGGCACGGCGAGGATCGCGCCGGACGCCGCGTGTTCGGCGACGTCCGGCGACGACAGATCGGCCAGGCGCATTTCAGCGGCCCGGAGTGAAGCCGGCGAGCGGGTTCTCGTCGCAGGCCCGGTCCGGCGGGCGGCGCATGCCGATGGTCACCGGCACCGGTTCGCGCTTGCGTGTGCGGTGCGAGTGGTCCAGCGACGGTTTCGGCGCGCTGCCCGCGGCGACCCCGGCCAGCGCGCGTTCGCCGTGGCCGCGCACGCATTCCGGGTCCGGACCGTCGAGCGGCAGCCCGGTGAAGAACTTCGCCGCCATGCACCCGCCGCGGCAGGCGTCGAACGCCGAACACGACGTGCAGGCCCCGCCGCTCTGCGGGCCGCGCAGTTCGGCGAACAGCTCGGATTCGCGCCACACGCGGGTGAATCCGCCTTCGCCGCGCGTGTTTCCGGCGAGGAAGGTGTCGTGGATGGCGAACGGGCACGCGTAGACGTCGCCGACCGGGTCGATCAGGCACACCACCCGGCCCGCGCCGCACAGGTTGAGCCCGGGCAGACCGCCGTCGCCGTAGCCCGCGAGGTGGAAGAACGAGTCGCCGGTCAGCACGTTTTCGCCGCGGGCGACCAGCCAGTCGTACAGTTCCCGCTGCTGGGCGGCGGTGGGGTGCAGCTCGTCCCAGACGTCCGCGCCGCGGCCGGACGGGCGGAGCCGGGTGAGCCGCAGCTGGGCGCCGTAGCGGTCGGCGATGGCTTTGAAGTCGTCGAGCTGCCCCGCATTCTGCCGGGTCACCACGACAGAAATCTTGAAGTTCCCGAACCCGGCCGCGGCGAGGTTCTCCATCGCCCGGATCGCGGTGCGGTAGGAGCCGGGGCCGCGGACGTGGTCGTTGACCTCCTCGGTGGCGCCGTCGAGGGAGATCTGGACGTCGACGTAATCGCTGCCGGCGAGCCGTTGCGCGACGTCCTCGGTGATCTTGATGCCGTTGGTCGAGAACTTGACGCCGACGTGGTGCTCGGTCGCGTAGTCGACCAGCTCCCAGAAGTCGGGCCGGACGGTCGGTTCGCCGCCGCCGATGTTCACGTAGAACACCTGCATGCGCTCGAACTCGTCGATCAGCGCCTTGCACTCCTCGGTGCTCAGCTCGCGCGGATCGCGGCGGCCGGACGAGGAAAGGCAGTGCACGCAGGAGAGGTTGCAGGCGTAGGTGAGTTCCCAGGTGAGGCAGATCGGCGCGTCGAGCCCGAACTGGAATTCGTCGACAAGCGGCATCACACGCTCCTCGGTTGGATCATGTCCGACGCCGCGAGGGCGGCGAGGGCGGCGCGGTAGCGGGGCAGTTCCGCCTGCGCGACCCCGGCCTGCGCGCACGCGGCGCGGGCGGAGGGGTGGTCGGTCAGCGCCTGCACCGCGGCGAGCATGGTGCGGCTCTTGAGAAAGGACAGCCGGCGGGTGCCGAAGTGGTACAGCAGCGCGCCGAACCGCTCCGGCCGGATGGAGACCCGGCTGTCCAGTTCCCAAGCACCGTCCAGATCGAACGCCGCGGCGCCGCGATCAGTAGACACCGCACATTCCGTCGATGGAGACCTCCTCGACGAGCAACTCGTCGGCTACGACCTCTTCGGCTTTCGTCTCGGCGGCGGTTGTCGACTCGCTCATCGTGACTCCCTTGTCTCGTGACGGCGATATTTGACACTTGGTGTCGAATGTGAGGGCGACAATACTGTCACCGAGTGCCAGAAGCAATGCTTCGCCGGCGCGGGGCACCCGAACGGGCGTTCGCCGCCGCCGGGAACCGACTGCCCCGCCGGTCCGACTCCTCAGGAGGCGGACCACGCGAAGGGAGCAGGATGGCCATCGGCATCGACGACGCGCCACGCACGGAACCGGCACGAGCTGCGGGGTGGGCGGCGGTCCGGCCGTTAGTGCTGCGGCTGCACTTCTACGCCGGGGTGTTCGTCGGCCCGTTCCTTCTGGTCGCTGCGCTGACCGGGATCGCGTACGCGTGGACGCCGCAGCTGGAACAGGCCGTCTACGCGCACGAGTTGCACGTCCCGGCCGCGGCTGACGCCGTACCGCTCGACCAGCAGGTTCTCGTCGCTCGCAGTCAGGTGCCGGACGGGAAGGTCATCGGCGTCCGCCCGGCTCCGTCCGCGACCGACACCACCCAGGTGATCTTCGACCGTCCGGGGCTGGCGCCGAGCTACCGGTACACAGTGTTCGTCAACCCGCATGACGGCGAGGTCCGCGGCGCACTGGAGACCTACGGTTCCGGACAGGCGCTGCCGGTCCGGGGCTGGATCGACACCCTCCACCGCAACCTCCATCTCGGCGACTTCGGCCGGCTCTACAGCGAGCTCGCGGCAAGCTGGCTGTGGGTGATCACCCTCGCCGGAGTGGCTTTGTGGCTGGGCCGCCGTCGACGGTTGCGTGCGGTGCTGCTGCCGTCGGCAGGCAAACCCGGACGGCGACGGCTGCGTTCCTGGCACGGCTCGACGGGCCTGTGGATCGCCGCGGGTTTGCTGTTTCTTTCCGCCACCGGGCTGACGTGGTCGCTGCACGCCGGTGCGAACATCACCGGCCTCCGGTCCTCTTTGGACTGGACGACGCCGTCGGTCTCGTCCGCCTCTCCGTCTCCCGGCGACGTCGGCTGGCAGGCCGTCCGCGACGCGACCGCGAGGGCCGGACTGTCCGACCCGGTGGAGATCCAGCCGCCTTCCGGCGGCGGTTACGTGGTGCAGCAGGTCGGCCGGAGCTGGCCGTCCAAACAGGACTCGATGTCGGTTGACCCCGGCACCGGGAAGATCACCGGGACGCTGAAGTTCGCCGATTACCCGCTGGCCGCGAAGCTGAGCCGGTGGGGGATCGACGCGCATATGGGGTTGTTGTTCGGAGTGGCGAACCAGGTGGCGCTGACGGTGCTCGGGGCGGCGTTGGCGTGCGTTGTGGGGTGGGGGTATCGGATGTGGTGGCTGCGGGGCCGGAGTCGTTTCGGCAGGCTGCCGGTGCGGGGCGCGTGGCGGCGGATCCCCGGGCGAGTGCTGGCCCCGGTGCTCGTCGGACTGGCGGTGGCGGGCTGGTTCCTGCCGGTGTTCGGGGTGTCGTTGCTGGGATTCCTGGCGGTGGACTGCCTGCTGGGCCTGCGCCGGGGGACCGCCCGATGATCGCCGAACCGGGTCTGCGCTGGATCCTCACGCTGCTGTTCGCGGCCGCGGGGATGTTCTGCCTGTACCGATGCGCGCGGCGTCCCGGCTTGAGCGGGCGAGTGGCCGACGCGCTCCACACGGCGATGTGCGTCGGGATGGTCACGATGGCTTGGCCTGCGACGATGAGTTTCGCGCGAATGCCGCAGGTCGTGCTGTTCGCAGCGGCCGCCGGATGGTTCGCGGTGAGCACGGCACTGGGATTCGGGCACGGACGTCTGCCCGGAGCACACCACGCGCTGATGATGGCCGGGATGGCGTGGATGGCGTTCGTGATGCCGTCGGCGATGGCGGGAATGACGATGTCCGCGACCGCGATGGGCGGCGAGCACGCCGGGATGGACATGGGCGACGCTGGCATGACGATGACCGGGCACGCGCCTGCGCGGGTAGTGGTGGTCGCGGTGGTGCTGGCGGTGGTCTTTCTCGCGGCGGGGATCGCGTGGCTGGCCAGGGCGATCGATCACGCCCGGACAGTCGCCCGCCCCGGACGGCGGGAGGCCGGGCTGGTGATGGAAGGCGTGATGAGCTTGGGGATGGCGGTGATGGCGGTAGCGATGATCTGAGCGTGCCCGGCGCGTGGTTCGGTGCGCCGCTTCAGGACCGAAGGGGGTTTGGCTGGCTGGTGTCGTGGCCGGGCATGCTGCGGCGGGCCTCTTGTTTCGGGCCGCGTGCCAGAGGTTGCGGGCCCGTCGTTGGGCGGGTCCCGTTGGCGAGGCCGACGGGTTCGAGCTGGCGGGTTTGGCTTGGGCGGCGGGCATCTTGGAGCGTGCGGGCAAGAGTCCGCAGTTCCCGCTCTTGGGCGGGCGGATCGGTTTCGCGGGATTTGCTCGCGCGGGGGCTGTCGGGGTCGCGTGGCCAGGCTCTGCGAAGCACTCGGAGCGTGCTTCGCAGAGCCTGGTGTTCGGGCGGGCTTGGCTGGGTTGAGCAGGCGCTTGCTCGTGCCGTCAGTGCCAGGATCCGCGGTTCCTGTTGTCTGGGCTGAGCGGATCAGTCTTCGCCGATTGGTTATCTCGGAGAGCGCGGTTGCCTCGCGGTCAGGCCAGGCCCGCGAGTAAGAGAGCTTCGCGGGTTGACTCGGGTTGTGTCTTAGATTGTCCGCCTAAGAAGACTTTCGGGCAGTTCAAGGCTGACCCTCGCGCTCGGGCAGCGGCGGCTCCGGACGGCGCGGCCGCCTCTCCGGGTTGCGGTTCAGGTCGTTCGCAGGCCCGCGATGGCGGCGCGGATTCCGTGCTCGCGGGTTTCCGGCTGGGTGAGCTTTCCCGGCCGGGCTCCCGCGCGAGCGCGCGTCAGGCGGCGCGGTGCCGTCCGGTCGGGCGTTGGGAGTCGCGGCCGCGCTTCGGGTGCGGGCGGACCAGGGCGAGCGCACCGTGGGCCGGCACGGTGGCGTGGTCCGGGTCGTCGGCGGTGCCGGCGAGGTCGGGGCCGGGCTGGTGCCGGAGCCGGTGCTGCCGGTGGACGGCGTAGAGCAGTGCCAGTCCGACGACGAGGAAGACGTGCGACAGCACCCGCGCGACGGTCACCCGGTCGCCGATCAGGTCGCTGGTCGTGAGCACCGCGAGGACGATCACGAACCCGGTGATCATCGGCAGCTGCCCGGCTGCCGCGCGGGTGCGCAGTGCCGCCCACAGCAGTCCGACGCCGACCGCGAGGTTCCAGGCCGCGCTTTCGTTGATCAGGTGGCCTTCCATGAAACCGCCGCCGCCGTGGGCGTTGTCCATGCCGAGCAGTTGCGCGAACGCCAGCCCGCACTGGACCAGCCCGACCAGTCCCAGCGCGACCCGCAGCCCCCATTTCTCCCGCGGCGGGGCCGGGGTTTCGGCGAGGATCCGGCCGGTGAGGTCGGGCACCTCGGGCGCGCTGCGGACGAGCAGGGCACGGCGCAGCGTCGTGCTCCGCTCGTACCAGCTCCGGCACGCCCCGCAGGTCTCGAGATGCCGGTCGACCTGCGGTTCGGGCAACGGGCCCGCTTCGCCGTCGAGTCGCGCGGACAGCGCTTCGCGGAAGATTTCACAGCTCACGTCTGTCATAGTCGCTCGGACGCGCGCCCCGGTTCCCGGCGGGTTCGGCGATTTTTCTCCGGCCTGGTCAGGCGACTGTCCCGGACGGGCATGGACTACCGTGATGTCCGTGTCCACCGGCCGCGACAACGACGACGAGCGGATCACCGCGCTGGCCCTCGCCGCCGGCCGCGGCGACCGGACCGCATTGGAAGCCTGGGTCCGCGCGACGCAAGCCGACGCGTGGCGGTTCCTGGCCCACCGCGCGAGCCCGGCCGAAGCGGACGACCTGACCCAGGAAACGTACCTGCGCGCGTTCGGCTCGCTGCCGAGGTTCGCGGGCCGGTCGTCCTCGCGGACCTGGCTGCTGTCCATCGCCCGCCGGGTCGTCGTGGACCGCATCCGCGCGCGTTCGGTCCGCCCTCGCGAATCCACGACGGCCGACTGGCAGCGTGCGGCCGAAGAACAGTCCGCCCGGACACACACGGCGGGCTTCGAGGACCTGATCGAACTGGGCCTGCTGCTGGACACCCTCGACGAGGATCGCCGCGAAGCCCTGGTGCTGACCCAGTTCCTGGGCCTGTCGTACGCGGAGGCGGCCGAGGTGTGCGGCTGCCCGGTCGGCACGGTGCGGTCCCGGGTGTCCCGCGCCCGGGACGATCTGCTGCGCGCCCAAGAGGAGAACGACACCGCGATGTGACGCGGGGAGTTCTGGTCTTCGTCGGATCGCGCGGTTGCCGGCTGGGGAGCGGGTCGTTCGGCGAGCATGCGGTTCGCTTGGTGCCTGGGCAGGGTGCTGCTCGCGCCAGGGAGCCGGCGGGCGGGTGGGTTTCGCCGGCCGGTGGCCGCTGGCCGCTCGCTCGACGGCGATCGTCTGGCGCGGGCGGTGACTGAGCGCGGTGCTGGGTGCTTCGCTCGCGTCCGGAGCCGGAGCCGGAGCCGGAGCCGGAGCCGGAGCCGGAGCCGGAGCCGGAACCGGAACCAGAACCAGAACCAGAACCAGAACCGTCAACCGGTCCGGCAGGGTCGTTCGTGCCGCGAGAACTGGATCATGACCGTGATCCGCGTCGCGGGAACTCGCCGCCATCTCCGCCCGACCACTCTGCTGTGCGCACTATTCCAGCCCCGCACCGGCGGGGTTTGCTTGCCGCGGCAGGGGTTGCCGCGGTGGTCGTGGTGGCGGTGGTCGCCGCGGCGGGCGATGTCTATGCCGCTCTCGGCAACCCGGTCCCTGGTCCGCTGACGTCCTTGGGCTCCTCCTTGCTCCGGTTGGTCGCCGACGCGGCCGGGGTGGTCTGCGTCGGCGGGCTGGTGTTCGCGGCGTTTCTGAGCCCGCCGGGCGAAGCGGGCCGGCTCTCCCCGGACGGTTACGCGGCGACTCGCACCGCCGCGGGTGCTGCGGGCGTTTCGGCGCTCGCCGCCGCCGTGCTGGTGCCGTTCGACGCCGCTGACGCATCAGGGCGGCCGGTTTCCGAGGCGTTGCATCTGGCGAAGCTCGCCGTCCTCGTCGACGCCATGGAGGAACCCAAGGCGTGGCTCTGCGTCCTGGCGGTGGCCGCGGTGGTGGCGATCGGCGTTTGGCGCACGTTGACCTGGCGCACCACGGTGCTGTGGCTCGGCCTCGCTCTCGTCGGGTTGCTGCCGAGGGCGATCGCCGGGCACGTCTCCATCGGCGCGTGGCACGACCTGGCCACGAATGCGTTGGTGTGGCACGTGATCGCGGCGGCGTTGTGGACCGGGGCGCTGGTCGCGCTGCTGGTCCACCGCGGTTCAGGCGCGGCAGGAGAGGTCGCGCTCCGCCGGTATCGACGGGTGGCGACGTGGTGTCTCGTCGTGCTCGCCGCATCCGGGATCGTCGACGGTCTGGCGCTTGCCCGTCCGGCTGGATTGGTTACTGGCTATGGCTTGCTCCTCGGGGTGAAGGTCGTGATCACGATGGTGTTGGCGGCGTTGATCGCCGTAACGCGCCGTCGTTCGAGTGGCGGCACGGCGGCTCTCGTGGCGGAGGTCATGGTGCTGGCCGGGGCGATGGGCGTCTCGGCCGGGCTGGCGCATCTGGTGCCGCCGGCGTTCGTGGACGATCCGGCGACCGTCGGCGAGACCGTGCTCGGGTACGACCTGCCGGACCCTCCCGCGTTCGCGCGTCTCTTCCTCGATTGGCGTCCGGACTTGCTCCTCGGTGTTGTCGCGGTGCTCGCGGTCGCGGGCTACGCGGCCGGAGCACGTCGCCTCCGCAATCGCGGCGACGACTGGCCTCGCGGCCGGTTCTGGGCGTGGACCTGCGGCTGGGCGACGGTGCTGATCGCGACGTCGTCCGGCCTGGGCACGTACTCGTCCGGAACCTTCAGCCTGCACATGGTCATCCACATGACGCTGGCCATGCTCGCCCCGGTGCTGCTCGTGCTCGGTGGACCGGTGACCCTCGCGCTGCGCGCGTTGCCGGTGGCGGGCAAGGGGCCGGACGGTCCGCGCGAGTGGCTCGTGGCGCTCCTGCACTCGCGGTTCACGCGCCTGGTCGCGCACCCGCTGGTGGCGTCGGTGGTGTTCGTCGGCTCGTACTACGCGCTGTACTTTTCGGGTCTCTTCGGCGAGGCGATGCGCTACCACTGGGCGCACCAGCTGATGAACCTCCATTTCCTCGTGTCCGGCTACGTTTTCTTCTGGCTGGTGATCGGCGTCGACCGTCCGCCGCGTTCGATGCCGCATCTCGCACGGCTCGGCATGATGTTCGCGGTGATGCCGTTCCACGCGTTCTTCGGCGTGATCCTGATGAACAAGCAGGCGGTGATCGCCGAGACGTTCTACCGCTACCTCTCTCTGCCGTGGATGCCTGACCTCCTTTCCGATCAACGCCTCGGCGGCGGCATCGCCTGGGCCACCGGGGAAATCCCGATGATCGTGGTCGTCGTGGCGCTGCTGGTGCAGTGGGGCCGCCACGACGACCGCGAGGCCGCCCGGCTGGACCGCCGCTTCGACCAAGGCGAGGACGACGATTTCGCCGCCTACAACGCGATGCTCGCCAACCTGGCGGCCAGAAGGCAGTAGCCGCGGCCCGATACCCGCCGGCGCGGATCGGGTTCGGTCACCCCCGAGTTCCGCACGACCGGCATCGGCCCGTCGCCTGCCGAATCCGGCTGCCCGCAGATCGCGTTCCCGCGCGCCACCCGCGGCGGCGATCTCGGTGCACCGAGCCAATTCTGTGCCTAGACCACGGCGGTCACCACCTTGTCCAAGGCTCCGTCTTTGATGTCGTCGACGAGAACTTTCAGCTGTGCCAAGCTCATCCGCACTCGCTGCCCGAAGTCGTCGGTCAGCACGACTCGCCGCTCCGGCGGGGCGGCGTCGTCGAGGAACAGCTCCGGGCAGCCGCAGTCGCAGGTGCCGCAGAACGTGATCACGTATCGAAGGTTTCCTGCTGAGGCAAGGGTTTTGGACATTGTCGCTCCGGTCTGGTCGGGGTCGGGTCGGGCACTGCCACCATCCGGATAGTCGTCGGGGAGAGCCGAAAGGTTCCCAAGTCACCCGAAGGAGTGGCGACGGAAAAGCAGGCGTACGATGGAAATCGGTCCGCCTTCCCGGCACCGGCACTGCCACCGACTTTGTGCCCGTCCTGGAATCCGGAGAATCATGTCCACGCAGACCGCCGCCCCCGCGGCGACCCCGACCCGTCAACTCGATCTCGCCGTCGGCGGAATGACCTGTGCCGCCTGCGCGGCGCGCGTCGAGCGTTCCCTCGGCAAGCTCGACGGCGTCCGCGCCACGGTGAACTACGCGACCGAACGCGCGACTGTCCACTGTCCGCCTGAGCTCGACCCGGCCTCGCTGGTCGCGACGATCGAGCGCGCGGGCTACACCGCGACTGTCCGCGGCGCATCGAGTCCGGAGAACCGCGACGCGCGGGTTCGCGACTTGCGCCGCCGGTTGATCGTGGCCGCGGTGCTGGCCGTCCCGCTCGGCAATCTGTCGATCACGCTCGCGCTCGTGCCGTCGCTGCGATTCCCGTTGTGGGAGCTGGTGTGCCTGCTGCTCGCGACCCCGGTCGTGTTCTGGTCGGCGGCGCCGTTCCACCGTGCCGCGCTGCGCAATCTGCGGCACCGATCGTCCAGTATGGACACGCTCGTTTCCTTGGGCGTGCTGGCGTCCTACCTGTGGTCGGCGGCTTCGGTGCTGATCGGATCGGGCGGCGAGGCGGGTTACTGGATCGGGTTCGGTGCGACCGCACCGGGTGCGGATTCGGTGTACCTCGACGTCGCGGCCGGAGTGACGACGTTCTTGCTCGCCGGCCGGTATTTCGAGGCGCGGTCCCGGCGCGGTGCGGCGGATCTGCTCGGCGCGCTGGACGCGCTGGCGGCGAAGGACGTGCGGATTCTGCGTGCGGACGGCGAAGTGCTGGTCGGGATCGGCGAACTGGCGGCAGGCGACCGGTTCGTGGTGCGACCGGGGGAGAAGATCGCCGCCGACGGAAGCGTCGACAGCGGTCTGTCCACAGTGGATGTCAGCGCTATCACGGGCGAACCCGTTCCGGCGGAGGTCGGGCCGGAAAACCGGGTGATCGGCGGGAGCGTCAACCTGAACGGCCGGCTGGTGGTGCGCGCGGAGGCGGTCGGAGCGCGGTCGCAGCTGGCGCAGATGAGTGCGCTGGCCGAGCGGGCGCAGGAGCGGAAGGCGGCGGTGCAGCGGCTGGCCGACCGGGTGTGCGCGGTGTTCGTCCCGGTGGTTTCGGCGTTGGCGCTGCTGACCCTGGCGGGGTGGTCGCTCACCGGGAATCCGGCTCGGGACGCGTTCGGCGCGGCGGTGTCCGTGCTGATCATCGCGTGCCCGTGCGCGCTGGGGCTCGCGACGCCGACCGCGTTGATGGTCGGCGTCGGGCGAGGTGCGCAGCTCGGGATTCTCGTGAAGGGGCCGGATGCGCTCGAGGCGAGTCGTAATGTCGACACCGTGGTGCTGGACAAGACCGGCACCGTGACACAGGGGCGGATGACCCTCGCCGAGACCCGGGCGTTCGGGGCGTTCTCGCCGACCGAGGTGCTTCGTCTCGCAGCCGCGGTGGAAGCGTCGTCAGAACACCCGATTGCCGCAGCGATTGTCGCTGGTGGGCCGGAGGTGGTTCCGGCTGCTGAGTTCGAGGCACTGCCCGGGCTGGGCGCCCGCGGTGTGGTCGAGGGAACGGCTGTGGCCGTCGGGCGGCCGAGGTTGCTGGTGGACGCAGGGATTTCGGTCGGCCCGGAGGTCGAGGCCGTGGTGGCGTCGGCGGAGGCTGGCGGGGCGACGGTGGTGCTCGTGTCGGCGGCTGGCGAGGTCGCGGGCATGCTCGCCGTGCGGGACGAGGTGAAGCCTTCCGCGCGGGAGGCGGTCGCGCGGCTGCATCGGCTGGGATTGAAAACGGTGCTGCTGACCGGAGACAACGAGGTGACGGCCCATGCGGTCGCCGCGGAGGTCGGGATTCCCGAGGTGCTCGCCGGGGTTTTGCCGAGCGAGAAGGCGGCCGCGGTGTCGGCGTTGCAGGGCAAAGGGCATCGGGTGGCGATGGTCGGGGATGGAGTGAACGACGCTCCGGCGCTGGCGACCGCTGACCTCGGGTTGGCAGTCGCCGAGGGGACCGATCTCGCCTTACGGTCGGCCGACATCATCCTCGTCCGCGACGACCTGTCGGTGCTGCCGGACGCGATCCGCCTCGCGCAACGGACCTTGCGCACCATTCGGGGGAATCTCGGCTGGGCGTTCGGGTACAACGTGGCCGCGCTGCCGCTCGCCGCGTGCGGGCTGCTGAACCCGCTGATCGCGGGGGCGGCGATGTCGCTGTCGTCGGTGCTGGTGGTGGCCAACAGCCTGCGGTTGCGGAACTTCGCGCCGGGCCGCTGAACCCGGGGTGGGCGGGATCACCCTGGCCGACGCTCACTCGATTAGGTTAGGTTTGCCTAATCAGTCGGCGACGGAGGGTGAGGTGCGCGGTGACGCGGGACGCGGGAGCCGGGATCGAGGGGCGGATCGCGCTGGTGACCGGCGGTGCGCGCGGCATCGGGGCGGCCGTCGTGGAGGCGCTCGCCCGGGCCGGTGCCGTGGTGGCCGCGGTGGACATCGACGAGGAGGGGTTGCGGGAGGTCGCAGCGCGGGACTATGGCGCGGGGCTGGCGCGGGCCGAGCCGGCGGGGGCGCTCGCGAGCCGTGGTGTCGCGCTGGCAGGTGGCGGTGCTGGCGCGGCTCGGGTTGGCGCGGCTGACGGTGCCGACGTGGCGGGAGCCAGCACGGTTGACAGCGCTGGCGCGACGGGGGCTCGCATGGTTGACGATGCTGATGTGGCGCGGGTTGGCGGTGCTGCTGGGGCGCGGGCTCGCATGGTTGACGGTGCCGACGTGGCGGGAGCCAGCACGGTTGATAGCGCTGGCGCGACGGGGGCTCGCACGGTTGACGGTGCTGATGTGGCGCGGGTTGACGGCGCTGATGCGGCGCGGGCTCGCATGGTTGACGGTGCCGACGCGGCGCGGGTTGGCGCGGCTGACGGTGTTGCCGCGGCGCAGGCTCGCACTGCGGGCGACGCTGGTGTGCCGGTCGATGCGCAGCGTCCGGCCGGTGCCGGGCGGGTGGTGCCGTTCGTGGCGGATGTCGGGGATCCGGGGGCGGTCGCGCGGGTCGTGGCGGATGTCGAGCGGGAATTGGGGCCGATCGGGATCGGGGTGTCGGTCGCGGGGGTGCTGCGGCCCGGGTCGGTGGCGGAGACCAGCGACGAGGACTGGGCGGCGACCTTCGCGGTCAACGCGACCGGGGTTTTCACCGTCCTGCGCGAGATCTCCCGGCGGATGCAGCCGCGGGGGAACGGGGTGCTGGTCACCGTCGGGTCGAACGCGGCCGGTGTCCCGCGGGCTGGGATGGCTGCCTACGCGGCTTCGAAGGCGGCGGCGACCATGCTCACCCGCTGTCTCGGGCTCGAACTCGCCGGTGCGGGGATCCGGTGCAACATCGTCTCGCCGGGGTCGACGGACACCGAGATGCAACGTCTGTTGTGGACGGACGACTCCGGCGAAGCCCGGGTGATCGCGGGGAATCCGGAGCAGTTCCGGGTCGGGATTCCGCTCGGGCGGATCGCCGACCCGGCGGACATCGCGGACGCGGTGCTGTTCCTCGCGTCCGACCGGGCGAGGCACATCACCATGCAGAACCTCTACGTCGACGGCGGCGCCACGCTTCGGGCGTGACCGGGTCGACCCGCCGGGCGGCTTTTTCTTTTCGTCCGGGTACGTTAGTGTCCATTAGGTTAGGCTAACCGAACGGTCAAGGTCCGGGCCTCGCACGAGGAACGGACAGGGCGGCTCGGCCGCCTGCGCGTGTGCGAAAGGGAATTCAGCTCGTGTCCTCACCTGCTCCGGCCCGTCCGCGGCCGGTCCACCGGGCGGCGGATCTCCTGGCCGCGTACCTGCCGGGGTCGTTCTACTACTCGTCGGCCCGCGGAGTTCTGCTCGCCGATGGTGTGCACTCGCACGTCCGCGGCACGAGCGGGAACCGGGCCGCGGCGGCGGCCGAGGCGTTGGAAGCCGCGGTGCTGGCGGGGGTCGCGAATCCGGTCGTGGTGGGAGCGATCGGGTTCCGGCCGGACTCCGGGAGCAGCTTGATCGTGCCCGCGGTGGTGCGGCGGGCCGGGATGCCGGGCGAGGGGGGCCCGCAGAGCGCGGCCCTCGCCGGATCCCCCGGCGGTTCAGGCTTCGAAGACCCCGAAGCGCCACGGCGAAACGACCCGGCCTCCTGGACCGTAGTCCCGCGGCCGGCACCCGAGGTTTACGCCGAAAGCGTCCGGCGGGCGGTCGACCTCATCGGTGCCGGGGAACTCCGCAAGGTCGTCCTCGCCCGGGCGCTGGATCTCGTGGGCGAGCACGGTGTTTCCGTGCGAAAACTCCTCCGCAACCTCGTCGTGGCGGACCCCGCGGCGCATGCTTTCGCCGTCGACGTCAGTGCGCCCGGGGATCCGGCGCCGCGGACGCTCGTGGGGGCGAGCCCGGAGTTGCTGGTGTCTCGCCAGGGAAACGTCGTGACCGCGAATCCGCTCGCCGGGTCGCGGCGGCGGACGGGGGATCCGGCGCAGGACGCGCAAGCGATTGCCGAACTGCGAGTGTCCGAAAAGGACCTCAACGAGCACGCTCTCGTCGCCGCGCAGGTCGCGGAGGTGCTGGGGCGCTACTGCACCGAGCTGGAAGTTCCGCGAGAGCCGGAAGTGATGGGCACGCCGACGATGTGGCACCTCTCGACCCGGATCACCGGGCGGGTGGGGCCGGGCGGGCCGTCGTCGCTGGAGTTGGCCGAGGCGTTGCATCCGACGCCTGCGGTGTGCGGGGTGCCGGTCGAGCTGGCGCGCGACACGATCGCGCGGCTCGAGCCGGAGGATCGCGGGTATTACGCGGGGCTGGTCGGCTGGACCGACCTCGCGGGCGACGGCGAATGGGTCGTCACGATCCGGTGCGCCGAGGTGTCCGACAAGACCGCGCGGCTGTTCGCGGGGGCGGGGGTCGTCGCCGGTTCTGATCCGGCTGCGGAACTGGCGGAGACCAGCGCGAAGTTCGGGACGCTGCTGCGTGCGCTGGGCGCGGAGGGCGCCGCATGAGCGTGGACTTGTGGCCGGCGGAGACTGCGGCTGGGCACCGGGCGAGCGCGTGGTGGCGGGGGCCGATGGTGTCGGGTGCGGAGGGGGTCGCGTGAACCTGTGGCCGGAGGAGACCGCGGCGAGGTATCGGGCCAGCGGGTATTGGCGGGGGCAGACGTTCGGAGCGCTGCTGACCTCGCTCAAGGAGGCGTATGCGGACCGGACGGCGGTTGTCGGCGAGGGGCAGCGCTGGACGTTTGCCGAGGTGGACGAGCGGGCGCATCGGCTGGCGGCGGGATTTTCCGCGGACGGGATCGGGCAGGGCGACCGGGTTGTCGTGCAGTTGCCGAACATTCCGGAGTTCGTGCCGGTCGTCTTCGGGCTGTGGCGGGCCGGTGCGGTGCCGGTGTTCGCGTTGCCTGCGCATCGCGACAGCGAGTTGCGGCACTTCGCGGAGCAGAGTAGCGCGAAAGCGATCCTCACCGTCGGCGGGCACGCTGGGCATGATCACGCCAAGATGGCGCGGGAAGTCGCGCAGCAGCAACGGAAAGTCTTCGTCGTGGGGGAGCCGGAGTTCGCGGAGCTGGCGGCGAGCGCGCCGCGCGAACTGCCGGAGCCGGATTCGGAGGGGATAGCGTTTCTGCAGCTGTCCGGCGGCAGTACGGGGCTGCCGAAGCTGATTCCGCGTACGCACGACGATTATCTGTACAGCGTGCGGGAGAGTGCGCGGATTTGCGGGCTCAAGAAAGAAAGCGTGTATCTCGCGGCTTTGCCGGTCGCGCACAACTTTCCGCTCAGCTCGCCTGGGTTGCTCGGCGCGTTGCACGCGGGGGCGGCCACGGTGATGGCGCCGCGGCCGGACGCGGACACCGCGTTCCGGCTGATCGAGGCTGAGGGGGTCACGATCAGCGGGGTCGTTCCGCCGCTGGCGGCGGCTTGGGTGCAGGCGGCGGCGCGGACCGGACGGGACCTGTCCTCTTTGGACGTTCTGCTGGTCGGCGGGGCCAAGTGCGGACGGGAGCTCGCCGAACGCGTCGGCCCGGCGCTGGGGTGCCGGCTGCAGCAGGTGTTCGGCATGGCGGAGGGGCTGGTCTGCTACACCCGGCTGGACGACCCGGAGGACCTCGTCCTCAGCACCCAGGGGCGGCCGATCTCGCCGGACGACGAGGTGCGCGTGGTGAATCCGGACGATCCGCTGGCGACGTCGGGCGATCTTGTCGAGCCGGGCGGAATCGGTGCGCTGCTTACCCGCGGGCCGTACACGATCCGCGGGTACTACAACGCGGCCGAGCACAACAAGACCGCGTTCACCGAGGACGGGTTTTACCGCACTGGCGATTTGGTGCGGCAACGCGAATCCGGGCATCTCGAGGTCGTCGGGCGGGCGAAGGAGCAAATCAACCGCGGCGGCGAAAAGGTCGCGGCGGAAGAGGTCGAGAACCACCTGATGGCGCATCCGGGCGTGCTCGACGCCGCCGTCGTCGCGGTGCCGGACGAGTACCTCGGCGAGCGGACCTGCGCGTACGTCGTTCCGGCGGACGGGGAGCAGCCGAGTGCGGCGGAACTGCGCCGGTTCGTGCGCGGGCGCGGGGTGGCCGCGTTCAAGGTGCCGGATCTGGTGGAGGTGGTCGGGGAGTTCCCGGTCACCGGCGTGGGCAAGACCAGCAAACGCGAACTGCGGGCGGCGCTGGCCGCCCTGGCGAAGGANGGCGAAGGAGAGGTGAGGCGTGTCCCTGCCGAAGATCCGGGCGTATCCGCTGCCGACGGCGGCGGACCTGCCCCCGGGGCGGGTCGACTGGCGGCCCGACCCGGCGCGGGCGGCTCTGCTCGTGCACGACGTCCAGCGGTATTTCCTTGCCCCCTATGAGGGTTCCCCGATTCCGGAGATGCTCGCGAACATCGCGGAGCTGGCGGAAAAGGCGCGCGGCAGCGGCATGCCGGTGTTCTACACCGCGCAGCCGGGCAAGCAGCCCGCCGCCGATCGCGGGCTGCTCACCGAGTTCTGGGGCGACGGCATCGGCGCGGTGATCGACGACGATCCGCGCGCGGCGGACATCGTCGACGAGCTGGCCCCGCGGCCGGGCGACACCGTGCTGGACAAATGGCGCTACAGCGCCTTCCAGCGCAGCACTTTCCGCGAGCAGCTCGGCGATCGCGACCAGCTGCTGATCACCGGCGTCTACGCGCACATCGGCTGCCAGACCACGGCGGTCGAGGCGTTCATGCGCGATGTCCGGCCGTTCCTGATCAGCGACGCGGTCGCGGACTTCGACCGTTCCCGGCACGACCAGGCGTGCGAGTATGTCGCCCAACGCTGCGGCGTCGTCACCACCACTGCCGACGCGCTCGCCGCGCTGTCGGCGCCGATTCCCGCAGGAGCACCTCGATGAGCACCCCCGAACTGACTGCTGAGCAGGTCAACGCGGACGTCGCCGAACTGCTCGGCTGCGGACTCGACGAGCTGACCCCGGACACCGATCTCGCCGACCTCGGCCTCGATTCGATGCGGATCATGAGCCTGGTCGAGAAGTGGCGCGGCGCGGGCGCGGCGCAGCTGGAATTCGCCGACCTCGCCGAAGACCCGCGGCTCGGGCATTGGACGAAGCTGCTCACCGGCGGCGCGCAGTGAGCCGGGATACGCACCGGCACCGGCATACCGCCCGCATCGCGGAGGTCCGCGCGGGGCGTCAGGCCGAGAAAGTGCCGTACCCCATCCGGATCCGGCGGGCGGAGGTCGTGCGGACCAGCGCGGTCGGCGCCGGGCTGCTGCGGGTCACCCTCGGCGGGCCGGGCACGAACGGGTTCGAGGCGCATTCGCCGGACGAGCACGTGAAGATCCTGTTCCCGGACGCCGACGGCCAGCTGCGGCTGCCCGAGGCGAACGGCGACATGCTCCGCTGGCCGAAGCCGTCGCCGATCTCGCGCGAGTACACCGTCCGCCGCTACGACCCGGCCTCCGGCGAGCTGGATCTCGACGTCGCCCTGCACGACGGCGGGCTCGGTTCGGACTGGGCGCGCGCGGTGCGGCCGGGCGAGACCGTGCACGTCGCCGGTCCGCCGGGCGGGCTGATCGTGCCGCACACCTACGACCGCTACCTGCTCGCCGGCGACATCACGGCGTTGCCCGCGCTCGCACGCTGGCTGGAGGAACTGCCGCGGACCGCGGTGGGCTGGGCGTTCGCCGAGGTGGCCGACGCGAGCGAGGAGATCGACCTCGACGCGCCGGACGGTGTCGAAGTCCATTGGCTGCACCGCGGTGCGGCCGCGCCGGGCAGCGTCGAGCTTCTCGCCGGCGCCGTGCGTGAAGTCAAGGTGCCCGAAGGCGAACGGCTTTACGCGTGGATCGCCGGTGAAGCGGGCGCGATCAAGCCGCTGCGCCGCTGGCTGCGCGACGACCTCGGGCTCGCCCGCGAGGACTGCGACGTGACCGGCTACTGGAAACGCGGCGTCGCGGACTTCGACGACGAGCACGACCACTGACGCCTCGTGAGTGGTCATGCCGGTTAGAACCGGCACGACCACTCACGACACCCCCACCCCCCGCACCGCTCTCCCTACCTGAGGACCCTCGCATGACCGTCACCAGAACGACCCGTCTCGCCGCCGCCGCGCTCGCGGTCGCCCTCACCGTCGTCGCCGGCTGCGGTTCCGGCGACGCGCAGAGCGGCGGGGGCGACGCCCCGACCCGCGTGTTCGCCGCCGACAACGGCGAGATCAAGATCCCGGTCAAGCCCAAGCGCGTGATCGCGACCGGCTACGCCGTCCCGGCGCTGCTTGAGGCGAAGGCTCCGCTCGTCGGGATCTCGACGTGGAAGCGCGGTCTTCCGATGATGACGACCGAGGACCGCAAGAAGTACGACGAGCTGCCGAAGGTCGCGGGCGAGCAGGCCGCCGAGACGAATTACGAGGCCATCGCGCAGGCCGATCCGGACCTGATCGTGATCGGCGTGCCGAAGCCGGTGCTCGCCGACATCGACGTCAAGCGGCTGCAGGAGATCGCGCCGGTCGTGGCGATCGGCCCGTCGGTGCCCTCGGCGTGGCGGGAGCTTTCGCGCAAGCAGTCCGACGCCGCCGGCGCGCTGGCCGGGTTCGACGCCGCGCGCCAGGAGTACGAGGCGAAGGCGAAGCAGCTCGCGGACAAGTACAAAGCCGTGCTGCCGCAGCTGAAACTCGGCCACGTCGGCGCGTACGGCGAGGTCGCGAAGGGCAACTTCCAGCGCGAGTTCGACAATTCCTGGGGCACCAACATCGCCCAGGACCTCGGCGCGAAGTACTACGGTCAGGTGAAGGTCAAGGGCGGCGGTTCGAAGGACGTCAGCGAGTACCCGTCGATCGAGGAGCTGCCGACCGCGTTCGCGCAGGCCGACGCGATCACCTACTCGGTGAAGCCGGACGGCTCGGTCCCGCCCGCGGTGAAGTACGTGCTCGATTCGCCGCTGTGGAAGAACCTTCCCGCGGTGAAGGCGGGCAAGACGTTCGCCTTCCGCTACACCGAAGCGGCCACCTACCGGGCGGCGATGAAGACGCTGGACGCGGTGGACCAGGCGTTCGCGCCGCTGCTGAAGAAGTGACCGCGCGCAGCCGGACCGCGCTGCTGGCCGCCGCCGTCGTCCTGCTGGCGGCGGTGGCCGTGGTCAGCGTGGGCATCGGCGCGCACGGCATCGCGCCGGCGGAGGTGCTCCGCGCCATTTTCGGGCACGGTGATCCGGCTGATCAGGCGGTAGTACGCGACGTCCGCGCGCCGCGCGCGCTGCTGGCGGTCGGCGTCGGCGCGGCGCTGGCGGTGGCCGGGGTGCTCGTCCAGGTGCTGTCGCGCAACCCGCTGGCCGAACCCGGCGTGCTCGGCGTGACGGCCGGGGCCGGGTTCGCCATCACGATCGGTTCCGCGCTCGGCATCGCGGTTTCCGCGTCGGGGGAGTTGCTGTTCGCGGTGCTCGGCGCGGTGCTGGCGACCCTGCTGGTGTACGCGGTCGGCCGGCGGTCGCCGTTGCGGATGGTCCTGACCGGCACCGCGCTGACGTTCGTGCTCAGCGGCGTTTCGCTCGGGCTGCGGTTGTTGCTGCCGGACACCTTCGACCGGTACCGGTTCTGGGCGGTCGGTTCGCTGGCCGGACGGGAACAGGCGCCGCTGACGGTTCCGTTGATCGTGATCGCGGTGAGCGTGGTCGCGGCGTTTCTGTTGAGCCGTCAGCTGAACGCGCTCGCGCTGGGCGACACCGTCGCGCACACTCTCGGCGCGCGCGTGGCGCGAATCCGTGCGGTGACGCTGTTGCTGATCACCCTGCTGGCCGGGGCGGCGACAGCGGTGGCCGGGCCGATTCTGTTCGTCGGATTGATCGTGCCGCATCTCGCGCGGCGCGCGGCGGGCGCGTCGGTGCCGTGGCTGACCGCGTTCGCGGTGGTGCTGGGCCCGATTCTGCTGCTGATCTCGGACATCGGCTCGCGCGTGCTGCTGCCGACCGGCGAGGTGCCGGTCGCGATCGTGACGGCGTTCGTCGGCGGCCCGGTGCTGATCTGGGCGGTCCGCAAGTACGGGACGGCCGCGCTGTGACCGCGTTCGTGTTCCGCCGCGGGCGGATTTCGCTGCGGGTCGAGCGCCGCACGGTCATTCTCGTCGCCGTGCTCGGCGTGGTTCTCGCCGGTCTCGCGTTGCTGGGGCTTTGCTACGGCGCGGCCTGGGCGAGTCCGGCGCGGGTGTTCGCCGCGCTCGGCGGGTCCGGCGGCGGCCCGGGCGTGGTGATCCGCGAATGGCGGCTGCCGCGGGTGGCGGCCGGGCTGGTGTTCGGCGCCGCGCTCGGGCTGGCCGGGGCGATTTTCCAGAATGTCACGCGGAATCCGCTCGGCAGCCCGGATGTGATCGGGCTCGACTCCGGCGCCTACACCGGCGCGCTGATCGCGATGACGGTGCTGTCCGGATCGCCGGCCCAGCTGACGTTCGCGTCGGTGGCCGGCGGGCTGCTCACCGCGGCCGCGGTCTATCTGCTTTCGATGGGCGGCAGCCGGTCCGGGTTGCGGCTGATCGTCATCGGGATCGCGATCAACGCGATGCTGACCGCGCTGAACTCGTGGATCGTGCTGCGGGCCGACCTGGAGGTCGCGATCGCCGCGGTCGGCTGGAGCGCCGGTTCGCTCAACGGCATCGGCTGGAGCGACGTCGTGGTGCCGTTCGGGGTGCTGGCCGTGCTGTTCGCGGTGCTGCTGACCCGGGCGCCCGCGCTGCACCAGTCGGCGCTCGGCACGGAACTCGCGGTGACGACCGGGGTCCGGCACGAATCCCTGCGGCTGCAGCTGGTGGTGATCGGCGTCGCCTGCACGGCGACGGTCACCGCCGTGGCCGGGCCGATCTCGTTCGTCGCGCTGGCCGCCCCGCAGATCGGCCGCAGGCTCGCCCGCGCGCCGGGCATCCCGTTGCTGCCCGCCGCGCTGACCGGCGCGCTGCTGCTCGCCGGAGCCGACCTCGTCGCGCAAATGCTGCTCGCCCCGGTCTCGCTGCCGGTCGGCGTGGTCAGCACGGCGATCGGCGGCTGCTACCTGATCTGGCTGCTCACCAAGGAGGTGCGGCGGAAGTGACTGCCCGCTTGACCGCGCGGGACCTCACCCTGCGCTACGGAGACCGCGTCGTGTCGACGCAGTTGCGGCTCGACGTGCCCGACCGTGCGTTCACCGCGGTGGTCGGCCCGAACGCGTGCGGCAAATCGACATTGCTGCGCGCGTTCGTCCGGCTGCTCCGCCCGTCCGAGGGCGGCGTGACCTTCGACGGCCGCGAGGTCGGGGCGTATCCGGCCAAGGCGCTGGCGCGGGAGCTCGGCTTCCTGCCGCAGGATCCGTCCGCGCCGGAGGACGTCCGCGTGCGGCAGCTGGTCGCTCGCGGGCGGTTCCCGCACCAGTCGCTGCTGTCGTCGTGGTCGGAGGAAGACGAGACCGCGGTGGTCAGTGCGATGACCGCGGCCGGGGTCGCCGGGCTGGCCGACCGTCCGGTGCAGGAGCTGTCCGGCGGGCAGCGGCAGCGGGTGTGGATCGCGGTCGTGCTCGCGCAGCGCACGCCGTACCTGCTGCTCGACGAGCCGACGTCGTTCCTGGACATCGCGCACCAGTACCAGGTGCTGGAGCTGCTGAAGCGGCTGCGCGACGAGGGCCGCACGGTGATCGCGGTGCTGCACGACATCAACCAGGCCTGCCGCTACGCCGACCATGTCGTCGCCATGCGCGAGGGCCGGGTCGTGGCCGAGGGCGAGCCCGGCGACGTCGTGGACGCCGCGCTGATCAAGGAAGTCTTCGACCTGCCGAGCGTCGTGGTGCCCGATCCGGTCACTGGCACGCCGATGGTCGTGCCGTCGCTCTGAACCCGGGAGTCACCAGTTGAGCACCGCACTCGCCACCCTGGAGCTGACCAGCGCCCAGCTGGGCATCTGGAACGCGCAGCGGCTGGAACCGGATTCGCCGTACTACCTGGTCGGCGACGTCATCGAGGTCTCCGGGAGCTCCGGCGGCGCACCGGTCGACCTCGCGGCGCTGGCCGAGGCGGTCCGGGCGACCGCCGAGGAGGCCGAAAGCCTGCGGCTGCGGGTGTTCGACACTCCGGACGGGCCGCGGCAAGCCGTGTCCGCCGAGCCGGTGCCGTTGCCGGAAGTCGTTGATTTGCGAGGGGAACCGGATCCGCTGGCCGCGGCGCACGCGCGGGTCGCGGCGGAGCGGCGGCGGGTGGCCGAGGCGTGCCGCGGGATGCTGGACCGGGCGTTGTTCTCGCACCTGATCCTCCGGCTTTCCGATACCGAGGTGTGGTTCACGCAGCTCGGCCATCACCTGGTGTTCGACGGCTACACCGCGGCGATGCTCGCCCGGCGCACCGCCGCCCGGTACACCGCGGCGGTGCGAGGCGAACAGGTGCCGCCCTCGACGTTCGGCCGGTTCGCGGATCTCGTGGAAGCCGATCGCTCGTACCGGATGAGCGAACGGTTCACGCAGGACCGCGCGTACTGGTGTGATCGGTTCACGCCGATGCCGGAGCTGGCCGAGGACGCGAGCGCGGCCGGGCTGCCGGAAGCGACGTTCACCGCGCGCGCCGAACTCACCGCGGACGAGGTCGCCGGGCTTGGCGAACTGGGGAAGCGCGCGGGGACGACCTGGGGTGACGCGCTGATCGCGTGCTACGCGGCGTTCCTGCACCGCGTGCTCGGGACAGCGGACGTCGTGTTCGCGGTGCCGTTGATGTGCCGGGTGGGCGCGGCGTTGCGGACTCCCGCGATGGCGGTCAACGTGCTGCCGTTGCGGGTGCGCGTGCGGCCGGGCGATCGTCCGGAGGAGCTGACCGCGCGGGTCGCGCAGGCGTTGCGGGAGATGCGCGCGCACCAGCGGTACCGGGGCGAGAATCTGCCGCAGGACTTGGCGGTGCCCGGCGCGGGGGCGTTGCTGCACGGACGCGGGATCAACCTGAAGGCGTTCGACCTGGAGCTGGCGTTCGGCGAGGCGCGCGGGACGATGCGGAACGTCGCGGGCGGGCCGCCGGAGGACATGGGGCTCAGCGTGCTGCCGACGGCTGGCGGCGGGCTGCTGCTGGGTTTCGAGGTCGACGCGCGTTCGCAGGACCAGGATGGCGTTCATGCGCAGCTCACCGCGTTGAAGGCGGTGATCTCCGCGTTCACCGGTGCGGACGCGCCGTCGGTCGGCGGGGTGGACCTGGTGCCGGACGTCGATGCCTTGCTCGCCGAATGGTCGGCTCCCGCGGTTTCTGCGACCGGAGAAGGGTTCCTGGACGGGCTCGGCGGGCAAACCGCGCTGGTCCGCGGGGACGAGCGGCTCACCGGCGACGAGGTGCGGGACCGGGTGCACCGGCTGGCGCGCGCGTTGCGGGCGCGGGGCGTGGGCGCGGACGACGTGGTGGCGCTGGCGTTGCCGCGGTCGGTCGATCTGGTCGTCGCGTTGCTGGCGGTTCTCGACGCCGGGGCCGCGTTCCTGCCGCTGGATCTGGCGCATCCGGCGGAACGGTTGCGCTCGCTGGTCGCCGAGGTGACCCCGAAGCTCGCCGTGACGGTCTCGGATCTGCTGCCGGGAGTGTCGCAGCTTCGGCTGGACGATCCGGCAGTACGGGAGGAGATCGCCGGGTATTCGGCGGTGCGGGAGCAGGGAGACCGGCACCCGGAAAGCCTCGCGTACGTCATCTTCACCTCGGGCTCCACCGGGCAGCCGAAGGGAGTGCTGGTCCGGTCCGGCGGACTGGAGACGTTGCTGCGGAACCACCGCGCGACCACGGTCGCCGAGACCGCGCAGGGGCGGCGGCTTCGCGTGGCGCACACCTACTCCTTCGCCTTCGACTCGGCGATCGAACAACTGCTGTGGATGCTGTGCGGGCACGAACTGCACGTCTACGACACGGAAACCGCGCGCGACGTCGACGCACTGCACGCCGCGTTCGTGCGGGACCGGATCGACGTCATCGACACGACCCCGTCGATGGCAGCTCCGTTGCTGGACGCGGGGTCGCTCGACCCGGCGTTGCTGGTGCTCGGCGGCGAGGCGACGGCACCGGCGTTGTGGCAGCGGGTCGCTTCGTCCGGCATCCGGGCGCGCAACATCTACGGCCCGACTGAGGCCACTGTGGACGGTGCCAGTGCGCCGATCACCGGGGACGAGCCGGTGATCGGGTTCGCGGTGCCGGGGACCCGGGCGTACGTGCTCGACGCCGCGCTGCGGCCGGTGCTGCCGGGCAGTCGCGGGGAGTTGTACCTCGCCGGACCGCATCTGGCACGTGGTTATCTCGGCCGGCCGGGCGGGACGGCCGAGCGGTTCGTCGCCGATCCGTTCGGGCCGCCGGGGGAGCGGATGTACCGCACCGGCGACATCGTGCGCTGGGTGCCGGGCCGGGGGCTGGAGTATCTGGGGCGGCGCGACGGCCAGGTCAAGATTCGCGGCCACCGCGTGGAATTGGGCGAGGTCGAGGGCGCGCTCGGTGCGGTGCCCGGCGTGCGGGCTGCCGCGGCGGCGGTGCGCGGGCCCCGGCTGATCGGGTACGTCGTCGGCACCGGGCTGGCGGCGGACGACGTTCGGGCGGCGCTCGCGGAGCGGTTGCCGGAGGCGATGGTCCCGGCCGCGGTCGTGGTGCTGGACGAACTTCCGGTGACCAGCAACGGAAAACTCGATCGTGCCGCGCTGCCCGCGCCCGCGGCGGCTGAGGGCGGACGGGAGCCGCGGACCGAGCGGGAGCGGTTGCTGTGCGCCGCGATCGCCGAGGTGATCGGCGTGGAGCGGGTCGCGGTCGACGACGATTTCTTCGCTCTCGGCGGCGACAGCATCACCGCGATCGGGGTGAGCAGCCGGTTGCGGGCGCACGGGCTGGACCTGCGGCCGCGGGATTTGCTGGCGCGGCGCAGTTTCGCGGCGTTGGCGGCGGCGAGCCGGGATCTGTCCGAACCGGACAGCGAACCGGACGAGCCGATCGGCGAGGTTCCGGCGCCGCCGATCGTGCGGACGTTGTTCGACCTGAATCCGGACCTGGACGCGATTGCCGGCTATGCGCAGTGGACAGCGCTCCGGGTGGACGGCCCGGTGCCGGGGCTGCGCGAAGGCGTGCAGGCGGTTCTCGATCACCACGACGTGTTGCGGCTTCGGGTCGAATCCGATGGCTCGCTGGTGATCCGGCCGCGGGGAGCGGTCGCGGCGTCGGTCAGCGAGGCGACCGGGGATCCGGCCGAGGTGGCGGAACGGCTCGCGTCCGAATTGGACCCACGCGCCGGGGAGATGCTGCGCGTCGCGCTGGTGGGCGACCAGCTGGTGATTGTCGTGCACCACTTGGCGATCGACGGGGTTTCCTGGCGCATCTTGCTGCCTGATCTGCAGACGGCCTGCGAGGGCGGGGTGCTCGAACCCGTGCGCAATTCGTGGCGACGCCATGCCTTGGCGCTCGCCGAACAGGGGGCGAGCGGTGCGCGGCGCGGAGAGCTGGCGCACTGGCGGTCGGCGCGGAAAAGCAAGCTCGACCCGAAGCTGGATACCGTTGCCACCGCACACCGTTCGGTCACGCTCGCGGCTGAAGAAGAGAGCGCGGCGATCCTCACGACACTGCCCGCTGCCTATCGCGCAGGTGTCGATGAGGTGCTGCTCGCCGCGCTCGTGCTGACGCTGCGCGGCGACGAAGACGCTCTCACCGTCACGATGGAGGGCCACGGCCGCGAAGGGCTGGATCTCGCCCGGACCGTCGGCTGGTTCACCGCCGAATACCCCGTCCACATTGAACTGTCCGGTGTGGACACCCTCGACCGGTTGCTGCGCGCGGTCAAGGAAGCACGGCGCGCGGTGCCGGAGGGCGGGAT
The DNA here is from genome assembly GCF_001651785.1 of Amycolatopsis sp. M39. Classification (NCBI taxonomy): domain Bacteria; kingdom Bacillati; phylum Actinomycetota; class Actinomycetes; order Pseudonocardiales; family Pseudonocardiaceae; genus Amycolatopsis; species Amycolatopsis sp. M39. The sequence continues at coordinate 906,756 of NZ_LWSF01000001.1, forward strand.
CGGGTTCGGCGTCCTCCGGTACCTGGACCCGGGTGCCGAGTTCGCGCCGGAAATGCCGGACGTCCTGCTCAACTACCTCGGCCGGTTCACTCCGCTGTCGGGCGGCTGGCAGCTGCCGGACGAGGATCCGTTCGCCGTGATCGAGCCGCCCGCGAAGGCGTTGGAGCAGGTTCTGGCGCTGAACTGCTTCGTCCGCGAGGACGGCGTGCCGCGGATCGCGGTCGAATGGACCGCCGCGAGCCGGGTTCTGCCGCCGGAAGAGGTCGAACGCCTCCAGCAAGCGTGGGCCGCCGCGCTGGCCGCGTTGGCCGCGCATGCCCGGGAGAACACCGGCGGGCTCACTCCGTCGGACCTTCCGCTGGTCACGCTCACCCAGGACGACATCGACGCCCTCGAACAGCAGGGCCCGGTCGCCGACGTCCTGCCCGCGACGCCGTTGCAGGCCGGGCTGTCGTTCCACACGCTGACGCGGGGCGGACCGGACGTCTACACCGTGCAGGCGGTCACCCGGCTCGAAGGACAGCTCGATCCGGACCGGATGCGAGCCGCCGCCGAGGAACTGCTGCGGCGGCATCCGGCGCTGCGCGTCCACCTGCACACGACAGCGGCGGGTGAGGTCGTGCAGGTCGTGCCTGCCGACGTGCGCCTGGACTGGCGGCACGTCGAGCACCCGGCGAGCGCCGACGGCGAATGCGCGGCCGAACTGGCCCGGCCGTTCGACCCGGCGATACCGCCGTTGATCCGGTTCCTGCTGCTCACCCTCGACCCGGCCGAACACCGGCTGGTGCTGACGATCCATCACGCGCTGCTCGACGGCTGGTCGATGCCGCTCGTCGGCCGCGCCCTGCTGGCCACTTACGCCGAGCTGGACGGCGGAGCGGCCGCTCCGGTGGCACCGCCGCTGGCCGAGTACCACCGGGTGCTGGCCGCCCGGGATCACGACGCGGCAGCCGAGGCCTGGCAGACCGCGTTGGCCGGGCTGGAAGAAGGAACCCGGCTCGCCCCGTCGACCACGGAGTCCGCTTCGGACCGTCCACAGCGGATCTGGGTGGGACTCGGCACGGAGTTCAGCGAGCAGTTGCGCGGCTTCGCCCGAGAACGCGGAGTGACGTCGACAGCGGTGTTCCAGACCGCGTGGGGCGTTCTGCTGGCACGGCTCACCGGACGCCAGGACGTCGTGTTCGGCTGCCCGGTGTCGGGCCGCCCGTCCGATGTTCCCGGCGTGGAGGCGATGATCGGCCAGCTCGGCACGACGATCCCGGTGCGCGTGGCGTTCGCGCCGTCCGATCCGGCCGAGCAGGTGCTGGCACGAGTGCAGGACGAGAACGCGCGGCTCACCGACCACCATCACCTCGGCCTGCCCGGCATCCAGCGCGCGGCGGGCGTCGGCGATCTGTTCGACACGATGCTGGTGATGGAGAACTTCCCGCTCTCCAGCCGGGAACGCGAACCGCTCGCGCCCGGGCTCGACCTCGCCGGCGTCGACATCACCGACGCGACGCACTACCCGCTGACCGTGATCGTGCTGCCCGGCGACGAGATCTCGATCGGCTTCGGCTACCAGCCGCAGGCCTTCGACGAGCCGACCGTGCGGGCTTACGCCCGGTGGCTGACGACGCTGCTGCGCGAACTCGTGGCCGGCCCGCGGCAACCGGTCGCCCGGCTGCGTTCTCTCCCCGAGGACGAGGAAGAAGCCCTGCTGCGTCAGGGAACCGGGCCCGAGCCGAAGCGGGAAGCCGGTACCTGCCTGGAGGAATTCGCCCGCTGGGTGCGGGAAACTCCGGACGCCGAAGCCGTCGTGTGCCGGAATCGCCGCCTGACCTACGCGGAACTGGACCGGAAGGCGAACCAGCTCGCGCACGCGTTGCGCGCGGCCGGGGTGCGGGAGCAGGACCCGGTCGCGGTGCTGCTGGAACGCGACATCGACCTGGTCGTCGCGCTGTTCGGCGTGCTCAAGGCCGGTGCGGTGCACGTGCCGATGGACCCGGCCTACCCAGCGGAACGCCTGGCGCATCTGGTGAAAGACAGCGCGCCCGCCGCGGTGGTGTCCACTTCGGATCCCGGCTTCGGCATCCCGGCCATCGACCCGGCGGTCCTGAGCGGACCGGCTGCCTGGGACGACGTCGTTCCGTCGCCGGACTCGCTGGCGTACGTGATCTACACCTCCGGCACCACCGGAAAGCCCAAGGGCGTCGCGATCACCCATCGCGGCATTCCGAGCCTGGTCGCGTTGCAGGAGGACATCGTCGGCATCCGCCGCGGCGAGCGGTACCTGCACTTCGCGTCCACGAGTTTCGACGTCTCCTACTGGCAGTTCTTCCTGCCGCTGCTGTCCGGCGGCACCTCGGTGATCGCGCCGGAGGAGGTCCGCGGCTCCGGCGACGACCTGCTCGCCTACGCCGCCGCGCACCACGTCACCGGGCTGAACCTGCTGCCGTCGTTCCTGTCCGCGATGCCGGACGACGCGACGGTGGACCCGGAGGTGTTCTTCGTGGTCGGCGCCGAACGGCTCGACCCGGAGCTGGCGCACCGCTGGGGCGGGCGGCGGGCGCTGTTCAACGCCTACGGCCCGACCGAGGTCACGATCAACTCCGTCACCTGGGTGTACTCCGCCGACGACCCCGGGCCGCTGCCGATCGGACGGCCGGACCCGCGGGTGCGGGCGTACGTGCTGGACGCGGGCCTGCGGCCGGTCGGGACCGGTGTCGCCGGCGAGCTGTACCTCGCCGGGCCGAAGCTCGCGCGCGGCTACGTGAACCGGCCGGGGCAGACCGCGGAGCGGTTCGTGGCCGATCCGTTCGGCGCGCCCGGCGACCGGATGTACCGCACCGGAGACCTCGTGCGCTGGCGGCCGGACGGGCAGCTGGTGTTCCTCGGCCGCGCCGACCACCAGGTGAAGCTGCGCGGGTTCCGGATCGAGCCGGGCGAGATCGAGTCGGCGCTGGCACGGCATCCGGACGTGCGGGCCGCGGTCGTGCTCGTGCGCGAGGACCGGCCGGGGGACCGGCGGCTGGTCGGTTACGTCGTGCCGGTCGACGGCGCGGACCCGGATCCGGCCGCGCTGCGCGAGTATCTGGCCGCCGAACTGCCTGCGCACATGGTGCCGTCGGCGGTGCTCTCGCTGGAACGGCTGCCGCTCGGGCCCAGCGGCAAGCTCGACCGGGCGGCGCTGCCCGCGCCCGGTCCGCGCACCGTCGCCGCGGCTCGGCAACCGGCGACGGAGGCGGAAACCGTGTTGCTGCAAGTGGTTCGGGAGCTGCTCGGCCCGGACGTCACGATCGACGACGGGTTCCTGGACGCCGGCGGCGACAGCATCGCTTCGCTCCGGCTGGTCGCGCGTGCTCGTCGCGAGGGCCTGCACCTGACCGCGCGGGATGTTTTCGAGGGCGGCACGATCGCGGGGATCGCGGCGCGGTGCAGCGACCGGACCGTAGTGGTCTCGCCGGACCTGACGCCTGCGGTCGGGGACGCGCCGCTGACGCCCGTCATGCGTGAACTGCTGGAACGCGCTGGTTCGGACGCCGACAGCTTCTGTCAGTGGGTCGAGGTGTGCGTGCCGTCCGGCGGTGACGTGCCGAAGTGGCGGGCGGTGTTCGACGTGCTCCTCGAACGGCACGATGTGCTGCGGTCTCGCCTGGCCGGTGACGTGCTGCGCGTCCCGGAACCGGGCACCGTGACCGGGGCGGACGTGCTGATGGTCGTCCCGGCGGGCGAGGACGCGGATCTGCGGGCGCTGCTGGACGACCAGATCGCGGCTGTCCGGGCCGCGATGGACCCGCGGACCGGCCCGATGCTGCGGGCGGTGTGGGTGGACGCCGGGCCCGCGCGACCGGGGCGGCTCGCGCTGGTCGCGCACCATCTCGTGGTGGACGCGGTGTCGTGGCGGATCCTCCTCGACGACCTTGAGCAGGCTTGTCTCGGCCACCAGCTGCCGGAGCGCGGGCCGTCGTTCCTCGGCTGGGCGCGCGCGTTGGCCGCGGCCAAGCCTGCGCGGCAAGTGGAAGGCCCGCACTGGCAACGGATGGCGGCAACGGCGCGTCCGGTCAGCGGGACCGCGCGGCACCACGAGATCGAGGTCTCGGAAGCAACCACGCAGGCGGTGCTGACGACGTTGCCGGGCGCGTACCGGACCGGCCCGGACGCCGTGCTGCTCACCGCGTTCGCGCGGGCTTACCGTGCCTGGTGCGGCTCGGAGCTGCTGGTCGCGTTGGAGAGCCACGGCCGGCCGGACCACACGCCGGACTTCGCCGGAACCGTCGATCTGTCCCGCACGGTCGGCTGGTTCACCGCGATGTACCCGGCACGGATCGCGCCGCCTTCTGACGAGACGGCTGTCGCCGCGGTCCGCGACCAGCTCCGTGCCGCGGGCGACGGGCTCGGGTTCGGCATCCTCGGCGGAACCTCGACCGGTGCGGACGTCAGCTGGAACTACCTCGGCCGGTTCGAGGCGGCGCCGCGGGCGGAGACGCCGTGGCAGCGCCCGCCGGACGCCGATCCGCTCGGCTCCGCCGGAGGACCGCTCGGGCACGCGCTGACGGTGAACGCGATGGTGCGCGACGACCGGCTGGCGGCGCGGTTCACCTGGCCGTCCTCGGAGTTCAGCGCGGACGAGATCGCGGCGCTGGGAGCGGCGTTCCAGGAAGAACTCGCCGCGCTGGCCGCCGAGGTGCCGGCCGGAGAGCTGCTGCCGTTGACTCCGCTGCAGGAGCTGATCCTGCGCGAATCGCGGGCCGCCGACGAGGATCCCTACCCGGTGCAGGCAGCGTTTTCGCTGGCCGGAGCACTGGATCTGGCGGCGCTGGCGGCTGCGGCGAACGCGCTGGTGCGGCGGCATCCGAACCTGGGCGCGGTCTTCCCCGCCGGGCACGAGGTGCAGGTGCTGCCGACGGAGCCGCAGATCGGCTTCCGGGTGCGCGAGGTGTCCGGGAACGTCGAGCAGGTGCTCGCGGAAGACCTCGCCGAGCGGTTCGATCTCGGTGCGGGGCCGTTGCTGCGGGTCACCGTGCTCCGGCACGGCCCGGATCGGCACGAACTCGTCCTCACCAGCCATCATGTGCTGTCGGACGGCTGGTCGGCGCCGCGAATCCTGGCCGAGTTGTTCGCCGGGTACTCGGGGGAGCCGCTGCCCGAAGCGGTGCCGGTGTCGCGGTACACGCGGTGGCTCGCGGCGCGTGACCACGCGGTCAGCGGGCATGCGTGGCGGAGGGAACTGGCTGGTCTGCCGTCTCGGAAACTCCTGGCCGGGCAGCCCGCGGCGGTCGAGCCGGAACTGTTCGCTGTGGACGCTCCGCTCGTCGCTTCGCTGACGCGGGCCGGTGCCGAACACGGGGTCACGGCGGGAACGTTGCTGCAGGGTGCGTGGGCCGCGGTGCTCGCGGCTCGGGCCGGGGTCGCCGATGTCGCTTTCGGCGCGATGGTTTCCGGCCGGACGTCCGAAGTGGACGGTGTCGAGGAGATCCTCGGGCTGCTCGCCACCACGGTTCCGGTGCGGGTGCGGTTCGCCGGAACCGTGGCGGAGACCCTGAGGCAAACCCAATCCCGGCACCAGGAACTGCTCGCGCACCAGCACGCCGGCCTGGCGGAACTGGCTGCCCTGACCGGGCGGGACCGGTTGTTCGACAGCCTCGTCGTGTTCGAGAACTACCCGGTGGACCCGGCGAAACTGCGGGAACCGGCTCCCGGGCTGGCGATCACCGGGACCCGGTTCCGCGAGCGCACGCACTATCCGATGACGGTCACCGTGGTGCCCGAACTCGCGGGCGGCTGGTCCGGCATTTTCGGTTATCAGGCGGGGATTCTCTCGGCTGCGGAGGCCCGGTCGCTGGTCGCGGACCTGCTGCGGTTCCTGGCCGAGCTTCCCTCGCGGCTGGACGAGGACGCGGGCGAGTGGTTGCGGTGAACCTGTGGCGGACCGCGTTCGTGCTCGTGCTGGGCACGTTCATGGCGACGCTGGACAGCACGATCGTCTCGGTCGGCGTGGAGACGCTGGCGGAGCGGTTCGACGCGTCCGTCACGGAGGTCCAGTGGGTCACCACGGCGTATCTGCTCGCGGTGGTGACCGCCGTGCCCGCGTCCGGCTGGCTGGCCGCGCGGTTCGGCGGGCGGCGGACGTGGCTGACGGCTGTGGTCGTGTTCGTGGCGGCGTCGCTGTTGTGCGGGCTGGCGAACTCGCTGCCGACGCTGGTCGCGTTCCGGGTGCTGCAAGGGCTGGCGGGCGGTTTGCTGCCGCCGACCGGGCAGGCGTTGCTGGCGCGCGCGGCGGGGCCGGAGCGGATCGGGCGGCTGATCAGCGTCGTCGGCGTGGTGCCGTTGCTGTCGCCGGTGCTGGGTCCGCTGGCCAGCGGGGCGATCCTCGCCGTCGCGGACTGGCCGTGGCTGTTTTACGTCAACCTTCCGGTCGGCGTCGTCGCGGTCCTGCTGGGGCTGCGGTATGTCGCGGCGGACCAGCCGGCAGCTCCGCGCGAGCCGTTCGATTTCCGTGGCGCGGCTTTGCTCTCGCCCGGGCTGGCCGCGGTGGTGTTCGGGCTCACCGGGTTCTCCGACGGGTATCCGAAATGGCTTTCCGGCACTGCGGTCGTGGCGGGTTTGCTGATGCTGGCCGCATTCGTCCGGCACGGATTGCGGGTGCGGGCGCCGTTGCTGGATCCGCGATTGTTCACCCGGCCGCCGTTCGGGGCCGCCGCGTTGGCGCTGGTCGTGCTGGGCGCTTCGGTGTTCGGCACGATGTTCTTGCTGCCGCTGTATCTGCGGCGCGGTGCCGGACTGGGCGCGTGGGACACCGGATTGCTGCTGGTGCCGCAGGGGATCGGGGCGGCCGCCGGGTCGGTGCTGGTGCATCGCCTGGTGGATCGGGCAGCGCCGCGGACGCTGGTGGTGTCCGGAATCGGCCTGGTGGCGCTCGGAACCGCGGCGTTCACTCAGCTGGGTCCGGAACTTCCGGATGTCGTGCTGGTCATTTCGCTGGTGCTGCGGGGGTTCGGGGCGGCGATGATCAGTGCGCCGGTGCTGGCGCTGGTGTATCGCAGCCTGGAGAAAACCCAGCTGCCGAAAGCGGCCGGTGCGTTGAATTTGCTGAACACTCTCGGCGGTTCGGTCGGGACCGCCGTGCTCGCGCTGGTGTTGCAGAACCGGCTGGCCGCACGGGGCGCGGACGTCGCGGCGGCCTTCGCGGACACGTTCTGGTGGGTGCTCGGACTGGTCGTGGTGGCGGCTGCCGGGGCGGCGAAGCTGCCTAAGGAAAGGAGCCGGTAGATGCAGGACACGTTGCCCAGCCCGGTGGAGGTGACGGCGGGAGCCGCGCCGGACATCGCCCGGCACCGCGAAACGGTCTCGGCGGTGCTGGCCCGGCGCGATCCGCGGTTGCTGGTGATCGTGGGTCCGTGCTCGGTGCACGATCCCTCGGCCGCGCTGGAGTACGCGGAGCTGCTGGCCGGTGCGGCGGCTCGGTACGCCGACGACCTCGTGGTGGTTTTGCGGGCATACCTGGAGAAACCGCGGTCGGTGACCGGGTGGACCGGCTTCCTGCCGGACCCGACGCTGGACGGCAAAGGCGATCTCGCCACCGGAGTACGGCTGGGCAGGCAGTTCTTGCTCGACGCGGCCGCGACCGGGCTGCCGCTGGCGTACGAGTTCGTGGATCCGGTGCTGGCGCCGTATGTCGCGGACACGGTGAGCTGGGGCGCGATCGGGGCGCGGACGGTGGCCAGCCAGCCGCACCGGCAGCTGGCGTCGTGGCTGCCGATGCCGATCGGGATGAAGAACTGCGTGTCCGGACGGCTGGGGCCGGCGGTGGACGCGATCCGCGCGGCCGGGGCGGCGCACGCGTTTCCGGGGCTCGGCGTGGACGGGCGGATGAAAACCTTGCGCAGCAGCGGGAATCCGGATGCGCACCTGGTCCTGCGCGGAGGTCCGGTGCCGAACTACGACGCGGCGTCGGTCGCGGAGGCGACGAAGGTGCTCGGGGAGGCGGGCCTGCCGCGAAGAGCGGTGGTCGACGCCTCGCACGGCAACAGCGGAAAGGACCACAACCGGCAGCCCGGGGTGGTCGCCGACGTGGCGGAGCAGGTGCGCGACGGGGCAGCGGTGGCCGGGGTGATGATCGAGTCGTATCTGCGGGACGGGGCACAGGATCCGGACCGGGTGCCCGCTGATCGGGCGGTGAGCCGGACGGATCCTTGCCTCGGGTGGGAGCGGACGGTTCCGCTGCTGGAAACGCTGGCGGTGGCCAGCCGGGCGCGGACGGCGGGTGTTTGACCGTGCTGCGGCCAGGCGGTCGGTGAAGGACTCCTCGCGGGAATCAGCTTCCCTCAGGGCATCCTTCATTGGCCTCAAGGCAGCAGATTGGCCCGGCGGGCGGCGTTGACGGCCTGGAGGCGGGTCTTCGCGTCCAGCTTCCGCATCGCGTTGCGCAGGTAGCTTTTCACCGTCTCCGGGCCCAGGCCGAGCGCCTCCGCGATGCCCGCGTTGGTCTGCCCGGCCGCGGCTCCTTCGAGGACGTCCAGTTCCCGCGCCGACAAAGACGGCCCGCGCGCCGGGTCGCCGGTCAGGGACTGGCACACCGCGTCGATGCGGGCGCGCAGTTCCGGGTCGTCGACAGCGGCGGCGATCCGGCGAAGCTCCGCGTGGCTCTCCCGGAGCGCTTCCAGCTCGGCCGGTTTCCCGGGCGGCGCGCGTTCCGGCTCCGGGGCCAGCAGGTCCAGCCGCCGGTGCGCTTCGGCGCGCACCGCCAGCTCTTGTTCCAGGTCACGAGCCACTTCGACCATCGCGGTGACCGACCGGTCGCCGAAGCGGACGTGTTCGCGGACCGCGCCGTACAGCACCGCCCGGACGGTCCGCTGCACGATCACCGGCACCGCCATCACCGAGCGCACGCCCTCGGCCTTGACCGCCCGGTCGAAGTGGTGGCTGATCGCGTCGCTGGTGTAGTAGTCCGGCAGCACCACCGGTTTCCGCACGCCGATCGCGCGGCCGCCGAGGCCCTTGCCCTCCGCGACGACGAGGCCGAGCAGCGACGTGGTGGCGGTGCCGAGCAGTTCGGTCATCCGCAGCCGCTTGCCGTCCACGACCTCGCCGCCGAACGACAGCGGCACGCCCGCCGCGCCGCGGAGCCGGGCCAGGGCGCGGCGCACTTCGGCGGTGGTCTCGGCGGCACTCGTCACGGCAGGCACCCCACTTCGGCGGCACGGGAGGCTCCGGCAGGAGGTGCGATTCTACCCAGCCGCGCCTCCGCTGTCGCCGCGTACGGGTCGAAACACCTGGTCAGGCAGCGGACCGGGCAGCGGGATCACCTCGCCGGCGCAGCGGCCGTCCGGGTGCATCAGCCAGCCGACGCGCTTGCGGGTGCGGAGGATGACCGAGCCGGTGAGGATCCCGCCGCCGGGCAGCAGCTGTTCGAGGCTGTCCTGCATGGCCAGCAGCTCGGCCATGTCGGCGGTCCAGGCGTTGACGACGAGGTTCGCCGCGCCGGTGACCGACATGCACAGGCGCACGCGCGGGTTCTCCCGCAGCCGTGCCACGGCCGCGGGAAGATCGCGGCCGGGCAGGCGGCACCACCAGATCACGTGCATCGGCCACCGGGTGTGCAGCTGCGCGACCTCGCAGCGGATCCGCAGCGTCCGGGACCGCACCAGCGCCGAGAGCTGCCTGCGCACCGACGAGGTGGGCCGGTCCAGCTGTTTGGCCAGCTCGGCGGCGGTGGCGCGGCCGTCGAACGCGAGCGCGGACACCAGGGGCGCGAAGACCGGTGAACGCAGGTAGATCGGTTCGTTCGGCCGGTCGTGTTCCTCGTGCCCGGCTTGCAGAATGGCCGCGCGCTGTCCCGCGTCGAGCGAATCCAGCTGCCATTGGCTGCCTTCGATGTGCATCCGGCCGCCGATGTGCGAACGCAGCGAGGCGACTCCGGGCAACCGCGGCAGCTCGTCGAGCAGCAGCGCCGACAGCGCCTCCATCGACGCCGCGGACACCGTCAGCAGCAAATCCCGGCCTTGTGCGGCGTACTCGATGTTGTGCACGCGGGGCAGTTGCTCCAGCCGGCGCACCACATCGTCGACAGTGCCGGGCAGGCAGTCCATCTCGACCAGGGCGACCATCGCACCTCCGGCCAGCACGCCGTGCACCGGATACGCCGTGATCCAGGCGAGCCCCGCCTCGCGCAGCCGGGTCCAGCGCTGGGCCAGCGCGGTCGGCGAAGCACCCAGCACCCCGGCCAGCGAGGACCAGGGCGCGCGGGGCCGCAGTTGCAGCGCGTGGATGAGCGCGAGGTCCTCCTCGGAGAAGTCCAGTTGCACGTTTCTTCTCATAACTTCCGGTGGCGGTGATCGGATCGAGCGATTTCCGGGCCACTTTGGCGTGGCCGTGAACACTCTAGATCCGAGGTGACGAGCGGAGAAAGGTGCACGGCGTGGATCTGCTGGACGACGCGAGAGCGTTGCTGCCGGACTTGGCGCGGTTGCGGGAGGAGCTGCACCGCGAACCGGAGGTCGGGTTGAACCTGCCTCGGACGCAGGAACGGGTGCTCGAAGAGCTGTCCGGATTGCCGTTGGAGATCAGTACCGGCGTGCGGACGACCTCGGTGACCGCGGTCTTGCGCGGCACGGCGAGGAAGCGCCCGGCCGAGCCGTCGACCGTACTGCTGCGCGGGGACATGGACGCGTTGCCGGTGCGGGAGCGCTCTGGCGAGGACTTCGCGTCGGCCAACGGCTCGATGCACGCGTGCGGGCACGACCTGCACACGGCCGGGCTGGTCGGCGCGGCCCGGCTGCTGAGCGCGCATCGCGACCGGCTGTCCGGGGACGTCGTGTTCATGTTCCAGCCGGGCGAGGAAGGTCACGACGGCGCGCGGGTGATGATCGAGGAGGGCGTGCTCACCGCGGCCGGGCGCCGTCCGGACCACGCCTACGCGCTGCACGTCGTGCCGCATCGGCTGCCGTCCGGACTGGTTTCGGCCCGAGCGGGGACCACGTTGTTCGCGTCGTACACGCTGGAGGTGGTCGTCCGCGGCACCGGCGGGCACGGCGCGACCCCGCACGAGGCGAAGGACCCGGTGGTCGCCGCCGCCGAAATGGTGAGCGTGCTGCAAACCGCGGTGACCCGGTCGTTCGACGTGTCGTCGCCGGTCATCGTCACGGTCGGGGTCCTGCGCGCGGGCACGGCCGCCAACATCATCCCGGACCACGCGTCGTTCGACGCCACGGTCCGCGCTGTCGATCCGGATGCGGAGCCACGGCTGCGCGAGGTGTTCACGCGCTACCTGACCGGCATCGCGGCGGCGCACGGCGTCGTGGCGGACGTCCGGCTCGTCCCCGGCTATCCGGCGACGGTCAACGACGCCGGGGAAGCGGAGCATGTCGGCGCTGTCGCGCAAGAGCTGTTCGGCGCCGAGTGCTTCGACGCGCCAAGCCATCCGACCCAGGGATCGGAAGATTTCTCCCGCGTACTGCAGGAAGTGCCTGGCGCGCTGATGTTCCTCGGCGCCCACGCGCCGGGCGCGGACCCGGCGGCCGCGGCGGCGAACCACTCGCCGCTCGCCCGATTCGACAGTGCGGTGCTCGGCCGGTCGGCGGCGTTGCTGGCCGGTCTCGCCGCGGAAAGGCTGTGCGCATGAACGCCGCCCCTTCGCGCGTGCGGGTCCTCGTCGGACTCGGTCTCGGCAACGCCATCGAGTGGTACGACTGGGGCGTCTACGCCGCCTATTCGGTGTTCTTCGCGGGCCAGTTCTTCACCGGCGGCAGCGCCGGTTCCGAACTGCTGAAAGCACTCGCGGTGTTCGCGATCGGCTTCGTCGCCCGTCCCGTCGGCGGGATGTTCTTCGGCTGGATGGCCGACCGCGTCGGCCGGAAACCCGTGATGACGCTCAGCATCGCGATGTCGGCCGGAGCGAGTTTCGTGATGGCGCTGACCCCGACCGCGCACCAGGTCGGGCTGCTCGCTCCGGCGCTGCTGGTGATCGCCCGGCTCGCGCAGGGCCTCGCGCACGGCGGCGAACTGCCGTCGGTGCAGACCTACCTGGCCGAGATCGCCCCGCCCGGACGCCGCGGCGCCTGGTCCAGCCTGATCTACGTTTCCGGCGGGATCGGGACGCTGTTCTCGATGGGGCTCGGCGCGGTGCTGTCGGCGGTGCTCGGGGCGCAGCAGATGGCCGACTTCGGCTGGCGGATCCCGTTCCTGCTCGGCGGGTTCTTCGGGCTGTACGCGTTCGTGCTGCGCCGGAAATTCACCGAGACGGAGATCTTCTCCGACGCCGCGAAGAGCGCGCCGAAACGCGCGCCGAAACAACCGGTCCGGCGGCTGCTGCGGGCCAACATCCGGCCGATGCTGCAGGTGGTCGGCATCAACGTGGGCGGAACCATCGTCTACTACGTGTGGGCGATCAACGCGCCGACATTCGCCATCTCGCAGCGGCACACCGGCCAGACCGGCGCGATGATCGCCGGCGCGATCGCCACCGCGCTCTACATCGTCGCGATGCCGTTGTGGGGCATGCTGTCCGACCGGATCGGACGCCGGAAACTGCTGCTGATCGTGTGGCCGGTTTTCCTGGTGCTCTTCTATCCGCTGACCCTGCTGATCCAGGGGGAGGCCTGGCAGCTGCTGATCGCGATGTCGATCGGCGTCGTGCTCAACGGGGTGCTCAACGCGACCGGCCCGGCGATCACCGCCGAGCTGTTCCCGACCGGCATCCGGGCGCTCGGCCTGGCGGTCCCGTATGCGCTGACGGTCGGCCTGTTCGGCGGCACCGCGCCGTATCTGCAGACCTATCTGTCGCAGATCGGGAAGTCGGCGGTGTTCAACATCTACGCCATCGCGTGCGGTCTGGTCACCCTCGTCACCTTCTGGCTGCTGCCGGAGACGAAGGGCATCGAACTCCAGGACGCGGGCCGGGACGCGGACGTCCCGGCGCGGACCACGGCGTGACGGGAGGGCCGGCCACCCCTGTTCGGGGGTGGCCGGCCGGCCTGCCTGCGGTGACGATGTGCCGACACCGGCCGACGATGACCGTGGAGCAGCCCCGTGAGCCCTGAACGCACCATGTTCGACCTGTTGCAGACCTATGCCGCGCCGGACGCGGACGCGACCCAGTTGCTGTGCGGACGGCATCCGGCCGACGCCGTCGCGTTCACCCTCGTCGAGGCCGACCTCAGCAGCCGCGACCTCACCTACGGCCAGCTCGAGGCGGCTTCCGCCCGGTTCGCCGCCGCGCTGGCCGCGCACGGCGTGCGGCCCGGCGACCGGGTCGCGACGCTGATGGGCAAGTCCGCCGAACTGGTCACCGCGCTGCTCGCGATCTGGCGGCTCGGCGCGGTCCACGTGCCGCTGTTCACCGCGTTCGCGCCGCCCGCGATCGCACAGCGGATCGTCGGCAACGGAACCCGGGTGGTCGTTGCCGACGCAGGTCAGCGTGCGAAGCTCGACCCCAGCGATGACCTGCCCGCCGACCCGTCGCGGATCATCGTGACCACCGGCGAAGCGTCCGGCGGCGACCTGTCGTTCGAGGCGCTGCTGGACGAACCGCACCCGCTGCCCGGCCCGGTCGCGGTCGGCGGCGACGGCACGCTGGTCGAGATCTTCACCTCCGGCACGACCGGCACCCCGAAGGCCGTGCCGGTGCCGCTGCGCGGACTCGCCGGGATCCACGCCTACCAGGAGTTCGGTCTCGACCAGACCGACGAGGACGTCTTCTGGAACGCCGCCGACCCGGGCTGGGCGTACGGGCTGTACTTCGCGTTGCTCGGCCCGCTCGCGACCGGACGGCGCAGCATCCTGCTGCACGCCGGGTTCAGTCCCGAACTGACCTGGCAGGTGCTCGAACGCTTCGGCGTCACCAACTTCACCGCCGGCCCCACGGTGTACCGCGCGCTGCGCAGCTCGGGCCTGCCGGTGCCGGCCGGTCTGCGGCTGCGGCACTGCTCGTCGGCGGGGGAGCCGCTGACGCCGGACGTCGTGACCTGGGCCGAGGAGGTCCTCGGCTGCCCGGTGCGCGACCACTACGGCCAGACCGAAACCGGCATGGTCGTCGGCAACGCCTGGCATCCGCACCTGATCGCGCCGGTCAAGACCGGTTCGATGGGACGGCCGCTGCCCGGGTTCGCCGTCGAGGTCCTGAAGGCGGGCAGCGACGAGATCGCCGACGCCGGCGAGACCGGCCGCGTCGCGATCGACGTGTCCGCCAGCCCGCTGATGCCGTTCTCCGGCTACCGCGACGCCCCCGAGCGGACCGCGGAACGCTTCAGCGCCGACTGCCGCTGGTACTACACCGGCGACATCGCCGCCCGGGACCGCGACGGCTACCTGACCTTCGGCTCCCGCGACGACGACGTGATCCTGATGGCGGGCTACCGGATCGGCCCGTTCGAGGTGGAAAGCGCGCTGACGCACCACGAGGCCGTCGCGGAAGCCGCGGTGATCGGCGCGCCGGACGAACTGCGCGGGGAACTGGTGGTGGCCTACGTCGTGCTGAACCCGGGAGTGTCCGGTTCGGACGAACTGGTCGCGGAACTGCAGCAGACGGTGAAATCCCGGCTGGCGGCGCACGTGTACCCGCGGCGCATCCACTTCGTGCCGGAACTGCCGAAGACGCCGAGCGGGAAAATCCAGCGATTCGCGCTGCGGGGCCGGGAGCTGAGCACCGCTTCGAGCTGAGTTCTCCGGCGGCCGGGGCCGCGCTGGCCCGATGCCGCCTGATCGGCACGGCCGGATCGCCCTCGTCGCGGGGGCGACCCGCGGCTCCGGTCGGGGAATCGCCGCCGCGCCCGGCGACGCCGGGGCGACCCCCTAGCAGTCAGGCACCCGCGAGTCGCGGCAGCCGACGCACCGCGGCCGCGTACTCCTCCGCGATCCGCGAGACGATCTCCGCCGCCGGGAGCACGTCCGCGATCAGCCCGGCCGACTGGCCGGCCTCGACCTTCCCCGTCGCGACATCCCCGTGCAGAGCGGCATCCTTCAACGACGAAGCCTGGAAGACCTTCCGCCGCAATGACTCCTCGGCACCGGAAGCTTCCAGCTCCGCCATCCGGGCGGTGAAATCGTTCGACAGCGCACGGATCACCCCCAGCCCATGACCCACTGTCCGCGTGTCATCGACGCCGGCGGCAACCACCGCCTCCTGATAGGACGGGTGCACAGTCGCCTCGGAACTCGCCAGGAATCGGGTCCCGAACTGAGCCGCGCCAGCACCCAGAGCCAGCATCGCGGCCAATCCGGCGCCATCGGCGACTCCGCCGGAGGCGATGACCGGGACGTCAGGGACCGCGGAGACCACGGCACGCACCAAAACCTGCGTGGTCACCATCTGCGGCGGCGGATGTCCGCCGGCCTCGGCGCCGACTACCACCAAACCGTCCACGCCGGCGGCGGCGGCCTTCACCGCATGCGAAACCCCGGCGACGACGTGCAGGCACCGGGTGCCGGCAGCGTGGAACCGATCGAGATACCGTCGCGGGCCGCCTTGGGAGGCGATCAGGACCGGCGGGCGGCGGGCGAGCAGGAGGTCGATCACCTCGTCGGCGCCTGCCCGGTAGAGCGGCAGGTTCACCGCCCACGGACGGTCGGTCCCGGCGGCCATTTCGTCCAGCACCCGCGCCAGATCGGGCAGGCGCATCGGACCGGCGGCGACGACGCCAAGGCCGCCTGCGTTCGACACCGCCAAGGGGAGTGCCGAGGACGACGAGGCCCACGACATTCCGGCCTGGATGACGGGCAGGTCCAGGCCCAGCACATCGGTGACCGAAGTACGCAGCCGCGTCATGAGTTCTCCAGCAAGGCCCGGGCGTAGCTGGCCAGTTGGTTCTTCTGCACCTTGGCGCTGGCGGTCATGCCGATGGCCTCGAAACCGTCGACAATGCGAAGGTGCCGCGGGACTTTGAAACCTGCCAAACGCTCTTTCGCCCACCGGAGCAAGTCTTCTTCCGAGATGCCCGGTGAAGTCAGGACGACAAAGGCGAAGGGCACTTCGATCAATCGCTCGTCGGGGACCCCGACGACAGCGGCCTGCCGCACGGCGGGATGCCGGTGCAGCACGTCCTCGACATCCGCGGGGGCGACGTTTTCCCCGCCGACCCGGATGATTTCCTTGGTGCGGCCGGTGAAATGCAACCGGCCCGAGTCGTCGAGCACACCGACGTCTCCGGTGGACAGCCAGCCTTCGGCGTCGATGGTTTCGGCGGTGCGCACGGGGTCGTCCAGATAGCCCCGCATGACGTTCCAGCCTCGAACCAGCACGGAGCCGGGCTCGCCGGGGGCGCAGTCGCGGGTGTCGTCCAGGGACCGGATGCGGATCTCCACGCCTGGCTCGGGTGCCATCGCTCCGGAGGCGCGGATTTCTTCCGGTTCCCACCAGGCGGACTGGGCGACATTCGGCGACGCTTCGGAAAGTCCGTATCCGGCAACGCATTCGCGGGCGCCAAGCTCTTCGATGACCCGGCGCACGACGGTCGGGGACGCGGCGACCCACGCGCCGCGCAGGGAAAGGCGGCGGTGCGGGCGGTCGGGGTGGTTGAGCAGGAGCAGGGCGATGGTGTCGTTGCCGGAGAAGTGCGTGCACCGCTCGGTTTCCAGCAGCCGCAGCGCTTCTGCCGGTTCGAACTTCGGCATCGTCACCAGAGTGGTGGCGTGCTGCAGGGAGGCCAGTACGGAAAGGGTGCTTCCGGCGACATGGAAGAACGGGCGCGCGGAATGGAACCGGTCGCCGGGGCGCAAACCCATGCGGGCGCCGGAGAAGAAGGCGTCGGCGCACATGCTTCGGTGGGTCAGGAGGACGCCCTTGGGTCGCGACGTCGTGCCGGAGGTGTATTGCACGAGAAGGAGGTCGTCCGGAGTGGCGACGGGTTCAGCAGGGCAACCGGCGGCCAGGAAATCGGTCCAGCTGTCTTGACCCAGGATGATGACGCGTTCCAGCGACGGAAGGGAAGCGCAGCCGGGTTCGATACCGGCGCCGGCGAACAGCTCAGGAAAATTGACGTTGAGGACACGCTCGGCGGCGAACAGAGTGCTGACACCGGCGTGGGCGAGCGTGTAGTGCACCTCCTCGGCGGTGAAGCGGGTGTTGACCGGGACGACGAGCGCGCCCAGCGAGCCCAAGGCGAGGAACAGCGTGACCCACTCAGGAGTGTTGCCCAGGCAGAGCCCGACGCGGGAGCCTCGGCCGATCCCGGCGGCGGCCAACGCACCGCGTACTCGGGCGACCTCGGAAGCCAGTTCCCGGTAGGTGATCCGGGCATCGGCGGTGACGACCGCCTCGACGTCGGGGGCCAGGAGCGCGGCCCTGGCGAGGGCGTCCTGGACGGTGAGCGGGCAGGCGGTGCGCAGGTCGGTCATCGGGTCTCTCCAGTGAACCGGGCGACGCCGTCGCGCCAGCTGCCGTCGGCGAGGTTCTGTTCGATGGCGGACATTTCGATCCGGATGCCGCGGTCCAGGTCGGTTTCCGAGCCCAGGTCCACGGCGCGTTTGGTCAGGGCGATCGCGCCGGGAGGGGCGGCGGCGATCGCGGTGGCCACCTCGGTTCCGGCGGCGGCCAGGTCGGGGACGACGCGGTTGACGAGGCCGAGGGCGGCGGCTTCGGAAGCGGGCAACGGCGTGTTGGTGAACAACAGTTCCTTGGCCCGCCGTTTGCCGATGGCGCGCTGAAGCCGCTGGGTCGCGCCGACGGTGCCCCAATGCGGTTCAGGGAAGCGGAAAACGGTGCCCGGCGCGGCGAGAGCGAAGTCGGCGGCGAGGGCGATCTCCCCGCCGGAGCCGACAACGGTGCCGTGCACCAGCGCCACAACGGGACACCGGCAGGCCTCGATCGCCGCGTAGGCCGCGAAGGACGCGACTCGGCGGCGGCGGACCCAGGCGGCGTCCTTGCCGGTCCGTTCCTTCAGATCGGCACCGGCGCAGAAGACCGGACCCGCGCCGCTGAGCAGCACCACCCGGGCGTCCGAGCGGTCAACGGCGTCGAAGGCCTCCTTCAGCGCGTGGCACATCGCGAGATCCACGGCGTTGCGCGCCGAGGGCCGGGCCAGTTCGACGCGGGCGATTCCGTCGGTGACATCCAGCGTCACACGTTCGTTCATCAGATCACTCCCGCGGCCCGCAGGCCCTCGATCTCGCCGGCCGTCAGTCCCGCCAGGTCACGCAGCACGACGTCAGTGTCCGCGCCGAGCACCGGAGGCGTTCCCGGTACCGGAGCGTCTCCGGAAGTCTCGCGCAACGGCGTGCGCAGCGCTGGGAACGAGCCTTCGACGGGATGCGTGAACTCCCCGACGACGCCCCGCGCGACGGCGTGCGGATCGGCCAGCGCCTCGCGCACCGAACGCACACCGCCAGCGGGGACGTCGGCCGCCTGCAGTTCTTTGACCAGCTGATCTCGGTCATGCTGGGCGATCGCACCGCGCAGTGCCTTCATGACGCGCGCGCGGTGTTCGACACGGCCGGCGTTGTGCCGCAGCGAAGGGTCAGCGGCCAAAGCGGACAAGCCGAGCACGGTGCACAGCGGCCCCCAATGCTGGTCGCTGCCGCTGATGTGCAGCCATTCGCCGTCCCCGGCCTGGAACGCCGCCGACGGCACCCGCCCCGGATGCTCGGTTCCGGTGCGGACGGGATCCTCGCCGAGGGCGAACAACCGGGCGGCGTTCAGCGCGTGCAGGCTGAGCTGGACATCCATCATCGCCACGTCGAGGTGCCGGCCGCGGCCCTCCGACGATCGCCCGGCGAGCCCGGTCAGCACGGCGATCACCACCCACAGCCCGGACGTCAGGTCCGCCACCGGCACCCCGGTCTTCGCGGGCGGGCCGGCGGGATCGCCGGTCATCGCCATCACGCCGGACAGCGCCTGGAACACCGTGTCGTAGCCCTTGCGGCGCGCGTCCGGCCCGGTCTGGCCGAAACCGGTCGCGGACACCAGCACGAGGCCGGGATTCTCCGCGGACAGTTCGGCGTAGCCGAGGCCGAGCCGGTCGAGCGTGCCGGGCAGGAAGTTCTCCACGACGACGTCGGCGCGCGCGGCCAGCTTCCGGACGACATCCCGGCCGCGCGGGTCCTTCAAGTCCACAGTGACCGATTGCTTGCCACGGTTGAAGGCGAAGAAGTACGCGCTCTCGCCGTGCGGCAGCCGGGGCTCGAAACCGCGGGTTTCGTCGCCGGTGCCGGGGCGTTCGACCTTGATCACGGTCGCGCCGAGTTCGGCGAGGATCTGGGTGGCCAGCGGCGCGGCGAGGACCCGGGAGAGATCCAGCACCGTGACTCCGGCGAGCGGGCCGGTCATGAGCGGAACCCGCGCATCAGGGCGTTGACGTCCTGGCCAGCGCGCATCGCGGCGTCCGTCGGCAGGTCCGCGACGCGGTAGAAGAGGTCCTTGGCCGCGGCGAGCGCGCGAGGCTCGACCGAGGCCCAGCGCTGCGCGATGGCGAGCGCCGCGGGCACGATCTCGGAAGGTTCGGCCACCTGGTTCACCAGCCCGTAGGACAGGGCTTCCGCGGCGGTGAGCAGCCGGCCGGTGCTGACCAGCTCGAACGCCGGCTTCCGGCCCAGCTGCCGGACCAGCCCGGTCATCACCAGCGCGGGCACGATCGAATGCTTCAACTCCGGGTAGCCGAACTTCAGATCGGACCCGGCGACCACCATGTCCGCGCCGATCGCGAGCCCGGCCCCGCCGCCGACCGCCGCGCCGCGCACCGCGGCGACCACCGGCACCGGCAGCTGCTGCATGCGCGTCTGGAGCCGGGCGGTGAGCGCGGCGCGTTCGAGGACCGCGTCCGGCTGGTCCGGGGTGAGCGACGAGAACTCGTTGAGGTCGGCACCGGCGCAGAACCCGCGTCCGGCCCCGGTCAGCACGACAGCGCGGACTCCGGGATCGCGGCCCGCTTCGTCGAGCGCGGTGTCCAGCGCGCGGGTGAGCGCGGTGTCGAGGGCGTTGAGTTTGTCCGGCCGGTTCAACGTGAGGACGCGGACGGCGTCGTGGTCTTCGGTCAGCAGCACAGGTTCTCCAGTGAAAGTCAGGCGGTGGCGAATCCGGCTCGGGCGACCATGCTGTACAGCGGGCGGCCGAGCGCTTCTTCGCAGGCCGCGGACGCCGCGGCGAGCTGGTCGGGATCGAGGCCGGTTTCGACGCCCATCGCGGCGAACAGGCTGGCCAGGTCCTCGGTGCACACGTTGCCGGTGAGCCCGGCTCCGTAGCCGATCTTCGCCGGATGCCCGCCGACGCCGCCCATCGCGGAATCGAAGTGGCGGCACCCGGCCTCCAACGCGGCGACAGCGTTCGCGATCCCGGTTCCGCGTGTGTTGTGCAGGTGCGCGACCAGCGGCAGGTCCGGGTTCTCGCGCGAAAGCCGGGTGTAGAGCGCGCGCACCGAGCCCGGGGTCGCGACGCCGGTGGTGTCGCCGAGGGTCACCAGGCTCGCGCCGAGGTCGGCGAACCGCGCGACGTCTTCGGCCACCCGGCCCGGGTCGACCTTGCCCTCGAACGGGCAGCCGAACGCCACCGAAACCACTCCGACCAGGCGAAACCGGCTGTCGGCGAGCTTGACCATCTCGGTCACGCGCTCCCATTGACCGGCCCGCGTGGTGCGGAGATTCCGCTTGGTGTGCGCTTCGGTGGCGGACACCAGCAAGCTCAGTTCCTCGGCGCCGTGCCCGGCTTCGAGGTCCGCGAGCGCGCGTTCGACGGCGCGCGGGTTCGGGCAGGTCGCCTTGAACGCGACGCCCGGGCGCCGGTCGATCCCGGCGAGCACCTCGGAGGCGTCGGAGAATCCGGGCACCCGCGCGGGGTGGCTGTAGCTGGTCGCCTCGATCCGGCGGAAACCGGTGCGCGCGAACGAGTTCAGCAGCGCGATCTTCGTCGCGGTCGGCACGGGCTCCGGCTCGTGCTGCAGCCCGTCGCGGGCGAAGCACTCGCAGATCGTGACGGCGTCGGACATCCTGGGCCCACCTCCTCGTCGGTGGATCCAGAAGTACGCGAGGGTGTTGATAAAGTCAACACTACTCGGCGGCCGAGTGAGCCCGCTCACTCTCCTCGACGGCCAGCGCGTGCTCGGCCAGCTTGTCCAGCGCGCGGTCCAGCACTCGCGCCTCCTCGCCGGTGAGGGTGGCGAGGAAGTCCGCGTCGCGTTCGTTGGCGGCGGTGATCAGGCCGCGGTACACCCGGGTGCCCTCGGCGGTCAGCGCCAGCTGCGACGTGCGCCCGGACCCGGCCGTGCGGTTCACCAGTCCGCGGTCGGTCAGCCGGCTGACCACTCGGCTCATCTGGGCTTTGTCCAGTCCGGCGCGGCGCGCGAGCCGGTTGAGCGTGAGCGTCGGGTCGGCCGCGATGAGCGCGATCGCGCGCCATTCGCCGAGGCTCACGCCGAAGTCCCGCCGGTAGCGCACCGCGGCGCTGCGCGACATCGCCGACGACGTGCGCGAGAGCCGGTAGGACAGCAGTCCGGAGATGGGGACCAGGTCGTGTCCGTCCGCGCGTTCGGCCATGGCCGTGCATCGTAGCCGTTACCGGCTGGGTGTTGACAAACTCAACACTTGATGCGGAGACTGCCACTCGCCCGATCCGGACGAAGGAGTCTCAGCCGTGGCCGAACCATCCGCTGTCACCGGCGCTCCGGCAACCGCCGCTGGTGACCGCAAAGCGACCTATCGCACGATCGCCCGGCGCGTCATGCCGCTGCTGGTGCTGTGTTACGTCGTCAGCTACATCGACCGCACCAACATCGGGATCGCGCAGCAGGGTCTCAAACGGGATCTCGGCTTCGGTCCCGCCGTGTACGGGCTCGGCGTCACGCTGTTCTTCGTCGGCTTCATCCTCTTCGAGGTCCCGAGCAACGCGCTGCTGGCCCGCATCGGCGCGCGCAAGACACTCGCGCGCATCATGGCCACCTGGGGCGTGATGACCGTGGTGACCCTGTTCGTGCAGAACGAGATCATGTTCTACGCCGCGCGCTTCCTGCTCGGCGTCGCGGAAGCCGGGTTCTTCCCCGGCGCGCTGTACCTGCTGTCGCTGTGGTTCCCGTCGTCGCGGCGGACCCGGATGACGGCCGTGTTCTTCATCGGCATCCCGGTGTCCGGCGCGCTCGGCTCGGTGATGTCGGGCTGGATCATGCACTCGCTCGGCGGCGTCGGCGGGCTCGCGGACTGGCAGTGGCTGTTCCTGATCGAGGGGATCCCGCCGATCCTGCTGGCCGGGCTCGTGCTGCTCTTCGTCACCGACGGCCCGGAGCAGGCGAAGTGGCTCACCGCGGAGCAGAAGGCGGCCGTGCGCGAGGACCTCGACGCGGACCTGCGGGACAAGGGCGCGGAGACGCAAAAGCACAGCGGCTTGCTGCTCGCCCTGCGCGACCCGAAGGTCTGGATCCTCGGGCTCTGCGCGTGCGGCGCGTACACGCTGGCGAACGCCGTCTCGTACTGGACGCCGCGGATCATCGCCAACGCCGGCGTCGGCAACGTCCTGAACCTCGGGTTCTTCTCGGCGATCCCGCCGCTGCTCGGCATCGTGGTGATGCTGCTGGTCGGCAGGCATTCCGACCGGACCCTGGAACGGCGCTGGCACGCGGCGACGAGCTGGATCGTGGCGGTGTTCGCGATGCTCGCGATCTCGGTGTCCGGCGGCAACGTCGTGGTGGTCATCCTGTTGCTCGCGGTGATGGCGGCGGCACACTACTCGGGGCTTACGGTGTTCTACTCGATCCCGTCGATCTATTTGACCGACCGGGCCGCGGCCACCGGAATCGCGGTGGTGACGTCGATGGGTTCGTTCGCGGCCGCCGCTTCGCCGTCGCTGCTCGGGTTCATCGAGTCCTCGACCGGAAGCCTGTCGCTGGGACTGCAGATCAGCGCGGGCATCATCCTGCTCGCCGTCGTGGTGCTGCTCGTCGGCGTCCGGCCCGGCGATCTTCGCGAACGCCGCCGCTGACCCTCCCTGCCGGCGTCCGGTGCCGGGTCCGCCGAACCAGGCGGTGCCGACCCGCCAAAGTGTGAGCTTCGCCGGCGGGTGCCCGGTTGACCTTGGCGGGCCGCCCGGCGGGCCTTTCCTCTCATCGCTCTCACAGCAACTCCGGAGTAGACCGGGTGCGCCGGAGGGAGGAGCGGTGCACGATGGAGCGCGCGAACGGGCATTGGGCCGAGCGGATCGGCGTGGTCGCGCTGGTCTCGGTTCTGCTGGGCGGAGCCGCCTACGGGTGGGCCGAGCTGCGCGCGCTGCTGTCCGGGGTGACCGCGTCGACCGCGCTCGACGGGCAGGCCCGGCCGGGCGGGGACACGAACATCCTCGTCATGGGACTCGATTCGCGGCTCGACGAGCGGGGCGAACCGCTGCCCGCCGAGCTGTACGAGCAGCTGCACGCGGGAGACCAGCACGTCGGCGGCTACAACACCGATGTGCTGATGCTGCTGCACGTTCCGGCCGACGGCGGACATCCGACGGTCATCTCCGTCCCGCGCGACGATTACACCGATCTCGCCGGCTGTCCGGACGGGGTGTGCCAGGGCAGGATCAAGGAGGCTTACGGGTACGCGTTCGCCGCGGCGGCCAAACGTCTTGCCGCGCAAGGCGTCACCGAGAAGGCGGATCGAGAACAGCGGTCCCGCGACGCCGGTCGCGCGGCGGAAGTCGCGACGGTGCGCCAGTTCCTCGGCGGAGTCGCGGTGGACCATTTCGTCGAAGTCACCCTGGTCGCGTTCTATCAGCTGGCTCAGGTCGTGCAGCCGGTCACGGTGTGTTTGACCGAGGCCGCGCACGACAGCTACTCGGACGCGGATTTCCCGAGCGGGCAGCAGCGGATTTCCGCGGCACAGGCGCTCGCGTTCGTGCGGCAGCGCCGGGATTCCCGGCACGAGTTCACCGACCTGGACCGGGAACGGCGTCAGCAGGCGTTTCTCGTTTCGCTGGCGCATCAGCTGAAAGAAAGCCGGGTGTTCGGCGACCCGGAGAAACTCGGGCAGCTGGTTTCGGTCGCGCGGGAGAATGTCGCGACCGATTCCGGACTCGACCTCAACGCGCTGGCGCGGCAGGCGGAATCGTTCGCAGGCGGGGATCTGACGTTGGCGTCGCTTCCGGTCGAACGGTTCGAAAAAGACGCGCGCGGCGAAGACGTCGACATCGTCGATCCGGTGGAGATCCGCGCCGCCGCGGCCCGGCTGCTCGGCCGGACGGTCCCGCCGCCGCCCGCCGCGACGGCCGGGCCCGCGGTGGACGTGGTGAACGCGAGCGGCCGTGCGGGCGCGGCTGCCCGGGTGCTCAGGACGCTCCCGTCGCGGGGATACCGCGCCGGGCGCACGTCCAACGCACGGCACACCCATCGCACCGTCGTCCGTTACGGGCGCGGGGATTCCGCGGCGGCGGCGAAACTCGTGGCCGCGCTCGGCGGCGGATACGGCGTGGGCTACGACGGCGCGCTGGCCGCGGGGGAGCTGAAACTGGTGCTCGGCACCGATTTCCGGGAAAAGGACGGCCAGGTGGACCCGGTGCCGGTCGCCCCGGTTTCGCCCGCCGACGAACTGTCCGGAGGCGGGGTGCCCTGCGTGCGGTGAACGGGAGAGGCACAAAGATCCGGTGAACCCGATGAGAACGAATTCCGAAATTAACTCTGCCGAGTGACGTCGGCGGCACTCCGTCCGCTCATGTCCGGATCCGCGTGACGAGCCGCACAGCAGCGGCCGGGGGATTGCCCGATATCTGTTTTTGTTCCGATCTCAGCGTCCGGGAACGGCGCTGCTGCTTCAGCCCGGCCTCACGTCGCCCGTTGTTGAGTGGCGTCCGGCCGGTTTCGTCACTCCTGTTCTCCTGGAAAGAGGTTTTCCTGTGACGCTGGACGCGGATCGGGCGCGCACAGGCGCGCCCGAGAGGCTCGCCGAAAAGGCGACGGCGGTTTACCGGGCGGGCCCCGCACCCGTCATGCGCACGCTTTGCGACATTTTCGCCGAAACGGTGCGCGAACACCCCGACGCGCTCGCGCTGGACGACGGAATCGAGCGCGCGACGTACCGCGATTTCGCCGCGCAGGTCGAAGAACTCGCCGGACGCCTCCGCGCCGCCGGGGTCCGGCCGGGCGACCGCGTCGGCATCCGGATGACCTCCGGCACCGCGGCGCTGTACCGCGGCATTCTCGCCGTTCTTTCCGCTGGTGCGGCTTATGTTCCGGTCGACGCCGACGATCCGGCCGACCGCGCCGGGACGGTGTGGACGGAAGCTCGGGTAAGCCTGGTCCTGAGCGATGCGGGGTTGCCGCCCGCGCGCGGACCGCAGTGGCCGCGAGTCCGTCCGCAGCCGCAGGACGACGCGTGGATCATTTTCACCTCCGGTTCCACCGGCAAGCCCAAGGGCGTCGCGGTCACGCATCGCGCGGCCGCGGCCTTCGCCGACGCTGAAGCGCGGCTGTTCTGCACCGCGCGGCCGCTCGGCCCGGGCGATCGCGTGCTGGCCGGGCTGAGTGTCGCGTTTGACGCCTCGTGCGAGGAAATGTGGCTGGCGTGGCGACATGGCGCGTGCCTGGTCCCGGCACCGCGCTCGCTCGTCCGCGCGGGCGCCGACCTCGGGCCGTGGCTCGTCGAGCGCGGCGTCACTGTCGTGTCCACGGTGCCGACGCTCGCCGCACTGTGGCCAGTGGACACTCTGGCCGGCGTCCGGCTGCTCATCCTCGGCGGCGAAGCGTGCCCGCCGGAGGTCGTGACGCGCTTCGACGACGGCAAAAGGGAAATCTGGAACACTTACGGCCCAACGGAAACCACCGTCGTCGCGTGTGCGCAACGGCTGCACGCGGGCGAACCGGTGCGGATCGGGCTGCCGCTAGCGGGCTGGGACCTCGCGGTCGTCGACCCGGAAGACCCGGCGGGCATTCCGGTGCCGTGGGGCCGCAGCGGAGAACTGGTGATCGGCGGCGTCGGCCTCGCCCGGTACCTCGACGCGGCGAAGGACGCGCAGAAGTTCGTGCCGCTGCCGGGCCTCGGCTGGAGCCGGGCGTACCGCAGCGGAGACTTGGTGCGGGCGGTGCCGGAGGGCCTGGAGTTCGTCGGCCGCGCGGACGGTCAGGTCAAGATCGGCGGACGACGCGTCGAGCTGGGCGAGATCGACGCCGCGCTGCGTGCGTTGCCCGGAGTCGCCGCGGCCGCGACGGTCGTGCGGCGCACGGACAGCGGCGCGCAGGTGCTGGTCGGATACGTGGTGCCGGAAGGCGAGAGCCTTGATCGCACCGCCGCGCGCGGTCTTCTGCGGGACCGGTTGCCCGCGGCTCTGGTGCCCCGGCTCGCGTTGGTGCCGGAGCTGCCGGTGCGCGCGTCGGGCAAGCTCGACCGCGACGCGTTGCCGTGGCCGCTGGAGGAACCGGCCGCCGCGCCGGTGGCGCCGTCCGATCCGAAGCTGGCATGGCTGTTGCGGGTGTGGAGCGAACACCTCGCGGCCGCGGCCGGGCCGGACGACGACTTCTTCGACCTCGGCGGTTCGAGCGTGACCGCCGCGCGGCTGGTTTCCGCGCTGCGCGAACGGTATCCGAGCGCGGCAGTGTCCGATGTGTACTCCTGCCCGACGCCGCGGGAACTGTACGAACGTCTCGCCGGAGCACCGGCCGAAACCGTCGAGGTGGAACAGCCGCAGGTCGCTCCGGTGCGCGGCAGCGGCTGGTGGCAGGCCGGGGTGCAGCTGGTTTTGCTGGCTCTGTCCGGAATGCGGTGGTTGCTCTCGGTCTCGCTGCTCGGCTCGCTGGTTTCGCTGGTGCTGCCGTTGCAGTGGCTGCCGCGGATGTCGTGGTGGATCCTCGTGCCCGCGTGGCTGGTGCTGCTGAGCCCGCCCGGCCGGATGCTGCTGGCCGCGGGCGGCGTGCGGATGCTGCGCGGAAAGCCCGCGCCGGGGGAGTACCGCCGCGGCGGCATTGTCCACATGCGACTGTGGACGGCGGAACGGTTCGCTGCCGTGGCCGGTCCGCCCGGAGTCGCCGGAACCCCGCTCGCCGCGCCGTATGCCCGGTTGCTCGGCAATCGGGTCGGCCGAGGCGTGGACCTGCATGCTCCGCCGCCGGTGAGCGGGCTCGCCGACTTCGGCGACGGCTGCGCGATCGAACCCGAAGCGGACCTGGCCGGATGGTGGCTGGACGGCGCGGTGCTGCGGATCGGCCGCGTCCGCGTGGGAGCCGGTGCCCGGGCCGGCGGCCGCAGCACGCTGCTTCCGGGCACCGACCTCGGTGCCGGATCGGTGCTCCTGCCCGGCTCGACGCTCGACACCCGCGTACCGGACGGCGCGGTCTGGGGCGGCTCCCCGGCCGGGCCCGCGGGCGAACGCCCGTCGCGGCCGACCGCGGCGGCACCGCGAGCGAAGCGGTACTTGCTGGCTTTCGCGCTGGGCGGGACGCTGCGGTCGATGGTCCTGTTCGTGTCCGCGATTCCGCTGGGCGCGGTCGCGCTGCTGCTGATCCCGGCGGCGGACGACCCGCGCGGCGCCGCACTGGCGATCCTGCCGTGGACGCCGCTGCTCGTCCTCGCCGGAATCGTGGTGCACGCCTTGACGATCGTGCTGCTCGTGCGGCTGGCCGGCCTGGCCGTGCGACCGGGGGTCTATCCGGTGCTGAGCCGCGCGGGCTGGGCGGCCTGGTTCGTGCACGAACTGCTGGAAATCGCCCGGCGGCAGCTGTTCCCGCTCTACGCCGCACTGGCGACTCCGGTCTGGATGCGACTGCTTGGCGCCCGAATCGGCCGTGGCGTCGAACTGTCCACTGTGCTCAGTCTGCCGTCGCTG
Organism: Amycolatopsis sp. M39; assembly: GCF_001651785.1. Taxonomy (NCBI): domain Bacteria; kingdom Bacillati; phylum Actinomycetota; class Actinomycetes; order Pseudonocardiales; family Pseudonocardiaceae; genus Amycolatopsis; species Amycolatopsis sp. M39. The sequence continues at coordinate 934,435 of NZ_LWSF01000001.1, forward strand.
CTGCGAGTGCGGGACGGCGCGTTCCTCGCCGACGACGTCCTCGCCGCGCCGTACGAACTCGACCGGGGCTGGGTCCGGCTGGGCGTCTCCGAGGTCGGGGAACGCGCGTTCGTGGGCAACTCCGCAGTCGTGGGCCCCGGCCGGACGCTCGGCTCGGCCTCGCTCGTCGGCGTCCTGTCCGACACCCCGGCAGACGTCCCCGACGGCACGTCCTGGCTCGGCCGCCCCGCTTTGGAGCTTCGCCGGAGCGCCGACACCGTCGATCCCGCCCGCACTTTCGCGCCGCCGCGCCGGGTGAAGCTGGCCCGCGCGCTGGTCGAGTCCTGCCGGATCGCGCCGCTGCTGATCGCGGGCCTGCTCGCACTCGCCGTGAGCGCGGTACTGACCGGAGCGGACATCGCGGACGGCTTCTGGACCGCCGCCGCCCTCGCGCCCGCGGTGTTCGTCTCGGCCGGTCTCTTCGCCGCGCTGCTGACGACGCTGATGAAATGGACGCTGGTCGGCCGATTCCGGCCGGGACGGCATCCACTGTGGAGCGCGTTCGTGTGGCGGAACGAGCTGTACGACACGTTCGTCGAGACGCTCGCGGTCCCGTGGTTCGCCGGTTCCTTCCTCGGCACGCCGGTGCTGAACTGGTGGCTGCGAACCCTCGGCGCCCGCATCGGCCGCGGCGTCTGGTGCGAGAGCTACTGGCTGCCGGAAACGGACCTCGTCCACCTCGGCGACGGCGCCGTGGTGAATCGTGGCTGCGTGCTGCAGACGCACCTGTTCCACGACCGCGTCATGCGGCTGGATCCGGTCCGCCTCGGCTCCGGCGCGACGCTGGGGCCACGGGCGTTCCAGCTGCCGGGCAGCGCGATTTCCGAGGGGGCGACGGTGGGATCGGGGTCGCTGGTGATGGCGGGGGAGACGGTTCCGCCGCGGACCCGGTGGCGGGGGACGCCGGTTCGGCCTTGGAAGTGAGGGGGTCGTGAGTGGTTATGCCGGTTCTAACCGGCATAACCACTCACGACCCCCTACGAACGCCCCTCACGCACCACCCCCTTCGCCAATGCCCCCTCCACCTCCTCGCGCGACAACCCCGCCGCCGCCAGCACCTCCCGCGTATCCGCCCCCGGCCGCCGCGGCGACTCCGCAGCACACCCCGGGGTACGGCCGAGCTTCACCGGCACCCCGACCCCGCGATACCCGTCCCGCTCCACGACCATCTCCCGGTGCCGCACCTGCGGCGCGTTCATCGCCTCGGCGATGTCGTGCACCGGAGCCGCCGGGACTCCCTTCGCCAGCAACAACTCGGCCAAGTCGTCCCGTTTGTACTGTCCGATCAAGACACTCAGCTCAGCCCGCAACTCGCCGGCATTGCCGACCCGATCGGCATTGGACGCGAACCGCGGATCAGAAGCCAGCCCAGGCGCGCCGAGCACGTCGGCCAGCGCCGCGAACTGCCGGTTGTTTCCCGCGCCGACGAAGAAGGGCCCGTCCGCCGTCGAAAAGGTCTCGTAAGGCGCGATCGACGGATGCGCCGAACCAGTCCGCCGCGGCACCGCGCCGTCCGCGAGCCAGGCCGCGGAATGCGGGTGCAGCAAGCTGATCACCGTGTCCAGCAACGAACAATCCACCAGCTGCCCGAGCCCGGACCGCGCCCGCTCGTGCAGCGCCAGCAGGATCCCGGAAAACCCGAGCACCCCGGTCACCACATCGACCACCGGCACCCCGATCCGCAACGGCGGGCCCTCAGCTTCGCCGTTCACGCTCATCAGCCCGCCATAGGCCTGCAGCACCGCGTCGTATCCCGGCAGCCCGCCGAGCGGCCCGTCGGTGCCGAACCCGGTGATCCGGCAATGAATCAGCGCCGGATGCTCCGCCCGGATCGTCTCGTCCGGCCAGCCCCAGCGCGCGAGCGTGCCCGCCTTGAAGTTCTCCACCACCACGTCCGCGCCGGCGAGCAGGGTGCCGAGCAGCTCGCGGCCGTCCGGACCGGACAGATCGAGCACGATGTTCTTCTTGCCCCGGTTGAGATTCGCGTAATACGCGCTGGTCCCGCCGGGCAGGAACGGCGGCCCCCAGCCGCGCGTCTCGTCGCCCGCGGGCGATTCGACCTTGACCACCTCGGCCCCGTGGTCGGCCAGCATCTGCGTGCAGTACGGCCCGGCCAGCACCCGCGACAGGTCCAGCACCCGCAGCCCGTCGAGCGCGCCCATCAGTACGACCTCGGCAGCCCGAGCACGTGCTGGGACACGTAGTTCAGCACCATTTCCTGGCTGATCGGCGCGAGCCGCAGCAGCCGCGCCTCCCGGAAGTAGCGCTCGACGTGGTACTCCCGCGCGTAGCCCATCCCGCCGTGGGTCTGCACCGCCTGGTCGGCGGCCTGGAACCCGGCGTCCGCGCACAGCCATTTCGCCATGTTCGCCTCCTTGCCGGCCGGCCGGCCGTTGTCGTAGCGCCAGGCGGCGTTGCGCGCCATCAGCTCCGCGGCGTCGAGCCGGGTCGCGGCCTCGGCCAGCGGGAACGCCAGCCCCTGGTTCTGCCCGATCGGACGGCCGAACACCTGCCGTTCCCCGGCGTAGCGGACCGCCCGGCGCAGGGCGGCCCGGCCGAGGCCGAGCGCCTCGTGCGCGAGCAGGATGCGTTCCGGGTTGAGCCCGTCGAGCAGGTACCGGAAGCCCTTGCCCTCCTCGCCCACGCGCGCCGATTCCGGCACCCGCAGCCCGTCGATCAGCACCTCGTAGGAGGACACCGCGTTGCGGCCGAGCTTGGGGATCGCGCGCAACTGCACCGCGTCGGACTCGATGTCCACGACGAACAGGGACATGCCGTCGGTCGGCTTCTCCGCCTCTTCGCGCGGCGTGGTGCGGGCGATCAGCACCATCTTCTGCGACTGGCCGGCCTTGGTGATCCAGACTTTCCGGCCGTGCACGACGTAGGAATCGCCCTCGCGGCGGGCGAAGGTGGAGATGCGCGTGGTGTCGGTGCCCGCATCGGGTTCGGTCACGCCGAAGCAGACGTGCAGCGAACCGTCGACCGCGCCCGGCAGGATCTCCCGGCGCATTTCCTCGCTGCCGTGCTTGACGATCGTGTTCAGCCCGAAGATCGTCAGGTGCATCGTGCTGCACCCGTTCATCCCGGCCCCGGACGCGGCCACTTCTTCGAGCAGCAGCGCGGCTTCGAGGATGCCGAGCCCGCCGCCGCCGTACTGCTCCGGGATCGCCATGCCGAGCCAGCCCGCGGAGGCGAACGCGTCGTAGAACTCGCGCGGGAACTCGGCTCGTTCGTCGCGTTCGGCCCAGTACTCGTCGGGGAACCGGGCGGCCAGCTCGCGCACGGCGCGCCGGATGTCCTCCTGGTCTTGGCTCAGCTGGAAGTCCACAGTGCTGCTCTCCATTGTGCGTATATGAGAACGCGAAGTTCGGATATACGTCCAACGTAAGACGGCGCGCGGCTCGGGTCAAGCGCCGTGCGGGGTGGTCGCCGCGATAGGGTTCGCATGTACGAACGCAGGGGAGGCTGCCATGACCGAGTCGACGGCCAAGGCCCACCGGACGGTCGGCCGCGTCACCAGCATCCTCGAATGCGTCGCGCGGCAGCCCGGGATGCGGCTGCACGAGCTGTCGGTATCTCTCGACGCGCCGAAATCCTCGGTGTTCGGCCTGGTCAAAGGCTTGGTGTCGACCGGCTACCTGGTCGAGGCCGACGGTGCCTACCGGCTCGGCCCGGCGCTGGGGAACCTGCTCACCGGCGGCCTGCCCGGCATCGCGACCGCGGCCCGGCCCGCCTTGGAAGAACTCCGCCGCCGGTTCGGCGAGACGGTGATGCTCGGCGCCGCGGTCGGGGATTCGCTGATCTACGTCGACGCGGTCGAGTCCGAGCAGCCGATCCGCTATTCGGCGCCGCTGCGCACCCGGCGGCCGCTGTATCCGCCGAGCGCGGGCAAGATCTTCCTCGCGTACTGGCCGGCGCGCCGACGCGAGGCGTACCTGAGGTCAGTGCTCCCGGACGCCGAGCGCGTGCGGGCCGCGATGGACGAACTCGACACTGTCCGCGCCGAGGGGGTCGCGCTCAATCGCGGCGAAACTCTGCCCGACGTGAGCGCGGCGGCGCGGCCGATCCTGGTCGACGGAGAGGTCGTCGCGGCGATCGCGGTCGCGGGCCCGACCCCGCGGATTTCCGGCCGTCTGCCGGAGATCGGCGACGCGCTGGCCGGCATCACCGCGGCGGTCGTGAAGCGCTGGGAAGCCGCGCGCCAGGGCTGACTGCTCGCGAGTGTTGACCGCGGTGAGAACCGTGATCAACACTCACGAGACCCGCCCCCGCCCCTTGACCCTGCGCCCGCACGCCTCTTAGCATCCGGATATACGCATCAAGCGTTCCCAAATACGCACGCAAGGGCGCGCGCCGGCTGGCTTCCGCTCGCCTGTGCCCCAGTTCCGGAGAGCAGGACCATGCCCAGTGTTGTGGACGACAGCGTCGGAACGACCCGGAAAGCCCCGCGCGGAGTCGGCGTGGCGGTGGTCGTCGGCTCCGCGCTTGAGTGGTTCGATTTCTACCTCTACGCGTCGATGGCCGCGCTGGTGTTCGGCCAGGTCTTCTTCCCGCCCGGCAACGACGCGGCCGCGACGATGGCCTCGGTCGCGACGTTCGCGGTCGGCTTCCTGGCCCGCCCGGTCGGCGGCATCGTCTTCGGCGCGCTCGGCGACCGGATCGGCCGCAAGAAGGTGCTGTCGTGGACATTCGTGCTGATGGGGGTTTCCTCGGCAGGCATTGGATTGCTGCCGAGTTACGCGAGCGCCGGGCTTCTCGCGCCGGTGCTGCTCGTGGTGCTGCGGCTGGCGCAAGGACTCGGCGCCGGCGCGGAATTCGGCGGCGCGATCGCGGTCGCGTACGAACACGCTGATCCGGGCAAGCGCGGGCGGCAAGGCTCGTGGCCCGCGCTGGGCGTGAACGTCGGGTTGCTCGTCTCCTCGCTCGCCGTCGCCGGACTGACCACTTTGGACAAGGAATTCCTGCACGGGTTCGGCTGGCGGATCCCGTTCCTGGCCAGCTTCCTGCTCGTCGGCGTCGGACTGTGGGTGCGCCGCCGGGTGCCGGAAACCCCGGAGTTCGAGAACCTGGTGCGCAGCGAGAAAAACCGGCCGCGCGGCTGGGCGAACCGGCCGCTGGTGAAGCTGTTCCGCAGCGACTGGCGGGCGCTCGCGGTGGTCATGGTGATCACCATCGGCTACAACGGCGTCAGCTATGTGTTCAAGACGTTCTCGCTCGCCTACCTGACGAATTTCCGCGGAGTGCCGGCGAATGTCGGCGCGCTGGGGATCAGCATCGCGAGCGGGACGGCGATCGCGACGGTGCCGATCGCCGGGTGGATCAGCGACCGGATCGGCGCGAAGAAGGTCGTGGTCGCCGGTGCGGTCGCGACGGGATTGCTGGCGTTCCCGTTCTTCTGGCTGCTCGACACCGGCACCAGCTGGTTCGTCTGGCTGGGCCTGGTGATGGCGACCGGCATCGTGGTTCCGGCGATGCTCTCGGCGCAAGGAGCGTTCCTGGCCAAGCAGTTCCCGGCCGAAGTCCGCTCGACCGGGCTCGGCACCGGCCGCGAGGTCGGGGGAGCGGTGTCCGGCGGGCTCGCGCCGCTGGCCGCGCTGGCGATCGTGGAATCCTCCGCGACGCACGCGACCTGGGGTGTTTCGCTGCTGTTCCTCGCGGGTGCGTTGTGCATCGGGCTCGGCGCGCTCGCCGATCAGAGCCGCAACGCACTCAACTGAGCCGCGGCCACCTGGTGCGGGTCTTGGGCAGTTCGGGGCCGGACCCGGCTTCGGCGACCGAGCGTTTCAGGCTCGCGCGGTGAGGCAGGACGTGCGCCGGAAAACCGTTGCCGGAAGGGCGTTCCGGCGGCTTCTCGGCACCGGCGGCCACGAGCGTCCACCCGGAACCGAGTTCGATCAGGCTCTGGTGCTTCGTGGTGTAGTGCTCCGGTGAAACGTCAGATGGAAGCGGCTGGTGACCGCGGTGCCACACGTCGCGGAACGGGTGGAACTCCGCGCCGGGAAGTCCGTGTTCCAGCAACGTGAAAACCTCGCGGTCGACGCGAGGAATCCCTTCCGTCACAGCGGGTTCGCCCGGTGGCAGCCGCCACGCGCGCACCAGGTCGAGCACCTGCGCGGACGGTCGCTCGGCTCCGATGTCCGACTGCACGCACAGGTTGAACTCGGGTGTCGTGGGCGTCGTCGCAGGACCGTTCGACACCCGCGACACCGTGCAGAAGTTCGGCGGACGAATCGCCGGGGACGTCGAATCGCTCAGCGAGTGCGCTCACCAGTCCGGCCGCGCCCGGCGACCAGTCCCAGGTGCCAGGGCCACCGCGCGTTGACGTAGCCGCCGATCAGATGCACGACGTCGAGCGTGCCGGGCAGTTCGATCCCCGCGCCAGGACGCGACTTCCCGCGGGTGCGGGTCGCCGAACAAATGCTGTGCCGGACCCGGACTTCGGCGTCCGGTTAGGTACGAGCCGAGCGGCGGATCCAGGCGGCGGCGATCAGTTCGCCGCCGAAGTCCGGACAGCCGCTCGGCCCGATCAGGCAATGCCGGCGGGTTACCGGGAACGAGTCACGAAGCGACGCTGAGCTGCGTGTCCAACGCCTGGTCGCCCTGAGCCTTCTCGCTTCCGCTCGGCTCGGCCTGGATGCGGTCCTTGGCCACGCCGTCGCCTTCGAGCGCGGTCGAGATCGCCTGTGCGCGCTCCTCGGACAGCTTCTTGGCCTTGTCCGCGTCCGGATAGCCGGCGTGGGTTTCGACCTTCAGCTTGACGTCGTTGCCCTGCATGGCTTTCGCGATCGCGGTGAGGCCTTCCTTGGCCTGGCCGGCCAATTCCGCCTTCTCCGGCTCGAACTTGATCGGCGAGGCCTGCGAGGCCTGCTGGATCGCGGCGGTGACCGCCTGCGCGGCCGGGCCGCCGTTCTGCCCGGGGGCTCCGTTCTGGCCGGACGCGCCGTTCTGCCCGGCGTCGCCGGACTGGCCGGCCCCGCTGGGCTGGGCGGCTCCGCTGGACTGGGCGGGGTTCTGCCCGGACGCTCCGGATCCGGACGAGTCGTTCGATCCGCCCGACCCGCACGCGCTGACCAGCGCGACGACGGCTGCGGCCCCGACGACCGCCTTGACGAGTGCCCTCTGCATGAGAATTGCGCTCCTTCGGCTGGGTTCGCCGGGATCTGAACACGGGGCCAAGGCGGCGGCAACCGGGGCGCACCCGGTGAACGCGCCGAGCCACCACGCGGTTTCGCGCCGTCAGCAGGGCGAGGGCGGCGGCTCCCTGCCCCGCCCGCCGGACCTGACATCCACCCGGGTGAGGGACCCGCCAAGTCCATAAAGGACAGTGAGACCGCGGCGCGCCGGGCAGTGTATAACGCCCTATTCAGCTCACGTCAGGGCGGTTTGCCCGGCTGCGCAGACGGCGAACCGGAGGCGCGCGTCCGGTCCGATCCAGGGGGGGCGAAAGGCCCCAGGGGCGCCGCGGATTCCCGGGGTGCATCTCAGGGTGTTCCCCGATGCCGGGCAGTCACGGCCCCCAGCATGCTGATCGATGTGACCCTCATAACGCGGAAGGCCAAGGCGGCGGCGCCCGTGATCGCTGCCGGCGCGCTGGCTTTTTCGCTGGTGCCGATTCTCCTGTTGCACCTGGTGGCGGCGGGCACGATCGACCCGGTCCGCGACGTCATCAGCGACTACGTTTTCCCGCCGGGCGGGGCGGTGCTGCTGGCCGCCGCTTCGCTCGGGCTGGCCGGTGCGTCACTGCTGGTCCGGCACGCACTGCTCAAGCAGGGGCTGCCGAAACGCGGCCCGGAGTCGGTGCTGATCGCGTTGTGGGCGGCCGGATTGGTCATCGCGACGTTCTTCCCGACTGATCCCACCGGCGTGGAGACGTCGCTTTCCGGTGCGGTGCACCGGTATGCCGGCGCGGCGATGTTCGTGTGCCTGCCGCTGGCGGGCTGGTTGCTGGCACGCCGCCAACCGGAAGCGAAGGCGGTGCGCTGGCTTTCGCTGGCGTCCGGTGCCGCTTCGCTCGCCTTTCTGCTGGCACACGCGCCGTTGCTGGAGCAGTCCGTGCCCGAGTTCCTGGGGTTGTTCGAACGCGTGCTGTACGCCCTGCTCTACGCACAGCTTTTCGCGGTCGCCGCGATGGCCCGGGCCGAGGCGGACTCATGACGATCCTCGCCATCGCGCTTGCCGTGCTCGGCGCGGTTTTCTTTTCCGCCGGCGCGCTTCTGCAGCACGGCGTCGTTACCGCGTCGCCCGGCCGCCCGCGGATCGGGGAGCTGATCCGGGCACGGCGCTGGCTCGGCGGGCTGGTCCTGCTCGGTTCGGGGGCGGGCGTGCACGCGGTCGCGCTGGGGATGGCTCCGCTGACCGTCGTGCAACCGGTCGGGGTCATCGCCGTGGCGATCACCGCGATTCTCGGCAGGCGGCGGGATCTGCCCGCGGTCGCGGTCACCATGCTCGGCGTCGGGACGTTCGTGACCGTCGCCGCCGGCAGCACCACGAGCACCGAGGTCAGTGCCGACGCGCAAACGCGGGCGGCGTTGCTGGTGCTGGGGGCCGTGGCGCTGCTGACGCTGATCGGCGCGCTCGCTTCGCGTCCGTCGATCCGCGGATTGTGTTTCGGCGCGGCCGGTGGCGCTGCCTACGGCTTCGTTTCGGTGTTGATGCGAGCGGTTTCCCTCGAAATACGCGAGGGGAGCGTCGGCTTCAGCACCGCGGTGTCCGTCGCCGCGATGGTGACGGCGCTGCTGGCCGGCGGCTGGCTCGTGCAGTTGTCCTACCGATGCGGTCCGCCGCACCTCGCTGTCGCGTGCCTGACGGTCGTGGATCCGCTGGTCGCAGTGGGTCTCGGCGCCGGGGTGCTCGGCGAAGCCACGCACCTCGACGCCGCGGCGACCGCGGTCGCGCTGACCGCGGCGGTGCTGGCGGTCGGCGGCGTCGCCGTGCTGAGCCGCAGCAGTTCTTCTTCTGTCCATTCCACCAGATCGGAGCACCCAGTGAACGACGACCGGCCTTTGCGCATCGTGGTCGCCGCCGAGACCTATCCGCCGGACGTCAACGGCGCGGCGCAGTTCGCGTACCGGCTGTCCACCGGTCTCGCCGGCCGCGGCCACGAGGTTCACGTGATCAGCGTCGACCCGGACGGCCCGGCGCGCACCGAACGAGACGGCGACGTCGTGGTGCACCGCGTCCGGTCGCATCGCACCCCGTTCCACCGCACCTTCCGGATCGGCCTGCCCTGGGAGGTGAGCAAGGACGTCGCTGCGCTGCTGGAGGAGTTGCGGCCCGACCTGGTGCACGTCCAGGCGCATTTCGTGGTCGGAAGGTACGTGCTGAAGCACGCCGCGGCGATGGGCGTCCCCGGGGTGGCGACGAACCACTTCATGCCGGAGAATCTGTTCGGCCACGTGCGAGTGCCGGCGTGGCTGCGCGGCGCGGCCGCACGGTGGGCCTGGCGCGACCTGACGCGCGTGTTCTCGACGGCCCGCGTGGTTACCGCGCCGACGCCGCGTGCGGTGGACCTGTTGCACGACAACGGTTTCCCGGAACGGGTGGTGCCGGTGTCCTGCGGCATCGACATCGACCGCTACCGGCTGCGCGCGGTTCCGCGGACGTCCGACGACCCGACGGTGTTGTTCGTCGGACGGCTTGACGAAGAGAAGCGCGTCGACGAACTGGTGCGCGCGGTCGCGCTCGTGCCTCGCCTGCGTGCGGAGATCATCGGCGACGGTTCCTGCCGCGCAGGCTGGGAAAAACTGGCAGGCGAGCTGGGGATCGCCGACCGGGTGCGGTTCCGCGGATTCGTGTCCGAAGAGGACCTGCTGGACGCCTATGCGGCCGCGGATCTGTTCTGCATGCCGGGCATCGCCGAACTGCAGAGCCTCGCGACGATGGAGGCGATGGCGGCGGGGAAGCCGGTGGTGCTCGCGGACGCGATGGCGCTGCCGCACCTGTGCCGTCCGGGATACAACGGCTGGCTGTTCGCGCCGGGCAACGTGGGGGAGCTGGCCGAGCGGCTGCACGCGGTGGTCGCCGATCCGGCGACGCTGGCGCGGATGGGGGCGGCGAGCGGCAAGATGATCGCCGGGCACGCACTGGAGTCCACTGTGGATTCGTTCGAGGCCTGCTACGCCGAGGCGATGGGCCGGGTCGCCGCGGTGCCCGCGGCCGCCTGAGACTTCTGGGGGAACGGGGGGGATGGCCGGGTTCGCCGGACGAAGGGGAGGGATCCGGCGAACCCGGCCGGGCTCAGGCCAGGGTGAGAGCGTAGAGCTGGACGCGCGGGTCGTTCGGCAGGCTCACCGACTGGACAGTCTTGGCACTGTCCACTGCGGAGGCGATGCCGAACAGCCGCACCGGCGGACCGTCGACCCCGCTGCCCGCCTTGATCCGGTGCGGCAGTTCGAGCACGACGGTCGTGCCGGACGGGGTCGAACCGGCCCAGTCGCCGAACGTCACCGGGAGATCCGCGCTGGATCCGTCGCTGTAGTGCACGGTCAGCGAAGTGGACACCGGGCCGTTGTGCGAAGAGCCGATCAGCTGCACCGCCTGGTGCTTTCCGGCGGGCAGCAGCAGTGATTGCCCGCGTGCTTCCACGAAGTTCGCCGCGGTGCCAGCGGGATCGGGTGCCGCGTAGGAAACTCCATTGTGGACGAAGATTCCGGCTTGCGGCATCAGGTCAGCGTCGTAACTCCAGCCGCTGCCGTCGAAGTCGCCCTCCGTCGAGGCTGCGACAGTCGCGGTCCCGTCGTGATTGCGGTCGTGGCCGAGGTCGACCGCGCACTGGGTTCCGGATGTCGTCGCGCATACCGCCGGTTCCCGTACCTCGACGCTCGCGGTGCGGACGACGGTATTGGCTCCTGGCCCGGATGCCTTGAGCTGCACCGAATACGTGCCGGCTGGCGTGTTCGCCGGAACGGTCACCGTGACCGGAGCGGTCTTCTGCGCCGGCAGCCGGAAGGACCACAACAGCTGCAGCTGGTCGGTCCGCACCCGCCAGCCCGAAGGTGCCGACGAGGTCACGAAGACCGGCTGTGCTCCGGGATTCTGGCCGAGCACGTCCAGGTTCAAGTGGACAGTCTGCGCTGAAGATTGCTGCGGCAGCACTACGGAACTCGGCCGCAGCGTGGCGTCCACGTGCCGACGCAGGTCGCCGGCGGCCTTGTTCACCGACGGCGGTTCCGTGCCCGGCTGCGTGCCCCAGCGGGACGGCGTCGCGCCGACCTGATAGGCGAGCTGACCGCCGTGCTCGACCGCGGCCCAGTCGAGCCAGGTCTGCCGGACGTCCCGGCCGTTGAGCGAAAAGCTTTGCACGTAACGGTTCGTATCACTCGCGCCCGGCGCGGTGACGGTGAGCGTGCCGCCTTGCCTGCCCTCGTACTGTCCGATCCGGACGGTCGCCGATTCGAACTGCGGACTGGACACCGCGAGGAAGTTCGCGCCGCTCATCGTCGGGTAGAGACCGAGCGAGGAGAAGACGTACCACGCGGACATCGTGCCGAGGTCGTCGTTGCCGGTCATGCCGTCCGGGCCGGTGGTGAACAGCGTCATCGCCGCGCGGACGACGGTCGCGGTCTTCGCCGGCGCGCCGACCCAGTTGTACAGGTACGGGGAAAGCAGGTCGGGTTCGTTGTTGGGGTTGTAGGTGGCCTTGGCGTAGTAGTCGTAGGGGCTGGCGATCCAGTCCTTGCGCGCGGTGCCCGCCGGGTCCTTGAGCAGATTGCCGTAGGCGAAGAAGGAGTCGAGCCGCTTTTCGGTCGCCTGCTTGCCGCCCATCAGCTCGGCCAGCCCGGCCGGATCCTGCGGGACCAGCCATTGGTACTGGTAGGCGCCGCCTTCGTGGAACTGGTGATCGGCGTCGACCGGGTTGTACGGCGTGAGCCAGGTGCCGTCGGTGGTGCGCGGCCGGAACTGCTTGTCGGCGGCGTTCCAGACATTGCGGTACCACTGGCCGCGGTCGGCGAACATGCGCGCGTCGGCCTGGTGGCCCAGACCCTTGGCCATCAACGCGAGCGCGGCGTCGGCGGCGGAGTACTCCATCGTCGCCGACGCCGGATGCTCGCAGTCGTTGTCGCCGCCTTTGGCCGCGCAGTCCTTGCCGAGCGTGAGGCCGCTCGGGAGGTAGCCGCGGGCGTTGTAGTAATCGACCCCGGAGCGTCCGTTGTACGGCGAATCGGCGGGTGGCGTGCTGGTCGCGTTCTTCTTGAGCAGCGCGTACGCCTCGTCCTCGTGCCCGGCCAGCAAACCCTTCGACCAGGCTTCGACGAGGAACGGTGTTACCGGGTCGCCGGTCATGATGTTGGTCTCGCTGCCCGCCAGCGCCCATCTCGGCAGCCAGCCGCCGTCGCGGCCGATCGCCAGCACGGACAGCGCGACGTCGCGGGCCACTTGCGGTTCCAGCATTTCGAGCAGCTGGTTCTGCGGGCGATAGGTGTCCCAGAGGGAGAAGTTCTGGTACGGCGGGTAGCCGGTGGCGCGGTGGACCTTGCCGTCGAAACCGGCGTAGTCGCCGCTGAGGTCGCCGGCCAGGTTCGGGTGCAGCTGCGCGTGATAGAGCGAGGTGTAGAAGGCGGTCTGCCGTTCGGTGCTGCCGCCGCTGATCTTGATCGCGCCGAGCCGGTCCGCCCACTGCTTGCGCAACGCGGTGCGGGTGGCGTCGAAGTCGTAGCTGTCGCGGGTTTCTTTCGCGAGGTTGTCCCGCGCGCCGGCGAGACCGGTGTAGGAGAGCCCCACTTTCAGGACGACGTCGTGGTCAGTGGCAGCGTCGAAACTGACCCACGCGCCGTTGCCGCCAGTGCCCGCGGCGTCGCGGCTGCCCACGGTGCGGGTGGTGCCGCGCCAGGTGCCGTAGGAGGCGAACGGGCGGTCGAAAGCGGCGGTGAAGTAGACGGTGTGCTCGTCGTGCCCGGCGCAGAAGCCGCCCGCGCGCACGCGACCCTCGATGACCCGGTCGCCGACGACGTGGATCTCGGAATCCTTGACCGGCTGGTTCGCCTGGCCGGTGTTGAACAGCACGTTGGCCTGGCCGGTCGACGGGAAGGTGTAGCGCTGCCAGCCGGTGCGCGGGGTGGCGGTCAGCTCGGCGTTGACGCCGTACTTCTTCAGCCCGACGCGGTAGTAGCCGGGTTCGGCCTTTTCGTCGTCGTGGCTGTACTCGGATTTGTAGGCGTTCTTGTCGACGGAGCCGACGGCTCCCGTGGTCGGCATGACCGGGAGTTCGCCCATCACACCGCAGCCGACGCCGGAGAGGTGGGTTTGGCTGAAGCCGTAGATCGAGTTCTGCTGGTAGTCGTAGCCGCCCTGGCCGCCGGTGTCGGGGCTGACCTGGACCATGCCGAAGGGCGCGCTGGCTCCGGGGAAGGTGTTGCCGAAGTTCTGCGTGCCGACGAACGGGTTGACCAGCGACACCGGATCCGCGGCAGCCGCCGTGCTCGCGGTGGCCGCGCCGGTCGTGCCGGTCGTGCCGGACACCAGCCCGGCGACCGCGAAGCCCGCCGCCGCGACCGCGGCCACCCGTCTCTTCTGCGACCACATGGACGCGCTACCTCCAGGGCTGACAACGTTGTCATCATGCGAGCCGGTGCGGAGCCGACCGGCTGGTGAGCAGCTTGTCATCCCGGCGGGGGTTTGAGAAGCCCGACAACCGGACAGCTTCCGCCCCCGCCGCTGTCAGTGAGGGGAACCCGGACGGAATCAGATTCCCCGAGGGTGGCCCGCACGACCGTTCACCGGGGCCGCGTGGGAGATCGGTCAGGCACGGATTGAGCCGGGCAGCCGGAGCATTGCCCGCGCCCCGCCGTCGGGGAGGTTTCCGAATTCCAGCTCCGCTCCCAGCACCCGCGCCTGCGCGACGGCGATCGTCAGCCCCAGCCCGTGCCCGCCGCCCCGCGCGATCGGCGTCGCGATGGTGCTGCTCGGCGGACTGCTGATCGCCTTGGACCGCCCTTCCGGCCGCCGCGCGCTGTGGTCGCTCGCCGCGGCCGGCGGGATGGCTTTCACCTGGTACGCGGCGCATTTCGCGGCCTTGAAGCTGATACCGAAGCCGTACTCCCTCGTGTTCCTGGCGATCGTGGTCGCGGTGCTGCTGGCCGCCTCGGCGGCGTGGCGGCACTGGCGGCGGCCCGGTCCGCTGGAATGGCTGGTGCACCGGGCGACGCTGCTCGTGCCCCCCGGGTCAGCGAGGTAGGGCCGCAAGGTCCCGCGGCCGGGTGGCCAGCAGGGTGCACCCGACCGCCGCGGCGTAACCGAGGGCGACCACGGTCATCGGGACGCTCAGCGACATCGCCGAGCCCGCGGTGAGCAGCGTGCCCAGCACCGCGGTGCCGAGAGCGCCACCGGTCTGCCGGGCGGTGTTCAACACCCCGCTGGCCAGTCCGGTGTGCTCCTCGGGAGGCGTCGACATCGCGACCGAGGTCATCGCGGGCATCGCGATCGAGCAACAGCACAGCACCACGCCGCCGGCCAGCACCAGCGGCAGGGAATCGGCCGCGACCAGCAGGATCGCGCCGAGCCCGGCGAGGCTGAACCCGGTCAGCATCGGGACGCGGGCGCCGAAACGGGCGGTGAGCCGTCCGCTGGCGGTGGCTCCGAGGCCGACCGTGACGGTGAGCGGGAGCGTCAGCATGCCGGTCGCGAACGCGGACTGGTGCAGCGGGCCCTGGAGGTACAGCGACAGGCAGAGCAGGGTGCCGTACAAGCAGAAATTGAAGAGCAGCCCGGCGGTGCTCGCCGCGGAGAACGGACGGGACGAGAAGATCGCCAGCGGCAGCATCGGGTCGCGCCGCCGCCGCTCGGCCAGGACGAACGCGAGGCCGGTCAGCGATCCGGCGGCGATCAGCGGAAGTGCCCAGCCGGAGCGGCCGACCTGGATCAGCCCGCCGGCGAGCGCGGAGAGGGCGACGGTGCCGAGGACGAGCCCGTACGGATCGAGGCGACGCTCCCTCGGCGGGGACTCGACGACGTACTGGCAGGNGGCAGGTCAGCGCGATGGCGAGGGCGGCGAACGGAACATTGACCCAGAAGATCGCCCGCCAGTCGACCAGCGCGATGAGCACGCCGCCCGCCACCGGTCCGGTCGCGAGCCCGATGGCCGCGATGCCGCCCCACAGGCCGAGCGCGTGCGCCCGGGCCCGCGGTTCCGGGAACTGGCGGACGATCAGCGCGAGCGAACACGGCAGCAGCGCGGCCGCGCCGACGCCCTGCAGCGTCCGCGCGACGACCAGCACCGGAAGGGTCGGAGCGAGCGAACACAGCGCGGAGCCGACACCGAACACGACGGTCCCCAGCACGCAGACTCGTCGCGCGCCGTAACGGTCGCCGAGCGAGCCCGCGGTGAGCATGCCCGCGGCCAGTGCGACGGTGTAGCTGGCGATCACCCATTGTTCACCGCCCAGCCCGCCGCCGAGGTCGCGCCGGATCGCTTCGACGGCGACGTTCACCACGGTCGCGTCGAGCTGGACGATGAAGAAGGGGAGGCAGAGCGCGAGCAGCGCGAGCCGTTGCCTGCGTGCGGAGGTCGGTGCGGTCACGGGACAATCGTGGCGCGGGAACGCTTCGGTGCGGACCGAAGCTTCCGCGGCGGGACCGGTGCGAACGTACGTGAGGGGAACCCCATCGTGGGTCAAAGGTAACGCCGCTGGTTCCGCTTCTCCGCGACATACGTCTCGTAAGCCGCCCGAGTGGAGTCCACATCGGACACCTCGCTCACCGGCACCTCCCACCAGGCCGACCCCGGCGGATCGGGCGCGAGCGGATCCGTCGCCACGTGCACGACCGTCGTCACCGGATTCGCCTTCGCCTGCTTCACCGCCGCCCGGAATTCGTCCACAGTAGACGCCCGCAGGACGGTCGCGCCGAGGCTGGCCGCGTTGGCCGCGAGGTCGACCGGCAGCACGTCGCCCTCCAGCAGGCCGTTCTCGGCGCGATAGCGGTAGGACGTGCCGAACCGTTGCGAGCCCAGCGATTCCGACAGCGACCCGATCGAAGCGAATCCGTGATTCTGCACCAGCACGATGATCACCTTGAGCCGTTCGGCGATCATCGTGACGATTTCCTGCGCCATCATCAGGTACGAACCGTCGCCGACCAGCACGACCGCCTCGCGGTCCGGCGCGGCCAGCTTCACCCCGACGCCCGCGGCGATCTCGTATCCCATGCACGAGTACGCGTACTCCACCTGGTACGCCTTGGGATCCCGTGCCCGCCACAGCATTTGCAAGTCGCCGGGCATGGAACCGGCGGCGTTGATCACGACGTCGCGGTCGTCCAGCGAACGGTTCAGCGCACCGAGGATCTCGGTCTGCGCGGGCAGGGGAGCGTGCCCGAGGCCGAAACAGGCGTCGGCGGCGCGGTTCCATTCGTCGGCGAGCCGCCGGGTCCGCGCGCGGTAAGCGCCGGAGACCTGCCAGCCGGACAGCGCGGCCGACAAGGCTTCCAAACCGCGTCGGGCGTCGGCGACCACCATCTCGGCGGAGTGCTTCGCGGCGTCGAACCGGGCGACGTTGAGGTTCACGAACCGCACGTCCGGGTTGCCGAAGACGGTGTGCGAAGCGGTGGTGAAATCGCTGTACCGCGTACCAATGCCCAGCACCACATCGGCATCCGCGGCCAGCGCGTTCGCGGCGGAAGCACCGGTGGAGCCGAGCCCGCCGACCGCGCACGGGTGGTCCCACGGCACCGCTCCCTTGCCCGCGTGCGTGTCGGCGACGGGAATCCCGGTCGCGGCGGCGAAAGCGCGGAGTTGCTCCCAAGCCTCGGAGTAGACGACGCCACCGCCCGAGACGATCAGTGGTGCTTTCGCGGCGCGCAGCAGGTCCACCGCGCGGCCGAGCGCTTCCGGAGCGGGCATCGCGCGGTCGATGTGCCAGACGCGGCGGCGGAAGAAGTCCTCGGGCCAGTCGTAGGCTTCGGCCTGGACGTCTTGCGGCAGGGCGAGCGTGACGGCACCGGTCTCGACCGAGTCGGTCAGCACGCGCATCGCGGCGAGCGCGGCGGGGATGAGCTGTTCGGGCCGGGTGATCCGGTCGAAGTACTTCGACACCGGACGGAACGCGTCGTTCACCGAGACGTCGCCGTAGCGCGGGTCTTCCAGTTGCTGGAGCACCGGATCCGGGCCGCGGCCGGCGAAAACGTCACTCGGCAAGAGCAGCACGGGCAGCCGGTTCGTGGTCGCCAGCGCGGCTCCGGTGATCATGTTCGTCGACCCGGGGCCGGTGGACGCGGTGCAGGCGAACGTCTGGAGCCGGTTGCGCATTTTCGCGAACGCGGTCGCGGAGTGGACCTGGCCTTGTTCGTTGCGGGCGAGGTAGTAGGGGAAAGTCCCGCTGTGCGCGGCTTGCAGCAGCGCCTGGCCGAGTCCGGCGACGTTGCCGTGTCCGAAAATCCCGAAACAGCCGGGAATCAGCCGGTGTTCGACGCCGTCGCGTTCGGAGTACTGGCTGGCCAGAAATCGCACCAGGGCTTGCGCGGTGGTCAGCCTCATCGCGGGCCTCCGAACGGCAGCCGCGGATCGACGTCGTGCGATTCCCAGCTCTGGCGCACCCAGGCGTGCGCGGGGTCGTCGCAGATCAGCCACGCCCGCTCGGGGCCGGGACCGGCCATCACGTTGAGGTAGTACAGGTCGTAGCCGGGCGCGGCCATCGACGGGCCGTGCCAGCCGTGCGGGATCAGCACGACGTCGCCGCTGCGGACCTCTTCCAGGACGTCGATCGGGCGCTCCGGAGTGCCGTAGACGCGCTGGTAGCCCATCCCGCCGCCGGCGACCTCGAAGTAGTAGATCTCTTCGAGTTCGCTTTCGCCCTCGCGCGCCTCGTCGTGCTTGTGCGGCGGATAGGACGACCAGTTCCCGCCCGGGGTGAGGACTTCGCAGACGAGCAGCTGGTCGGCGTCGAAGGTGTGCGGCAGGCAGTAGTTGTTGACCTGGCGGCTGCAGTTTCCGGCACCGCGCAGTTCGGTCGGCACACCGCCGGCGGGCCCGTAGCGGGCGGGCAGCCGCTTCGAGGTCTTCGCCGAGGGCAGGGCGAACCTGCCTCGGCCGGTCACGACCGCTTCGGCATCCCTTGGCAGGTAAGCGAAATCGGTGACCGCGTCGAAGACGCCGGTACGCCCGGCCAGCTCGAACGTTTCACCGTCGACCGACACCGAGCAGCTGCCGGACAGCGGAAGCACGAGCGTTTCCGCGTCTCCGGTGGAGACGGTCTCGGCGCCGTCGAGTTCCAGCACGCGCAGGCCGGAGTAGCCCCATCCCGCCGATTCGGGAGTGATTTCGAGACTGAACTGGTTCACCGCAACCCCACCGCCGTATCGACCGCTTTGGCCACGTCGCCGTCGTGCGGATAGAGCAGCGACCGCCCGACCACCAAACCCTGCACCGTCGGCAACGCCAGCGCCTCCTGCCAGGACGCGAACGCCGCGTCCGGGTCGGTCACCTCGCCGCCGAGCAGCACCGCGGGCAGCGTCGAGGCGGCCAGCACCCGCTCCATGTCAGGGACCACCGGCAGCTTCAGCCAGGTGTAGGCCGAAGACCGGCCGAGGCCGGAGGCGATCGTGATGGACCGGATCACTGCCTCGGGGGAGAGGTCGTTCTTGATCTTCCCGTCGATCCATCCGGACAGGAACGGCTCGACCATCGCGAGCAGTTTCCGGTCGGCGAGCGAGTCGATGGCCTTCGCGGTGTTCTCCAGCACGCTCGGTGTCGCCGGATCGGCCAGGCAGATCCGGGTGAGCATCTTTCCGCCGTCGAACCGCATGCGCGCGATGGTTTCCGCGTCGTAGCAGGCGAACCGGTCGTCGATCTCGAAGCTCGACCCGGCCAGTCCGGTGCGGTTCATCGACCCGAGCACCGTCTTGCCGTCCAGCACGCCGAGCAGCAGCAGATCGTCGATCACGTCCGGGGTCGCGAGCACGCCGGTGACGCCCGGGCGTTCGAGCGCGAGGCACAGCCGCTCCAGCAGTTCGCCGCGGCCGGCCATCGCCAGCGGATCCGCGCCGACGGCGGTCGCGCCCCGGGCGGGGTGGTCGGCGGCGATGATCATCGCCGCGCCTTTGTCGTTGAACGGCGATTTCGCCCGTATCCGCGTGGCGGCGGCTTCGGCGATCGCGCCCGGGTCGTGCACTCGTTTGGCGACGATCCGCTCGACGGTGTTCATTTCGTGCCTCCGAGCCTGCGCAGTACCTGGTCTTCCGTCGGCATCGCGTCCGAACAGGCGAGTTCGCCGGCGACGTGCGCGCCCGCCGCGTTCGCGAACCGCATGATCCGCTCGGTGCCCCAGCCCGCCAGCAGTCCGTGCACCAGCGCGCCGCCGAACGCGTCACCCGCGCCGAGACCGTTGACCACCTCCACCGGCACCGGCGGCACCTCGACCTCGCCGGTGTCGTCCGCCGCGAGCACGCCCTTCGGCCCCTGCTTCACCACCGCGAGCGAGATACCCTTGTCCCGCAACGCTTTCGCCGCTTCCCGAGGCTCGCGCAACGCCACCGCGGTCTCGCATTCGTCGAGGTTGCCGACCGCGACCGTCGCGTGGTCCAGTGCCTTGCCGACCCATTCGCGCGCCTGCTCGCGGGACTCCCAGAACATCGGCCGGTAGTCGAGGTCGAGCACGGTGATTCCCTTGCGGCCGCGGGCCTCCAGCGCGGCGAGCGTGGCCGAACGGCTAGGTTCCTGCGACAGCCCGGTCACCGTCGCCCAGAAGACTTTCGCGGAGCGGATCGCGGCCAGGTCGAGTTCGCCGGGGGAGAGGTCGAGGTCGGGGGCTTTCGGGAAACGGTAGAAGTAGAGCGGGAAATCGTCCGGCGGGAAGACCTCGCAGAACGTCACCGGCGTCGGCAGGTGCGGCGAGGTCCCGACGAACCGGTCGGCCACGCCGTATCCGGCGAGCGCGCGGCGCAGGAATCGGCCGAACGGGTCGTCGCCGGTCTTGGTGATCACCGCGCAGGCGCGGCCGTACCGGGCGGCGGCGACGGCGACGTTGGTCGCGCTGCCGCCGAGATATTTGCCGAACGAGGTGACGTCTTCCAGGCCGACGCCGGTCTGCAGCGGATAGAGGTCCACCCCGATCCGGCCCATCGTGACGAGGTCGAACCCCGTGGTCATCGCGTCCTCCTCGCAGGCTGTGCTCCGACCGTGCCCCGTGCCCGATGACTTTGTCAAGACATACGGACATGCACGAGGTAGGCTGCGGCGATGAGCACCAGCCCGGCCTGGGACCCGGTCCGCGGGATCGCGGTGGACCCGGCGAGCCCCGAGCCGCTGTACTTCCAGGTCGCGCGCCAGCTGCGGGCCGCGATCGACGACGGCCGCCTCCCCGCGGGCTCGCGGCTGGCGAACGAACTCGACCTCGCGGCAGGGCTGCGGCTGTCGCGGCCGACCGTGCGGCAGGCGATCCAGTCGCTGGTCAACCAGGGTCTGCTGGTGCGCAAACGCGGTGTCGGCACCCAGGTCGTGCGCACGAAGGTCGCCCGTCCGCTGCGGCTGAGCAGCCTGTTCGACGACCTCGCCGGGCTGGGCGAGAAGCCTTCGTCGGAGGTGCTCGTCAACCGCGTGGAACCGGCGGACGCCGACCTCGCCGCGCTGCTGGAGGCTCCCGAGCTGCGGCGGGTCCGCCGGCTGAAGCGGATCCGCCGCACGGGAGGAGAGCCGTTGGCGATCATGAACAACTGCCTCCCGGACGGCGTCCTCGACGTCGATGACGGCGAACTGCGCTCCCGAGGGCTCTACCAGCTGCTGCGGCAAACGGGGGTCCGGCTGCATTCGGCGCAGCAGAGCATCGGCGCGCGGCTGGCGACCGAGGAGGACGCGGAGCTGCTGGGCGAAAGGCCTGGTGCGGCGTTGTTGACCATGCAGCGCACCACGTACGACGAAACTGGCCGGGTAGTCGAGTATGGCTGGCACGTTTACCGGGCCTCGCGGTATTCCTTCAATCTCCCGCTGACGCACGGTCCGCAGTAGACAGTCTGCTTAGGACTCGTGGACCCGGGTGAAGTCCGGCTTGCGGCGTTCTCGGTGCGAGGCGAGGCCTTCGCGGACCTCGGGACCGGCGAAGCCGTAGAACTCCAGCGCCAGCGAGGAATCGAAGATCGCGCCCGCGAGCTGGCGGTACCAGAGGTTGAGGCTCTGTTTGGTCCACCGGATCGCGTTCGGCGCGCCGTTGGCCAGCTCGTGCGCGATCTCCCGCGCGGTCGGCAGCAGCCCGGCCTCCTCCTCGACGCACAGCGACACCAGCCCGATCCGTTCCGCCTCGGCGCCGGTCATCGGACGGCAGGTCATCAGGTAGTACTTGGCCTTCGCCATCCCGCACAGCAGCGGCCAGCACACCGCCGCGTGGTCGCCCGCCGCGACGCCGAGGCGGGTGTGGCCGTCGATGATCTTGGCGTTGGCGGCGGCAACCGAGATGTCCGACAGCAGCCCGGCGACCAGGCCTGCTCCGACGGCCGGGCCGTGGATCGCGGAGACGGTCGGCTTGGAGCAGTCGATGACGTTGTAGACCAGGTCGCGGGCCTCGCGCATGGTGCGGGAGCGGGCCTCGAAGTCGGTGGCCAGCTTCTCGACCAGGTCGAAGGACCCGCCCGCGGAGAATCCCTTGCCCTCGCCGCGGAGCAGGACGACCTTGACCGCCGGGTCGCGGTCGAACTCGCGCCAGATGTCGGCGAGTTCGCCGTGCGCGGCTTCGCTGACCGCGTTGAGGTGCGGAGCGTCCAGGACGAGTTCGATCACGCCGTCCTCGTCCGGCCCGTCGACCCGCAGGTTATCGAACTGCGCGTAGCGGCTCATTCAGCTTCCCTCCGTCGTCCGGACCACCTGCGCCACAATGCCATCGGTTCGGACACCGCCGCCAGATCACGCGCCTTCTTCGGCCAGCTCGACGGCGAGGCTGGTGCTCGGACCGGACGGGCCGAGCAGGCCAGGCGCGACTGAACGGGTGCCGGGGCTGGCCCGCAGTCGCGCGGGCCGTCCGCAGAACAGCGGCGGCTGATCGAGCGCACCCGCGAGGCAGGGGAGTCGAGGCGCAGCACCTCGGTGAGCGCCATCAGCGGCCGTGCACGACCAGGCCGGGATAGCCTTCGACCCGGGTCGCGTACGGCCAGTGGCAGTGGATGCGGTGCGCGTTCGCGGTAACCGCGTCAGCAGCGTCGGATCGGTGCCGAACTCCCAGGTCGGTCCGGCGGAACGGCGACCCCGCCGGTTCCAGCGCGGCGGCGGTTTCCGGGAATGCGGGCGCGGAGGACGGCCCGGCCCCGCGGTGGAGCATGTCCTGGCGTTCCGTCCATTCCGGACAGTTCCGTGCGCACCCGGACAGTCACCAATTTCCCGGACCGGCCGGACTTCTCGGCGGCCAAGTCCACAATGGAGCGCCGGTGCCCCGTCTCGCCGACCTTCGGCGCGCGGTGGACCACGACCTCGCTGTCGGCGAACATCCGCCGCGGCAAGTCCACCGGCGGCAGCTCGCCGCCTTCGCGCGGAGCGGGGAGGCGATCGTCGAACAACGCGGCGACCGGACCGCTTCCGATTCGGACACGGGTTCCTCAGATCCTGTCGCGGCCGAGGCGTCGGCTGAACACGTTATCAGGAATGGCCAGGACAACTCGCTCGAACGGCGGGGACGAGCAGGCGCCGAGCGGAACGCCTCATGCGATACTTCGCCGGGAAGACGTTCGCCGGAGGGGGAGGCTGAGGCGATGCCCGACACCACGGGCGCGGGAGCGCGCCGCAGCGGCCCGGCGAACCTGAAAGCGCTGGCCGCGCACGAGATCCGGCGGCGGGTCTTCTCCGGCAGGCTGCGTGCCGGGCAGAAGATCGACCAGGAGGCGCTGGCCGGCGAACTCGGCATCAGCAAGCTGCCGATCCGGGAAGCGGTGATCACGCTCGACCACGAGGGCGTGGTGGAGCACATCGCCCGCCGGGGTGCGTTCGTGGCGCGGATGACGCGCGACGACATCCGCGACCATTACCGCGTGTTCGGCCTCGTTTCCGGTCTGGCGGCGGAGCGGGCGGCGAAAAACCTGACGCCGGGAAGCTTGCAGGCCTTGCACGATCTCGCGGACCGGATGGAGTCCGGAGTGGACCGGGCCGAACAGGAACGGCTGAACTTCGAGTTCCACCGCAGGATCAATTACGCCGCCGATTCCCGCAGGCTGATCTCGATCCTGGGCATCCTGGCGAAAACGGTGTCGCACGGGTTCTACGAGGCGCACGAGGACTGGCCCGGCAAGGCGCACGAAGACCACCGGAAGCTCCTGAACGCGCTCAGCGCTCGCTCGGCTTCGCGGGCACGGTCCATCGTGGAGAAACACTTCTCGGACGGCGGCGAGCGGGCGGTCGCCTTGCTGGAAAGCCAAGGCTTCTGGGACAGCTGACTCCGGGCGTCAGCGCCGCTTCAGCAACTGTGCCAAGTGGACACCGCGTACGCCGGCCAGCTGATCGGCTTGGGTGCGGCAGGAGAAACCGTCGGCGAGGAACACGGCGTCCGGGTTTTCGCGCAGGGCCGGAAGCAGCGCATTCTCCGCTACGGCAACGGAAACGTCGTAGTGGCCGCGCTCCATGCCGAAGTTTCCGGCCAGGCCGCAGCATCCGGCGAGAGTGTGCAGTTTCGCGCCGGTCGCCGCGAGCAGGGCTCGGTCGGCTTCGAAGCCCATGACCGAGTGGTGGTGGCAATGCGGCTGCGCGAGCACCGTGACCCCGGACAGGTCAGGCGCTTGCCAGCCTTCGGTGTCGGCGAGGAGTTCGGCGAGTGTCGTGACCGCGCCGGAAACCGTTGTGGCGTCAGGATCATCGGGGAACAAGTCGAGAAGATCCGACCGCAGGACGGCGGTGCACGAGGGCTCGACGCCGACGATCGGCAGTCCGGCCAGCGCGTACGGGCGCAGTGTGTGCACGAGGTCACGGAGCTTCCGGCGGGCGGTGTCGAGTTGGCCGGTGGTGATCCAGGTGAGCCCGCAGCACGGACGACGCGGCGGGACGAGCACGCGGTATCCGGCGTCGGCGAGCACCGCCGCGACTGATTCGGCGACGTCGGTGTCCATGCCGTCCGAAAAGGAATCCGCCCATAGCACCACTTCCGGTCCCTGCTCGCGGATCCTGCGCCGAGACCGGGTGAACGAGCGGCGGGCGAACCGTGGTGCGCGGCGTCGAGTGTCCGCTCCGGACAGTGCTAAGAGGATCTTCTCGATGGGCCGGACCGACATCAGCGCGTTGACGACGAGCGGGCCGAGTACCGGGATTCGGTGCAGCAGGCGGAGCCAGTCCGGCAACCGGCCCAGCGTGTAATGCGAGACCGGACGGAGCCGATGGCGGTATTTCCGGTGCAGGGCTTCGGATTTGTACTGCGCCAGGTCCACTCCGGCGGGGCAGTCACTGCTGCATGCCTTGCACGACAAGCAAAGGTCGAGCGACTCGTGTACCGCGGCGTCCGACCATCCCGAGACCAGCGAGCCGTTCGCGACTTCCTGCAAGACCCGGGCGCGACCGCGCGTGCTGTCCTTTTCGTCGCGAGTGGCGAGATAGGACGGACACATGAAACCGCCGGCCGCGCGGTTGTCGGCACGGCATTTCCCGACTCCGACGCAACGATGCACGGCACGGGTGAGGTCGCCGCCGTCGTGCGCGAAGGAGAAGCCGCCCGCGACGACCGGGAGCGGATGTGCTCGCGGGCGGCGGAGATCGACGTCGAGCGGATGCGGCCGGACGACCACGCCCGGGTTCAGCAGGTCTTCGGGATCGAAAAGATCCTTGACCGCGCCGAACAGCTCGATTGTTTCGGCCGAGTACATCTGCGGCAGCAGTTCGCCGCGCGCCCGGCCGTCGCCGTGCTCGCCGGAGAACGAGCCGCCGTAGCCGACGACCAGCTTCGCGGCGGCGGTCATGAACGCGCGGAAGACCGACGCGTCGTGTTCGAGCGGCAGGCCGAGCCGGACGTGCACGCAGCCGTCGCCGAAGTGGCCGTAGGGGAGTCCTTCGAGGCCGAATTCGTTCAGGAGAGCGTCGAAATCCCGCAAATACGCGCCGAGCCGCGCGGGCGGGACCGCGGCGTCCTCCCACCCGGGCCACGCCTGCTCGCCGGTCGGAGTCCGGCCCGCGAGCCCGGCTCCGTCCTCGCGGATCCGCCACATCGCGGCGGCCTCAGCACCTTGCGCCAGCACGACGTGGTCGAGCGCCTGGGAGTCTTTGACGAGCCGTTCGGCGTGGTGCCGGGCCTCGGCTTCCGTCTCGCCGCCGACCTCGATCATCAGCCAGCCGCCGCCGTCCGGGAGCGCGGGCACGGCACCGCGGTGGCTGCGCACCAGATCGACCAGCCGGGCGTCAAGCCCCTCGACCGCCAGCGGCCGGTGCGGGAGCAGTCCGGGCACGACGTCGCCGGCGGTCGCCATGTCCGGGTAGCCGAGCACGACCAGCAGCCGCGCGGGAGAGATGCCGACCAGGTCGACAGTCGCTTCCAGCGTGACCGCCAGGGTGCCTTCGGTGCCGACCAGCGCGCGGGCGAGCGAACGGCCGTTCTCCGGCAGCAGGTGTTCGAGCGAGTAGCCGGACACCTGACGGCTGAACCGGCCGAATTCGGTGCGGAGCAGGCTGAGCCGGGTGTCGATCAGCTCGGTGAGGCCCGGCACCGCGTCCGGCCGGCCGGCGGTGAACTGGCGTCCGGTGCCGTCGACCACGCTGAGCTCGCCAACGTTGTCCGCGGTCCGGCCGTACGCGATCGCGTGCGGACCGCAGGCGTTGTTGCCGATCATGCCGCCGAGCGTCGCGCGGGCGTGCGTGGACGGGTCAGGGCCGAAGCGCAGCCCGTGCGGCGCGGCGGCGCGCTGAAGATCGGCGAGGACGACACCGGGCTGGACGACCGCGGTCCGCGCCTGGGGGTCCAAGTCGACAATGCGGTTGAGATGCCGCGAAAAGTCGATCACCACGCCCGGCCCGATCGCATTGCCCGCGACCGACGTGCCCCCGCCGCGACTGGTCAGCGGAACGCCGTGGCCGCGCGCGATTTCGAGGGTCGCGAGAACGTCGCCGGTCTCCCTCGGCAGCACGACGACCTGCGGGACGACCCGGTAATTGGACGCGTCAGCGGAGTACTCGGCGCGACGGCGGACGTCGGCGTGCACTTCGCCGCGCACGTTCGCGCGGAGGTCGGCGAGCAGATCGGTTTCAGTGGGCATCCCGGTGCTGAATTTAGGTGTTTGAAACAGTGTCGTCAATCCGTACGCTGACCCGATGACCTCGGGACGGAGGGGACCGCCGCCGGAACTGGCCAGGGTGCGGCGGGTGAGCGTGGTGGACTCGCTGGTCGAAGAGATGACCCGGAGAATCCTCGGCGGCGAATGGCCGCCCGGGACCGCGCTGCCGTCGCTGCGGCACTTCGCGGCCTCTGCCGGGGTGTCGATGCTGACCGTCCGGGAAGCAGTCCGGACGCTGCAGGCGCGCGGCTGGGTCGAGACGCGCCAGGGGGCCGGCACGTTCGTCCTGGAGCCGGAGGCCGGCCGCTTCGTGCCGTGGCAGCTGGGCGCGTCGGACGTCGCCGAGTACCGGGAGCTGGTCGAGGCCCGGGAGGCGATCGAATCGACCGTCATCGCACTGGCCGCCCGCCGCCGGACCGCCGCTGAGCTGGCGGTCTTGACGGATCTGGTCGACCGGATGGCGGCGGCGTCGACCGACCGGGACCGCTTCCTGGAAGCGGATGCCGAGTTCCACGTCGCGCTGGCCGAAGCCGCGCACAACCGGATCCTGCTGCGCAGCATGCTCGCGATCCGCCTCCCGCTCCGCCGGCTGATGGCCGACCGGCTCCGCGAAGAACTCACTGAACACGGCGATCTCACCCGGTCGTGGGAGGACCACCGGGCGATCGCGGAGGGCGTCCGGTCGGGCACGCCGGAGCCAGGACATGCCGCGCTGGCCCGGATCGCCGCCCGGGCGCGGTCCTATGTGGACTCGACACTGCCGGGTTTGCCCGCGCGCCGTCCGGGTAACCGGACTCCCGACGCCGGGAGGTGATCGAGATGGCCGCACACGTGGACGAAGAACTGTGGACAGCATTCCACCGGGTGGTGAACATGACCTCGCGGGAGCTGGCCGACTGGCTGCGCACCCGGGAAGCCGGCCCGCACACCGAGCCGCTGCCGGACCGGGCGGGCCCCGCGACCGGCCGGAAGGTGCTGTCGATCCTGGGCAAACGCAAGTCGGACGTGAACGAGAACGACGTCGAGGTGATGCGCGATGTGGTGGACCGCGTGCACGCCTCGCGCCGGGACGACCTGGAACCCGTGGCGGGCGACGCGGGGTGGCGGCAGGGGCTGATGTCGCTGGGGCACGACCCGGTGAAGCCGGCGCGAGGCTGATCGGGCCGGCTTCTGCTGCGAACGGATGGTGGGGTCGCGGGTCGGCTGAGCGGACCGCTGAGGTTCGGCTCCTGCGGGGCCGGGCTCTGCGGGATGCGCCCAACGTGGCGTTGGGTGCGTCTGAGCGTCCAACGCCGCAGTGGGGTTTCTCAGCGGCACGCGGGGCTTCTCGCCCCTGCGGCGACGGGCCCGGCGCGCGGTGCCCGACGTCGGTGAAGGGCTCCTTGAGCGAATCAGATTCCCGCAAGGAGCCCTTCACCGGCGTCCGAGGCGAAAGGCCGCGCCTGCCGGCAGGGGAACTTCGCACATCGTCGGCCGCGGAGAAACCCCGTCGGGCGCGGGACTGAGCGGCTGGGCAGGAGTCGGGTTCGCCGTGATCGTGCCTGCGTACGGGCTTTCTCTTGCCGGGCTCCGAGCCGCCCTTGGTCCGCCACGCCGGACCTCGGCGGCGATCGGCGCTGGGGAAAGCGGTTCCCTTGTGGCGACTGCTCGGCGTTACTGCGCCCGGTCTTGATGCGAGCAGCTTTGGGGCGTTGGCCAGAGCGTGAGCGGCTTTGGGGCGTTGGCCAGAGCGTGAGTGGCTTTGGGGTGTTGGCGGTGGTGTGAGTGGCTTTGGGGTGTTGGCGATGATGCGAGTGGCTTTGGGACGTCGGTGATGGTGTGAGTGGCTTTGGGGCGCCGGTGATGGTGTGAGTGGCTTTGGGGTGTTGGCGATGGTGTGAGTGGCTTTGGGGCGTCGGCCATAGCGCGAGTGACTTCGGTGCGTCGGCCTGAGCGAGTGCCCTGCCCTGCGACCCGGCCCGCGAAGCCCGCTCCAGCGCGGGAAACTCGCCAAAAACCGGTCCGGCGGGCAGGAGCCCCGGGCCTCGGTGCGCCCCGGGGACGCACCGAGGCCCGGGGGTTCTTCCCCTCGGCCGGTGGTCAGGGTCAGCCGCCTGCCATGGCTCCGATGATGAGGAACGGTTCGGCTCCGGAAAGGACCGGGGCGGGCAGCGCGGTGTCCGGGGCGGTGTTCGACAGGTCTTCCTCGCAGGCGAAGAACCGGACGAACGCCCGGCGTTTGCCGGTGGTCGTGTCGCGGACTGTGCCGCGCAGTTGCGGGTAGGCGCGTTCCAGCGCGTCCAGCAGGGCGTCCCGCGTCGGCGGGTCTTCCACCGGCAGCTGGATTTCGCCCTCGACCTTCGCCAGGCGGCGCAGGTGCGTGGGCAGCTTGACGCGCACGACGGTGGTCATCGCAGGGTTTGCACCTCGACCGAGCACACCGCGGGCAGGTCGCGCACGATCGGGGTCCAGCTGTCGCCCGCGTTGTTCGAGGCGTAGATCTGACCGCCGGTGGTGCCGAAGTAAATGCCTGCCTCGTCGCAGGAGTCGACGGCCATCGCGTCGCGCAGGATGTTCACGTAGCAGTTCTCTTGCGGCAGGCCGTCAGTGAGCGGCTCCCATTCGTTGCCGCCGGCGCGGCTGCGGTACACGCGCAGCTTGCCCTCCGGCGGGTAGTGCTCGGAATCGCTGTGGATCGGGACCACGTACACCGTTTCCGGTTCGTGCGGGTGTACCGCGATCGGGAAACCGAAGTCGCTCGGCAGGTTGCCGCTGATCTCCCGCCAGTGCTCGCCCGCGTCGTCCGAGCGCATGACGTCCCAGTGCTTCTGCATGAACAGCACGTCCGGCCGGGACGGGTGCAGGGCGATCCGGTGCACGCAGTGCCCGACCTCGGCGTCCGGGTCCGGGATGCCGTCGGAGTGCAGGCCGCGGTTGATCGGCTGCCAGGTTTCGCCGCTGTCGTCGCTGCGGAAAGCGCCCGCGGCGGAGATCGCGGCGAACATCCGCTTCGAGTTTCGCGGGTCGAGGATGATCGTGTGCAGGCACAGCCCGCCCGCGCCCGGCTGCCAGCCCGGTCCGGAAGTGTGCTTGCGCAGCCCGGTCAGCTCGCGCCAGCTCTTCCCGCCGTCGGTGCTGCGGTACAGCGCCGCGTCCTGCGCGCCCGCGTACACCGTGTCCGGGTCGGTCAGCGACGGTTCCAGGTGCCAGATCCGCGTGAACTCCCACGGTTTCAGCGTTCCGTCGTACCAGAGGTGGTCGCCGGCCCCGCCCTCGTAGGCGAAGTCGTGGTCGACCTGGTTCCAGGTCTTCCCGCCGTCGTCGGAACGCTGGATCAGCTGGCCGAACCACGACGTGGACTGCGACGCGTACAGCCGTTCGGGGTCCGCGGGCGAGCCGGCGAGGTGGTAGACCTCCCAGCCGCCGAAGTGCGGCCCGTCGACCTCCCAGCGCGTGCGGCCCTCGTCCGAGGTGAGGATGAACGCGCCCTTGCGCGTTCCGGCCAATACTCGAACTCCAGGCATGCTTTCTCCCTGACCGCGGCCCTGTGACCTGGCTCAACCTAACCTCGCCGGCTGCGCGCCGCCTCTCCATTCTTGTGCTCCCGCCGACGCCAGCGGGGGCAGCGCGACCAGCACCGGAGGCGACCACGAGGGCGCTACGTCGAGCCGGACGTCCTGGCGCAGCGGCACCGGCCCCGCACGGATCCGCACCGGCCGGGCGGCCGAGCCGACCGCCTGCACGCTCGGCGCGAGCTGTGCGCGCGGACCGGCGGACGAGGGCAGCGCGCAGGCCAGCAGCCGGTAGGTGCCGGCGGGCACGTCGACGAGCGTGAACTCCAGGTCCGGCCCGAGGAGCGAGCCGCTGACGGGGACGCCGCGCGCGGACGACGCGGCGAACAGCCCGATATAGACCGCCGGGGCTCCGTCGAGCGCGGCGACCGCGGCCGGGCTCAGCAGCGCGCGGCCGGTGACGGCCCCGCCCGCGCAGTCCGGGCCCGCCACCCGCACCGGTTCCGGCGGGTGCTCGGCGAGGAGGCCGGGCAGCCGCCGGAACCGGTGCGGGCTCACCCCGACCGCCGCGGTGAACCGTGTGGTGAACGTGCCCGGCGCGGAGAACCCGACCTCGTGGCAGATGTCGACCACTTTCTCGCCGGTGTCCAGCAGCAGCTCCTTGGCGAGCTGGAACCGTTGCGCGGCGAGGAATTTCCCCGGCGGCAGGCCGATCTCCCGCTCGAACGCGCGCGCCAGGTGGAACGGGCTGTACCGGACGTGGTCGGCCACGTCCTCGAGCGTGAGCCGCCGGGTGCGTCCGTCGGCCAGGAACCTCGCCGCCTCCAGCACGGCCTCCCGCATGTGCACACCTCCTCGGATGTGCCGCCATGGTAAATCCGGGGACCGACAATTCCGGGGCGTCCGGCGTCGGCGGGACGCGGACGGATGTGGAACCGTGGTGAATTCGCCGCGGGCGAGGCAGGGTTCCGGGCGTCAGTCGTCCCTGCCTCGACGACGACATCCGAACGCGGGCAGCTCGCCCGAGCCAGCACGCACCCGTCCGCGAGCTGCCGCTGAGCCAGGCAATTCGGCTGCTTCATCGCAACCTCCCCGAAGCGCTGCCTCGCCGCAGCTTCCGACTGCGCACGAATACGGCATCGGCAACCCCGCGGCGAGCAACGTGCCGCCGGGTTCGACCGACGTTCTCGACGAGCATTTCCCTCGGTTCAGTGCTCGTTCCCGCCGGATCGAAAGCACCGCTGGGGTACCGCTCCCCGTGGAATCGCCCGTCCGGCACGCCCAGTTCGGCGACCACCGCCAGCACCGGTTCAGGGACGCAAACGCAGTACCCGGCAGTCGGGGAAGCGTCGCCCAGCCAGCGGCGCAGCAGTTCCTCGTCGATGCGGCCGCGTTCGCCGGTCCAGCT
The DNA here is from genome assembly GCF_001651785.1 of Amycolatopsis sp. M39. Classification (NCBI taxonomy): domain Bacteria; kingdom Bacillati; phylum Actinomycetota; class Actinomycetes; order Pseudonocardiales; family Pseudonocardiaceae; genus Amycolatopsis; species Amycolatopsis sp. M39. The sequence continues at coordinate 965,521 of NZ_LWSF01000001.1, forward strand.
CGCGTCCGGACGCGACTGTACGTGCGTGATCCGCAACCTCCTCGGATGGCGGCGCTGCGGGGACCAGGAACGGGGAGCGGGCCAGGAAGTCGGCGATGCCGGCTGGCTGCGAAGCACGCACTGGCTGTGGTTGCCAGAGCTGGGAGCGGAAGACACACCGTCCACAATGGAGGTAGACCTCCTGGACGGTCACTGCCGGTTCGCGGTCGTCGGTCGTGGCGACGGTTCCGTTGAGCCGCAGGGTTTCGCCGACGCCGGGCAGCAGGATCACGAACGAAATGCCGTGGTCGATCGCCGGTTCCGGGAGCGTCGGCGGGCAACGCGAAGGAAATCCGCGTGGGCGAGCGGACACGCAGGAAGCCGGGTGCGCGGCCGACGAACGTGTTGTGCCGGGCGGCGTCGGCGGTCCGGTGGCCGCAGCCGGCGAACGGGGAGCGCGCCAGGATCGTTTCGCAGCCTTCGCCGGGACAGTCGAGTTGCTTCGGCGTGATCGCCGCGCCGGGGCGGCCGGTCAGGGCTTCCAGCTCCTCGACAGTGGTCGTCCGGCTGGCCGAGGACGCTAGGTTCTCGCTGGTCATGCCTGTATTGTGAGCTTGAGCTCGGATATCCGGCTACTCGCTTTCGGGCCCAGCCAAGCCGGAGATCGGCTGCGAAGTTGCTCGCATTCCGAGCGTCACTTCGCCGCGGCGCGGTTCGCGTTGAAGCGCGCCTTCTTCTGCCGGTTCCCGCACGTGTTCATGTCGCACCACCTGCGGGTGCGGCTCTGGCTGGTGTCGAAGAAGGCGGCTCGGCAGGTCGGCGAGGCGCACAAGGCGAGTTTGCCGTCCCGTTCGCCCGAGACGATGCTGATCGCGTCGGCGGCGATCACTCCGAGGGCATCCTCCACGGGGGCGGCCGAGGTGAGCTGCCAGCGCCGTTTGCCCTCCGGCGTCAGGACCGCCGAAGCCCGGCCCTGAGCGCTGCGGGCGTTGATGATTTCGACCGCGGCGGCGGGGAGCGGGTCGTGGAGCGCGGCCGCGGTCGCGGCCGTGTGAATCGACTCCCGCAGTTCCCGGGCGAGTTCGAGTTCTCCGGTGGTGCAGGAGTCCACGGCGAGGCCGCTCACTGCCAGCCAATCGGCGAGCCGCCGCGGGGTCGGAACGCGCTCGACGGCATCGCCGCAGCGCTCGGTCAGGGTCGCGGTGAAGCTGGTCGCGAGCACGGTGCCGAGGCGGAAGTCAGGGAATCCGGCAGGCATGGAACCAGCTTAGCCGGTTGCGCTCGGACCCGAGCGGCTGCTAGAACCGTCTAAGCCGGTTCCACCTGCGCGAGGAGGCCCCATGATCGCTCCGACCAGCGAAGTAGAAGCATTCGAGGCCCGTGCGACGGACGCTGATCTCGACGATCTCCGGGCGCGGCTAGCCGCGGCGAGGCTTCCGGAAGCCGAGACGGTGCACGGTCCCCGCCGCTGGGACCAGGGTGTTCCGCTCGCCGACCTCGTCGATCTCGTGCACTACTGGCGCACCGGGTACGACTGGCGCCCGTTCGAGGCGCGCCTTGACCGGATCGGCCAGTTCCGGACGGTCATCGACGGGCTGGGCATCCACTTCCTGCACCGCCGGTCCCCGCGCGCGGACGCCATCCCGCTGATCGTGACGCACGGGTGGCCGGGCAGCATCGCGGAGTTCGTCGATGTCGTGGACGCCTTGGCCGATCCCGAGGACCCCGGCGCGCCGGCTTTTCACGTCGTGCTCCCGTCCTTGCCCGGCTTCGGATACAGCGACAAACCGGCCACGACGGGCTGGGGCACGGAAAAGATCGCGGCCGCCTGGGCGGAATTGATGGACCGGCTCGGGTACCGCGAGTTCTTGGCCCACGGCGGCGACTGGGGCGGCAATATCACCACGGTCCTCGCCGGCCGGTTTCCGGAGCGGGTTCTCGGTGTCCACACGTTGTTCGCGGAGGGGCCGCCCGGGTTGCCCGCGGACGGGCTGAAGGCGGACGAGCGGCGGTGGACCGAGGAAACCCGCCATTTCTGGCGGCATCGCGCGGCGTATGCGAAACAGCAGGCGACCCGGCCGCAGACCATCGGGTACTCGCTCGTCGACTCCCCGGCCGGGCTGCTCGCCTGGATCGTGGACAAGTTCGCGGACTGGTCGGACACCGAGGACAGTCCTTTCGAGACCATTTCCCGGGATCGCGTCCTGGACGACGTCACGTTGTACTGGCTGACGCGATCCGGTGCGTCGGCGGCCCGGATCTACTACGAGAGCCACAATTCGCTGGATCCCGAGCTGCGCGTGGACGTTCCGGCGGCGATCACCATGTACCCCCGGGACACGGAGAAGACCCCTCGGCCCTGGGCGCGGGAGCGGTTCCGGCGGATCGTCCGGTGGCGGGAGCCGGAACGCGGCGGGCATTTCCCGTCGCTGGAAGTGCCGGAGTACTTCGTCCGCGACCTGCGGGAGGGGCTCGCCGCGGTGTTGCGGGGGTGACAAATGGCAGGGGTCCGGCCCGTCGCCGGCTGGTGTGGTGAATCGGCAACTCCGATCCGAAGAGGAGAGCTGGATGCGAAAGATCATGCCGATCGCGCTCGCCGTCGCGGCACTGGCGGGGGTGGTCTCGGCGGCCCCCGCGTCGGCCGGGCCGTTGCGGTGGGGCGCTTGTCCGGGCGAGCCCGGCCTGGAGTGCTCGACCGTGACCGTTCCGCTGGACTACCGGCATCCGGAGGGGCCGACGATCGACCTCGCGGTGTCCCGGCTTTCCGCGGCGAAGCCGGACAAGCGGCGCGGGGTGCTGCTGGTGAACCCCGGCGGTCCGGGTCTCGCCGGGGCGCACGTCCCGCAGCTGCTGCCCTTTCCGCAGGCCGTGCGGGACAGCTACGACATCGTCGGCTTCGACCCGCGCGGGATCGGCGCCAGCGCGGGACTGACCTGCGGCCTGAACGACGCGGACAAGGCGCTCGCGACCAACCCGCCCTATCCGCACAGTTCGGCGGACGTGGCGAAGTCGGCCGAGCTGGCGCAGCGGATCGCCAAGCAGTGCACGAGTTCGGAGACCGCCGGCCTGCTGCCGTTCGTCACCACCGCCAACACAGCGCGCGACATGGACCGCATCCGGGAAGCCTTGGGCGAGGCGAAGGTTTCCTATTACGGGGAGTCGTACGGCACCTACCTCGGCGCGGTGTACACGACGTTGTTCCCGGACCGCAGCGACCGGGTCGTGCTGGACAGCAGCCTGCCGCCGGAGGGATACGACGTCGAGGCGTTGCGGGCGCAGGGCATGGGTTTCCAGCAGCGGTTCCCCGACTTCGCCGGGTTCGCCGCGAAGCACGACCAGGACTACCACCTTGGCGCGACTCCGGCGGCGGTGACGGCGAAGTACTACGAGCTGGCCGAGCGGCTGGACCGGAAGCCGGAGTCCGGGTTCGACGGCACGGCCTTCCGCGGCTTCACGTCCGGGGATATTCGCAATGACGCCAGTTTCCCGGAGCTCGCCACGTACTGGCATCTGCTCGACACGCATCAGCCGCTCCCCGGAGCGGCCGCGAAGCCGGCCGGTGACCGCGGCAGCTTCGCGGTCGGCTACCTCGGGGTGATCTGCGGGGATTCGCAGTGGCCGACGTCGGTGCGGACCTATCAGCGCAACGTCGAGATCGACCAGGCGCGGTATCCGATGTACGGCGCTTACGCCGCCAATGTCCGGGCGTGCGCGTACTGGCCCGCGCCGGTGGAGCAGAAGGTGCGGATCACCGGCAACGGACCGGCCGACGTGCTGATGGTGCAGAACCTCCGCGACCCGGCGACGCCGTTGCCCGGGGCGTTGCGCACGCGCTGGGCGCTCGGCTCCCGGGCCCGGATGGTCACCGCTGACCAGGGCGGACACGTCGCGTATGGCGCGGGCGCGAACAAATGCCTCAACGACACGACGACGGCGTACCTGGTCGGCGGGAACTTCCCGGCGCGGGACCGCTTCTGCCCGGCCGAACGTTCCTGACCGCCGTCCTGCACGGCTATCCGGCGCTGAAGATCGGGGCGAAGAACGCGGCCAGTTCGGCGGTGGCGGTGAGGGGAAGGACGTGCGCGACGTACTGGTCCGGCCGGACCAGTACGACCGCGCCCTCCGGCGAGATCCCGCGGGCGGCGAAGATGTCGTCCGCGGGATCTGCCGCGTAAACCTTCTCGTAGTCGATCAGCGAGAAGGGACCGGTGCGAGGCAGGAAAACCTCCGGGACCTCGCCGAGATCGATGTCCTCGTACGGCCGCGGGTAGACCACCTTCACATCGAACCAGGCGTCGACGTCCAGGTTCTTCGGCGTGTGCGCGACCACCGGGGAGTCCTCGGCACTGCCCAGCCAGCCTGCGAAATCGGCGACCGGGGCGGCGGGCCCGAAAACGTAGATGCGCCACCGGCCGTCGGCCTGGGCATGGTGTCCCAAGTGGACCAGGTTCGCGTCGCAGACTCGCCGGACGGGAGCCGACTTGAAGCGTTTGCCGATCGGGAAACCGGTCGCCAGCTCCTGGTGCTGCGGCGAGGCGATGAGCACCGAAGGCTGGTAGCACGTCATGAAACCGGACGGGAACTCGAAGGTCTTCACGTAGAACTCTTCCAGCTCCGCCGGATCGGCCAGGTCCTCCGGCCGGGTCGCCATGAGGGTCGACCATTCCTTGTCGAAGTCGATGAGGTTTTTCGCGATCAGCTGGCGTTCCGCGGAGTAGGTGGCCAGCAGCGAAGCGGGACCGCGGCCGTCGAGCACGTGGCCCAGTTTCCAGCCGATGTTGAACCCGTCCTGCATCGAGACGTTCATGCCCTGCCCGGCTTTCGCGCTGTGCGTGTGGCAGGCGTCGCCGGTGATGAAGACGCGCGGCGGCCGGGTGTCGCCGGCGGGAACGTCGTCGAATTTGTCGGTGAGGCGATGGCCGACCTCGTACACGCTGTGCCAGGCCACGTTCTTGACCTCCACGGTGTAGGGACGCATGATCGCGTTGGCGCGCGCGATGATCTGGCCGATCGTCGTCTTCCGCACGGTGCCATGGTCGTCTTCGGACACCTCGCCCAGATCGACGTACATCCGAAACAGCGCGCCGCCCTCGCGGGGGATCAGCAGGATGTTGCCGCCGTCGTGGGACTGGATGGCGCATTTCGTGCGGATGTCCGGGAAATCAGTGACGGCGAGGACGTCCATCACGCCCCACGCGTGCAACGCCTGGTCGCCGACGAGCTGCCGGCCGATCGACTCGCGGACCGCGCTGCGGGCGCCGTCGCAGCCGACCACGTATCTGGCTCGGACCACGCGATCCTCGCCGGTGCGCGGGCCGGTGGTGTGCCGCAGCGTGACGGTCACCGGGTATTCGTCGCCCTCGGTCATGGTCAGCGACTGGAATTCCAGGCCGAAATCGGGCGTCATCCGGCTCGGCGAGTGGGCCATGTACTCGGCGAAATAGTCCTGCACGCGGGCCTGGTTCACGATGAGGTGCGGGAATTCGCTGATCCCGGTGGGATCGTCGGGCACGCGCGAGGAGCGGGCGATGCGCTTCGGGTCGGCGGGATCGGGCTTCCAGAACGACATCGTGGTGATCCGGTACGCCTCCTCGACGATCCGGTTCGCGAAACCGAAGGCCTGGAACGTTTCGACGCTGCGGGCCTGGATCCCGTCCGCCTGCCCGACTTCGAGCCGTCCGCCGCGGCGTTCGACGATCCGCGTGGTGACGTGCGGGAACCGGGACAGCTGCGCGGCGGTGATCATGCCCGCGGGACCGGTGCCCACGATCAGCACGTCGACCTCGTCCGGCAGTTCCGCGGGCCGGTCGATTCCGGTTCCGGCGGCGGGCAGGACGCGCGGTTCGCCGGAAACGTAGCCGTGGTGGTGGAACTGCATGGGTTTGCTCACCTCACTGTGAAGCACGCCAACGGGGACCGTGTTCGATAATAGAACTCATTGTTCAATTATTGAGTACATCGATGCTAAGGTGGGCCGCTCCGGCGCACAAGACCCCGCGGGGAAGGACCGAGTCGTGACGGAAGCCAAGCAAGCGGCCGGGTCGCAGACGTTGTCGCGCGGGCTCACCGCGCTGGAAGTGCTCGCCGAGGCCGACGCGCCGCTGTCGATCGGCGAGCTGGCTTCGCGGCTCGGGCTGCACCGGTCGATCACCTACCGCATCGTGCGCACGCTTGAGGACCACGGCCTGGTCGTGCGCGGCGCGAACGGCGAACTGGAGCTGGGGGCACGGCTGGCGGCGTTGGCGCGCAACGTTTCCCGCGATCTTCAGTCGACCGCGTTGCCGGAGCTGACCGTGCTCGCGAACGAACTCGGCATGACCGCATTCCTCGCGACGCTCGACGGCGAGGATTCCGTGGTCACGCTGGCCAGCGTCGAGCCGCGGCAGGCGACGGCGGCGGTGGCACAGCGGCCGGGCAGCCGGCATCCGATCACCGACGGCGCGCCGGGCCGCGCGATCCTGCAGCAGCTGCGCGGGGAGAAAGCGCCCTACGAAACCAGCCATGACGAGGTGATTCCCGGACTGTCGTCGATCGCGGTGCCGCTCGCGGTGCCCGGGCGGCATCCGGCCGCGCTCGCGGTGGTGTATTTGACCGGTCCGGCGGACGTCGCCGCGATCGGGGCGCGGCTGGCGCGGGCGGCGCAGGTGATCCGGGCCGAACTGCATCCGTGACGGACGCGGTGGACAGCGGCCGGGCACGGGAGCCACGATGGCGTCCGTGGTACAGACGACGCGCTTCGCCCGCTTCCCGCTCGGACACTTCCCGACCCCGCTCGAACCGCTGGACCGGCTCACCGCGCGGCTGCGCGAACGGCGCCGGGACGTACCGGACCTCTGGATCAAACGCGACGATTGCACTGGTTTGGCGACCGGCGGCAACAAGACGCGCAAGCTGGAATTCCTCGTCGGCGACGCGCTCGCGCAGGGTGCCGACACGCTGATCACCCAAGGCGCGACGCAGTCCAACCACGCCCGGCAGACCGCCGCGGCCGCCGCACGCGCCGGGCTGGCCTGCAAACTGCTGCTGGAACAACGGCAGGTGCGCGACGAGGAGTACGAGAACTCCGGCAACGTGTTCCTCGACGAACTGCTCGGCGCGGAGATCGTGGACCGGGTGCCGGCCGGGACCGAGATGGCAGCGGCGATGGAAGACGTGGCCGCGAAGCTGCGCGCGGAGGGACGACGGCCGTACGTGATCCCGGGCGGCGGGTCGAATCCGATCGGCGCTCTCGGGTATGTCCAGTGCGCGCTGGAACTGGACGCCGCGCCGGTTCCGGTCGACTGGGTCGTGCACGCGACCGGCAGCACCGGCACGCAGGCCGGGCTCGTCGCCGGATTGCGCGCGGCGCACAGTCCCGCCCTGGTGCTCGGCGTCAGCGTGCGGCAGCCGGAAGCACGGCAGATCGACGCGGTGCACGGGCTGGCCCGCCGGACGGCGGAGCTGATCGGGGCCGAGGTTTCCCGCGACGACGTGCTGGTGGACGACCGCTGGGTCGGCGAGGGCTACGGTGTGCCGACCCAGTCCATGGTGGACGCGGTGCGGCTGCTCGCCGAGACCGAAGGCATCCTGCTNAAGGCCGGTTCGCCGCGACCGACCGCGTCGTCTTCGTGCACACCGGCGGCGTCGCCGGGCTGTTCGGCTACCGGTCCGCGTTCACGTGATCGCGGGCATTCTCGGCGGGATGGGTCCCGCGGCGACCGCGGAGTTCTACGCGAAGCTGATCGCGCGCACGGTCGCGGAGCGCGACCAAGACCACCTCCGGGTGGCGATCTGGGCGGATCCGAGGGTGCCGGACCGGGTCGCGGCGGTTCTCGACGGGAGCACCGATCCGTATCCGGCGTTGCTCGCCGGTGCGGAAAAACTGCGCGATCTCGGCGCGTCCGTGATCGCCATTCCCTGCCACACCGCGCATTTCTTCCTGCCCCGGCTGGTCGCGGACAGCGGGGTGAGGTTCGCGGACATGATCGCGGAAACGGCGGAATTCCTCGCCGGAAGGACGGGTCCGGTCGGACTGCTCGGCACTCGCGGGACGATCGCCGCCCGGCTGTACCAATGGCGAGTGCCCGAGGTCGAGTGGGCAGTGCCGTCCGAGACGGGGCAGCGGGAAACCGACGCGGCGGTGGCGGCGGTGAAACGCGGCGACTTGACCGCGGGAGCGGCGCATTTCGAGCGGGCGCTGGCGGACGTCGACGCGCCGTTGTCGGTGCTGGCGTGCACGGAACTCCCGTTGGTGGCGGGGAAGGCGAGCGGCGTGCTGGACCCGACGGACCTGCTCGCCGACGCGGTGATCCGCGACTGCGGCGGAAAACCGGTCGACGGCGGGCCGTTCGCCTGACAGAGTCCGGCCATGACCGATCTGCTGACCGCCGCGGACGTGCTGCTCATGCAGGAGCTCGCGCAGCGGATCGCCGCCGTGCGCCCGGAGCTCGTCAACAGCGACGCCTCCTACGGCGAGCTGGCCTGGAACTGGGGCAAAGGGCATGCCGCACAGGGCGCGAGCTGGGTCCGCCGGCTGTGGTTCGCCGGCGACGACCTCGTCGCGTGGGGCTGGGCGCAACTGCCCCGGAGCGTGCGGCTCAACGACGGCTCGGTCAACGACGTCACCGGTGCTTACCTGGCGTATCAGGTCCATCCCGGCCACGCCGGACTGGCCGACGAGGTGATCGACTGGTTCGACGCCACCGCGGACGGACTCGAACGCACCGTGCTTCCCGGAGCGGCCGACAAGTTCGGCCTGGAACGCTGGGCAGCGCACGGCTACCGCCCCGATCCGGAGGGCCTCGGCGAGACCGGGTCCTGGACGCAGCTGAACGAACGAGATCTCGAGGTGCTCGAAACGCCGGTGCTGCCGGACGGATTCCGCTTCCGCACCGCCGCCGAGGCCGGACCGGAGGCGGCTGTCCAGGCTCATGTGGCCGCCTGGGGCGTGACCGCGTACACGCTGGAAGGTTACGAGGGCGTCCGCGCGACCCCGGCGTATCGCAGTGACCTGCATATCCTGGTCGAAGCGCCGGACGCGACGATGGCGGCGTCGACGATCATGTGGTGGGACGAGGCGAACAAGACCGTCGAGTTCGAGCCGGTCGGCACCCATCCGGATTACCGGCGGCTCGGGCTGGGCCGCGCGATGCTGTTGCACGGCATGGACCGCGCGCGGGCGGCCGGAGCTGCCCACGCGACGGTTGCATGCCTCGGCGCGCCCGGACATCCGTCGGCGCGGGGGCTCTATTACAGCGTCGGGTTCCGTGCGGTTTCCCGGGACGTGCCGTTGCTCAAGCCTGCGTGAGCGGGGGCTGGCCCATCCGCAGCGCGCCGAATTTCGCGGACGTCCGGACCGCGTCGAAGCCGTAGCTGATCATCGCGGTCTCGTAGTCGCGCAGCGCCGGGAGGAGATCGGTCTCGGTGAGCTTCGCGGCGAGCAGCTCGGCGTCGCGCAGGGCGGTGTTCGCGCCGACGCCGACCGCTGGGCTCATCGCGTGGATCGCGTCGCCGAGCAGGGTCACCGGCGTGGTCGGCCACGGTTCGATCGGCACGCTGGTGCGCAGGAAGACGGGGAACAGCGTCTCGGGATCGGCGAGGGCCAGCAGCTCGCCGGCCTTCGGATTCCACTTACGAGCCAAGGAAACCGTCATGTCCCGCAACTCAAGGCCGGTCGCGGCGCGGAGTTCGACGTCGGAGTACGGCAGCAGTTCGGTGCGGGCGGCGAGCAGGCACATCACGTAGTCGCCGGTGTCGGTGAGGCCTGGCAGCGGCGCCGGACGCCGGGGGTGGACCGGCGCGATGCCGATGTGCTGGTGGTCCGGGCCGAACAGCCCGCGGTAGATCCCGAACCACTCGTCGGGGATCAGTCCGGCGGTGTCGCGGGTGAGCGGGAAGCGGCCGTACATGATGCGCACGCCGGTGTCCATTACGCGTGCGTGCGGCAGGTATTGGCGTCGTATCACGGAATTCGCCCCGTCGGCGGCGACCAGGACGTCAGCGGACGCGGTCGATCCGTCGGCGAAGGTCGCGGTGACGGCGTCGTCCAGGCGGTAGCCGGTGCACTCGCGGCCGAACTCGACGACGCCGTCCAGCCCGTGCAGGAGGATCTCGCGCAGCGTGCGGCGGTTGATCGAGACATCGCGCTCGACAGGTTCCTCCGGCGGCGTCCCGTTGAGATAGCTGGTGCGCGAAGGCGTCGAACTGGCGTCCCAGACCGCTCGGCTGAGCGGCGCGGGAAGCAGCCGGTCGAGCGCGTCGAGGCCGTTCGGGTCGAGCCGCAGGCGATATCCCCGCAACCGGCCGAGCGGGGACAGGTCACGTTCGCAGACTGTGACCTCAACCCCGGCGCGGTGCAATCCCTGAGCGAGCGCGAGTCCGCCGACGCCGGCGCCGATGATCAGGACGCGAAGGTTTCCGGGCACAGCGAATTCCCCTTCTGGATACGGAACGAGGGGACGTGCTGGACGCACCGGAAAGGTGCGGGTACGAGCGCGGCGCGCCGCCCGGACTGCCCACCGGGCCGTGGCTTTCGACGTCCTTGGCCACCATAGCTTTTTCCGGAAGCGGATTGTCAAGGGCCGATTTCGGCCTACGCTGGGGTCATGTGCGCGGCCGGGCCGGAGATCCGCGGGACGCGGGTGGAACTGCTGAGCGCCCCGGGCTGCCCGAACGCCGAGGCGGCCCGGTCGCTGGCGGCCGGGTGCCTCGCCGAGAGCGGCCTCGGCGCGGCGGTCGTCGAACGCGTCGGCCGCTACCGCTCGCCGACGATTCTGGTCGACGGGGTCGACGTGATGGGCACGCCTGAGCCGGTCGCGGGGGACGCCTGCCGCCTCGACGTGCCGACCCGGGAGCGAATGCTCGCCGCCTTGGCCGCCGCCGCATCGGCGGCCGGGAAAGCCTGACCGGAAGCCGCCGCGGCTCGCGAGTTGTCTTCGGGGCGCCCGTCGCCCTGGTTCACATTACAAATGTAATGTAGCGTGGACGCGACCCCAGCCGGACGAAGCCGAGGAGGTGCGGATGAGCCGGTCCACAACCGCGGACGACCCGACCGGGACGAAGCTCGCCCTGCGCCGGGCGGCGGTCGGCGTGGTCGCTTCCGACGGGCTGCGCGGCCTCACCTACCGCGCGGTCGCGCGCGCGGCGGGCTGCACCACCGGCGCGGTCCAGCACCATTTCTCCTCGATCGACGACCTCCTCCAGTCCTCTTTGGACCTGGTGCTGGAGGAGAGCGCGGAAAACGGCCTGATCGGCGCCCGCACCGGCGTCTACGCGGACGGTCCCGAGGTGCGTCAGCGGTTCCGGGACAGCGCGGACCTGCAAGTGTTCCAGTACCAGCTGGTCGTGGAAGCGGCGCGGCGGCCCGAATTGCGGCCGGTCGTGCGAAGGCTCTACGACGGCTATCTCGCCGCGGTCGGCAAGGAACTGGCGGCCGACGGCGGGCTGGCCCAGCTCGTGTTCTACGCCCTCGACGGAATGTTCCTGCACCAGGCGGCGGATCCGGACGTCGATCCGGGCCCGGCGCTCGAAGCCCTGCGCGGCCTGCTCGCGGCCGCGCGTTAACCGAACCCGTACTCCCGCCCCGGCTGCGCCCGACGCCGCCGGGGTCGAAGTGTTGCCGGATACCGTTGCACCGCAAGAACTTCCCACTGTCCTTTCCGGAATTTCGCCGCCGCTCAGGTGTTGACTTAATCAACACCATGGGGTCAGACTCGGCGCATCCCGAACCGCCGACCCGAAAGGCGTACCCGATGCCCGACACCGCCGCCGCGACCCTGCTGATCGACGGCCGCTGGCAGTCCGCCCCGGCGACGTTCGACGTCGTCGACCCCGCGAGCCTCGCCGTCCTCGGCCAGGCCGCCGACGCGGGGCCCGAACAGGCGCGCGACGCACTGGCCGCGGCCGCGCGCGCGGCCCGCGAATGGGCGGACACCGACCCGGAGACCCGCAGCGGCCACCTGCGCGCCGCCGCCGCCGGAATCCGTGCGCGGCAAGGCGAACTGGCCGCGTTGCTCAGCCGCGAGAACGGGAAACCGCTCGCCGAGGCGAACGGCGAACTGGCCGGGGCCGCCCGGATGCTGGAGTGGGCCGCCGAGGAGGGCCGCCGCGCGTACGGCCGGGTCACCCCGGCGAACGCGGCCGGCCCCGGGCTCGTGCTGCGCGCGCCGGTCGGCCCGGTACTCGCGATCACGCCGTGGAATTTCCCGGCCAGCATGCTGATCCGCAAGATCGGGCTCGCGCTCGCGGCAGGCTGCCCGGTCATCGCGAAACCGGCCGAGCAGACCCCGCTGATCGCGACCGCGCTGCTGGAAATCGTGCAGGACACCGGTGTGCCCGGCGGCGTGCTGCAGTCGCTGACCACCACCCGGCCCGCCGACCTCGTCGGAGCACTGCTGGCCGACCGGCGGCTGCGCAAGGTCAGCTTCACCGGTTCCACCGAGGTCGGACTGGGCCTGCTGCGCCAGACCGGCGACATCCTCCGCCGCACGTCGCTCGAAATGGGCGGGCACTCGCCGGCGATCGTGTTCGAGGACGCCGATCTCGAAGCCGCCGCGGCGGGCGTCGTCACCGGGAAGTTCTTCAACGCCGGGCAGAGCTGCACCGCGGTGAACCGGTTGTACGTCCACGAAAGTGTCCGCGACGACCTGCTTTCCTTGATCGAAAAGAAAACCGCCGCGCTGAAGGTCGGCCGGGGCGACGCCGAAGGCACCCACGTCGGGCCGCTGATCGACGAGGCCGGGCTGGCGAAGGTGGAGAACCAGGTCGCGGACGCGGTCGGCAAGGGCGCGCGCGTGCTCGTCGGCGGCAACCGGTGGACGGATTCCGCGCTGCCGGGCCATTTCTTCGAACCCACCGTGCTGGACGGCGTCACCCCGGACATGCTCATCAGCCGCGAGGAAACGTTCGGCCCGGTGCTCGCGGTGTCGGCCTTCGGCACCGACGACGAGGCCGTCGAACTGGCCAACTCCACCGATTACGGCCTCGCCGCCTACGTGTTCGGCGCCGACCTGCGCCGCATCTGGCGCACGCTCGACCGGCTCGATTTCGGCGTGCTCGGCGTCAACGACCCGGCCCCGGTGCGTCCGGAACTTCCCTTCGGCGGCCAGAAGAACTCCGGCCAGGAACGCGAAGGCGGGGCCGAAGGCATCGAGGCCTACACCGAGACCAAAGCCGTCGCTCTGCGGTTCTGAACCGCTCCCCGAAAGGAATCCGCGTTGACCACCGCTGACCTCGCCGCCGCCGACCGGCGCACCCTCATCCACCCGCACACCGTCATCGGCGATCCGGCCGAACCGCTCCTCCTCGACCGCGGCGAGGGCGCGCTGCTGTGGGACACCGACGGCAACCAGTACCTCGACGGCACCTGCGGCCTCTGGCAGTGCCCGGTCGGCCACGGCCGCGCCGAACTCGCCGACGTCGCCGCCGAGCAGATCCGCAAGCTGGAGTTCTACTCGTCCTTCGGCGACTACTCCAATGAACCGTCGATCCGGCTCGCCGAACGCCTCCTGTCGCTCGCCCCGGCCGGCCTGGAACGCGTTTTCCTCACCAACGGCGGTTCGGAGGGCAACGAAACCGCGATCAAGCTCGCTCGCCTCGCCTTCCATCACGCCGGTTCGCCGGAGCGCACGGTGGTGCTGGCGCGGCACGGCGGCTACCACGGCATGGGCGGCGCCTCGCTGGCCGCGACCGGGATCGAGGGCCTGCGCGCCGGGTACGGCCCGTTGCTGCCGGATGTCGAATGGCTCGGCAAACCGCACGGCATCGAGCACGGTCCGGACGCGACCGGCATTCTGGTGGCGGAGCTGGAGAAGCGCATCGAGGAGATCGGCGCGCACCGGATCGCCGCGTTCATCGGGGAACCGGTGCTCGGCGTCGGCGGGATGGTTCCGCCGCCGGAGGGCTACTGGCCGCGGGTGCAGGAAGTCCTGCGGCGACACGGAATCCTGCTGATCGTGGACGAGATCGTCACCGCGTTCGGCCGCACCGGGCACTGGTTCGGCAGCGAGCGCTTCGGCGTCGAACCGGACATGATCGTCACCGCGAAGGGGCTCACCAGCGGGTACATTCCGATGGGTGCGGTCCTCATTGGATCGAGGGTGCTGGAACTCGCCGAAGGCGCGACGTTCCTGCACGGTTTCACCTACAACGGCCACCCGGTCGGGTCGGCGGTCGCGCTGGCGAACCTGGATCTCATCGAAAAGGAGAACCTGCTCGAACGCGCCACCGTCCTCGGCGCCCGGCTGCGCGCGCGGCTCGACCCGCTCGCCGAGCTGCCGCACGTGCGCGAGGTCCGCGGCGTCGGCCTGATGCTCGGCATCGAGTTCGCCGACCGGCCCACCGCGCCGGTGCAGGCGGGCTGCCGCGCGGACGGCGTGGTGGTCCGCGCGTCCGGGACCAGCATCGTGCTGTCCCCGCCGCTGGTGATCACCGAGGACCAGATCGACACGTTGGCCGACGTGCTGGGCAAGCACGTCGCCGCCGCGGCGAGCTGAACGGAGGAGCCATGAGACGCCGGATACCGACGCTGTTGTCCGCCGCGCTTCTGCTCACCACCGCCGGCTGCGCGATTTCCGAGGGCGGCCCGAACTCGCTCGTGTTCGCCTCCTACGGCCAGGGCGCGTACCAGGCGGGCCAGCGCGCCGCGTGGCTCGACCCGTACGAGCAGCAGACCGGGACCACGGTCACCATCGACGGCCCGTCGAGCAACGCCAAGCTCAAGGCGATGGTCGAGGCGGGGAAGGTGACCTGGGACGTCGTCGACACCGACGCGTCCGCCGCCGCCGCGGTGTGCGGGAGCCTGCTCGAACCCGTCGACATGGGCGCGCAGGCCGCCGGGTTCCCGGAGGGCTCGCTCACCGATTGCGGGGTGCCGGACGCCTTCTTCGGCATGATGCTGATGTACGACTCGAAGGTCTACGGCAAGCATCCGCCGGCGAAACTCGCGGACTTCTTCGACCCGAAGCAGTTCCCCGGCCGCCGCATCATCTACGGCGGCGACCCGAGCGTCGGCACCATCGAGGCGGCGCTGCTGGCCGACGGCGTGCCGCGCGACAAGCTGTACCCGCTGGACATGCGCCGCGCGCTGCGGATGTACGACCGGATCCGGCCGCAGCTGGCCATCAGCAGCACCTACGGCGACCAGCAGCAGCGGATGGCGGGCGGCCAGGCGGACATGGCGCTGATCGTCAGCGCGCGGGCGTTCTCGCTGCTCAAGGCGGGGGCGACGAACTGGAAGGTGGTGCCGGACATCCCGGTGCCGGTGACCTGGGACGTACTCGTGGTGCCGAAGGGGACGGCGCGCGCCGAGGAGGCGAAGAAGCTCATCCGCTTCGCCTCGCAACCGGCGCAAGCGGCGGACTTCGCCGCGCGGGCGGGCGTGGGACCGGCCAACACGGCCGCCCCCGCCGCCCGTTCGGAGATCGGCCGCCAGCTCGACATCTGGGGCGAGGGCAAGGAGGACCTGCGCGTGCTCAGCAATGTGCGCTATTGGGCGGCGAACCGGCCCGAGCTGGTGAAGGCGTGGTCGGATTGGACGACCGGATGACCGCCGTGGCGACCCGCGTGCCTGCTGTGCGCCGCGCCGGGTCCGAAAAACGGCGGACTTCGTGGCTGCTGCTGCCCGCCGCGGCAGTGGTGCTGGTGTTCTTCTTCTACCCGCTCGCCGTGATCCTGTGGCGGAGCTTCACCGAACCGTCGTTCGGGGCCGGCAATTACCTGGCGGTGCTCGGCGACGAGGTGCAGATCCGCGTGCTGCTGCGGACCTTGCGGACCGCGCTGATCATCACCGTGGCCACGCTCGTCATCGCCTATCCCTACGCCTACGCGATGACGCTCGTCGGCCGTCGCGCGAGGTCGGTGCTGACGCTGCTGGTGCTGATGCCGTTCTGGACCAGCCTGATGGCGCGAAACTTCGCCTGGTACGTGCTCGAACAGCGCGGCGGCGTCATCGACCGGGTGCTGTCGGCGATCGGCATCGACGGGGTCGTGCTGCTGGGATCGGTGGCCGGGGTGACGGTCGCGATGGTGCAGGTGATGCTGCCGTTCATGGTGCTGCCGCTGCAAAGTTCGATGCTGAGCATCGACCGCAGCCTGCTGCACGCGGCGGGCAGCCTCGGCGCGCGGCGTCCGGTCGCGTTCCTGCGGGTGTACGTGCCGCTGTCGATGCCGGGCGTGCTGGCCGGGGTGTCGGTGGTGTTCATCATGTCGCTGGGCTTCTACATCACCCCGGCGCTGCTCGGCACGCCGCAGCAGGCGCTGGTCGCGCAGGTGATCGGCACTCAGGTCAACGACCTGCTGGACTTCGCGGGCGCCGGCGCGCTCGGGACGATCCTGCTGGTCGTCACGCTCGTGGTGCTCGCCGTGCTCAGCCGCGTGGCCGCGCCGCTGGGCACCAGCGCGGCTGGAGGTGCCGGCCGTGGCTGACAATCCGTCCATCAGCAGGGCCGCCGCGGTCCGGCAGCGGAGCCTCGGCTGGGGCCTGCGCGTGTGGGTCGTCCTCGTCGCCTTCGTGCTCGTCGCGCCGACGCTCGTGGTGATCCCGATGAGCTTCGGCGCGGGCTCGACCTTCGAGTTCCCGCCGAAGGACTGGTCGTGGCACTGGTACGCGGAGTTCTTCACCAGCAAGCAATGGCTGGCCGCGCTGGCGAATTCGGTGCAGGTCGGGGTGCTCGCCGCGCTGCTGGCGACCGTGCTCGGCGTGGCGGCCGCGCTGGCGCTCGACCGGATGGGCCGGGGCAAGGGCGTCGTCCGGCAGCTGCTGATGGCTCCGATGATCCTGCCCGGCATCGTGGTGGCGGTCGCGATCTACGGCGTTTTCCTGCGCTGGCAGCTGAACGGCACGATGCTCGGCTTCGTGCTGGCGCACGCGGTGCTCGGACTGCCGTTCGTGCTCACCTCGGTGCGGACCAGCCTCGCCGGGTACGACCCGACCATGGAGAAAGCGGCGGCCAGCCTCGGCGCGCCTCGGTTCGCGACACTGCGCAAGGTCGTGCTTCCGATCATCGCGCCCGGCGTGCTGTCCGGCTTCGTGTTCGCCTTCGCCACGTCGTTCGACGAGGTCGTGGTGGCGTTGTTCCTGCAGACGCCCGCGATCAAGACGCTGCCGGTGAAAATGTACGAATCGATCGTGCTGGAAATCGACCCGACGATCGCCGCCGCGTCGAGCCTGATCGTCGTGTTCACCACCATCCTGCTGTTCGTCCCCGCCGTTCTGCGCCGAAAAGAGCACTCATGACTGACGGAATCGCGACCGCACACGTGACGAAGGCCTACCCCGGCGTCGACCGGCCCGCCGTGGACGACGTTTCGCTGCACATCGCCGACGGCGAGTTCATGACCTTCCTCGGCCCGTCCGGTTCGGGCAAGACGACCATGCTGTCGATGATCGCCGGGTTCACCCCGCTCACGTCCGGGTCGATCACGGTGGACGGTCAGGAGATCTCGCGGCTCAAACCGCACCGGCGGAATCTCGGCGTGGTTTTCCAGCAGTACGCGCTGTTTCCGCACATGTCGGTGGCGCGCAATGTCGCTTTCGGACTGACCCAGCGCAAGGTGCCGAAGCCCGAGATCGCGCGGCGGGTGGCCGAGGTGCTGGAGCTGGTCGGGCTGTCGGCGGTGCGGGATCGGTTGCCGCGCCAGCTTTCCGGCGGCCAGCAGCAGCGCGTCGCTTTGGCGCGGGCGGTGGTGTACGAACCGCGTGCGTTGCTCATGGACGAGCCGTTGGGCGCGCTGGACAAGAAGCTGCGCGACCAGTTGCAGCGCGAGATCGCGCGGATGCACCGGGAATTGGGCATGACGTTCCTCTTCGTGACGCACGATCAGCAGGAGGCGCTTACGTTGTCGGACCGGATCGCAGTGTTCAACGACGGCCGGATCGAACAGGTCGGCACGCCGGAGGAGTTGTACGAGCGGCCGGAAACGTTGTTCGTCGCGCAGTTCGTCGGGGAGTCCAATGCGCTGTCGCTGACGCCGGGGGAGGTGACGATCGTGCGGCCGGAACGCCTGACCCTGCACAGTTCCGCGGATCCGGTCCCGAGCGGACACCAGCGGGCGAGCGCGCGGGTGACCGACATCGTGTACGTCGGCGACCACACGCGGATTTGGTTGCGGTATTCCGACGGCGCGCGCGGTTGTGCGGTGCTGACCGCCGGAGTCGCGCACGAGCATCGGCCGGGAGACGAGGTGATCGTGGCCTGGCATCCAGAACATCAGGCCGTGGTGCCGAGCGGCGACGTTCCGGAATTGGCGGCGGTATGACTGAGGATGTGCTGCTGCGCGGCGGCGTGGTCCGGACGTTCGATCCGGTAGCCGGAACTGCCTCCGCGGTGCTGGTGTCGGACGGCCGGATCGCCGCGGTCGGCGACGACGAGACGGTTTCCGCCGCGGCCGCACCGGATGCGCGGATCGTCGAGCTGGCGGGCCGGACTGTCCTTCCCGGACTGAACGACGCGCATGTGCACCTGGCCTTCCACGCCGCCGCCGGTCCGGAGTTCTGTGTGGACCTTTCGGCCGCCGCGGATCTTTCCGCGGTAGCCCGTGCGCTGGCCGAGGCGCCGCCGGGGGAGTGGATCGTCGGCCGCGGCTGGCGGGAAACGACGATCGCCGAATTCGCCGACGGCCGAGGGGCGCCCACCCGCGCCTGGCTGGACGGTGTGACCGGCACGCGGCCTGCCGTGCTGCATCACGCGTCGTCGCACGAGGTATGGGCGAACAGCGCGGCGCTGGACCGGGCCGGAATCACCGCGGCGACGCCGGATCCGGAAGCCGGGGAGATCGTGCGGGACGCCGCGGGCGAACCGACCGGGGTCCTGGTGGAGAGCGCGCAGGAACTGGTCGCTTCGCTGGTGCCGAAGCCGAGCCGGTCGGTCCGGCTGGATTCGATCGTGCGCGGCATGGAACGGCTGAACGCCCTCGGGATGACCAGCGTGACCGACCCGATCGTCCCGCCGGACCTGTGGCGGGACTACCGGGACCTGCACGCCGCGGGCCGGCTGCGGATGCGGATCACCGCGCTGCTGCACTGGAACTGGCCGTCGCCGACGACGTCCGCCGCCTCGCTGGCGCGGCTGCTGGACGAGACGGACTTCTCGGTCGGCGACGACCTGCTGCGGATCGGCGGCATCAAACTGTTCGCCGACGGAGTGCCGACGCACTGCACCGCGTGGATGCACTCGCCGTACCCGTCCGGCGGGCACGGCAGCCTGGTGACCTTCGGCCCCGACGACGACGCGCGCGTGCGCGAGCTGCACGAACTGATCCTGGCCGCGCACGTCCGGCGGGTGCGCGTGCAAGTCCACGTGACCGGGGACCGGGCCGCGGACGCGGTCGTCGACGCGATCGAGGCGGCCCAGGAGGTCGACCCCTGGCCGGCGGCCCGGCACGCGCTGATCCACGGCACTTTCCTGTCCTCCGCCGTGCTTTCCCGCCTGGCTCGGTCCGGCATCGGAGTCATCACCAGCTCGCTGATGCGCACCTACAGCGGCCCGTCGATGGTCCGCGTGCTGGGCGAGGAGAGATGGGCCGGCGCCTTCCCCGCGCGGGCCCTGCTGGACCACGGCGTGGTGGTCGCCGACAGCTCGGACGCCCCGGTGACCGTGCCGGACTGGCGCCGCGGCGTCGCGACCTTCACCGGTTCGCCCGGCCCGAACGCCTTCTCCGCCGTGGCCAGCCCGCTCACCAGGGAGGAGGCACTGCGCTTGTGGACGACCGGCCCGGCTTGGCTCGAACACGCGGAGTCTGCCAAGGGAACGCTCAGTGTCGGCTCGCTCGCCGACCTGGCGGTCTTCGCCCACGATCCGGTCACCGCCGCGGGCCCGGAGTTGCTGAGCGTACGGTCGGAACTGACCATGCTCGGAGGGCGGGTAGTGACAGAGTGAGGTTTCGTGTACAGCAGCAATACCGACGCTGACCGCGGCGCTTTCGTGTGGATGGTGAAGAACGCCGTCGTCCCGCGGCCGATCGCGTGGGTGAGCACGGTGGACGGCGCGGGGGTGCGGAACCTCGCGCCGTTCAGCTACTTCGCGCCGCTGACCATGGACCCGCCGACGGTGCTGTTCTCGATTTCGGAAGCGCCGAAGGACACTTTGGCCAATATCGAGGCCCGCGGCGAGTTCGCGATCACGATAGCGCTGAGCGGCCAGGAGGAACTGGTCGCGCGCACTGCGTCCACAGTGGACTCGTCGGTGGACGAAGCCGAGCACGTCGGATTGTCGTGGACGCCCGGGGTGCGGATCGCCGTGCCCCATCCCGCCGGGGCCGGCCCGAGCCTGGAATGCACGCTGGTGAAGATCGAGGAGTTCCGGGGCTCGCACCTGGTCTTCGGCGAGGTGGCCGGGGTAGCGGTGGACGACCGGTTGCTGCGTCCGGACGGACGGCTGGACCAGGACGTGTACCAGCCGGTGGGCCGCATGGGCGGCGCGACGTTCACCCGGGTGGACAACTGGGTGCGGGTGCCGATTCCCGCTCCGGAGGAGTTCCTCGCCGATGCTCGGCATCCCGACTGGCGTACTTGACCCCGCTGACCGTCGGTGCGGGGAACCCTGCGGGAATCAGATTCCCGCAGGGTTCCCCGCACGACCGAAAAGCTGGCTGAGCCACCTCGAACCCGTATGCTCGGCGCTGTCCGCACCTGAGCAGGGAGGTTCCTGTGGCCGAAGCAACCCTCTCCGGGGTCCTCGACCGGCTCGCCGAGCTTCACGACCCCAAAATCCGGGCGGTCAACGAGAACCACGGCGACGACCACAGCGTCAACCTCGCCAAGCTCCGCGCCCTCGCGAAAGAACTCAAAGCCCAACCCGTCCTGGCCGGCGAACTCTGGCGGACCGGCGACAGCAACGCCCGCCTTCTCGCGCTCCTCCTCGCCCGGCCGAAGCAGTTCGACCGGGACGACCTCGACCGGATGCTGCGCGAGGCGGGCACCCCCAAGGTCCACGACTGGCTCCTCGCGAACATCGTCAGGAAAAGCCGCCACGCCGAGGACCTCCGCGCGGCCTGGCTCGAAGACCCCGACCCGGTGGTGGCGAGCGCGGGCTGGGCGCTCGCCGCGGACCGCGTCGCCAAGAAGCCCGGCGGGCTCGACCTCGACCGGCTTCTCGACGTCATCGAAGCCGAGATGAAAGCCGCCCCGGAGCGGTTGCAGTGGGCGATGAACCACTGCCTCGCCCAGATCGGCATCGAAAACCCCGGCCTGCGCGCCCGTGCGATCGGCATCGGCGAGCGGCTGGGCGTGCTCAAGGACTATCCGACGCCGCCGAACTGCACCTCGCCGTACGCGCCGGTGTGGATCGCGGAGATGGTCAAGCGGCGGGCTTGACGAAAACCCCGACGAACACCATGCTCGCGGCCAGAAACGGCCCCGCGGCGAGCGTCGCCAGCCACTCGTCCCCGGCGGCCCGCTCCAGCTGGCCCGCTCGCACCGCGCGCTCGGTGTTCCGATCTTGTCCGCGGTCCCGAAATCGCGGAACACCGGCGCCTCGACCGAAACGTCGAGCACCTCGAACCCCGCGCCCGCCGCGAACCGCGCCAGGGAACGGCCGGCAGTCGCGTTCCGGACCATCGTCGAGCACACGAACCGGTTGAACGCGCGGTTCGTCGAGCGCTCCCCGGGATCGACCACCAGACTGTCCCAGTCCGGTTCGGCCACGCACGCCGGCCCGCCCGGTCGCAGGACCCGGCGCGGTTCGGCGAAAACCGCGGCGGGATCGGCGACGTGCTGCACCATCCGGTCCGTCCGCGCCCGGTCCGCGCCGGCGTCCTCCAGCGGCAGCGCTTGCGCATCGGCCAGCCGGACCGAAACCTGCGGCACGGAAGAGACCCGCCGCCCTGCCTCCTCGACCATCCCCGGCTCGGTGTCGACTCCGGCGACCCAACCCGCGGCACCCACCGCTTCGGCCATCGCGGGCAGGTCGGTGCCGGGACCGCAGCCGACATCCGGCACGGTCAGGCCGGGCCGCAGATCCAGCCCGGCCAGCACGTGCCGTTTGTAGTCGCGCCCGGCTTCGGCCACGCGAGCGTAATAGTCGACTTTGCCCGGTCGCGGAACTCCGAAAGTCTCGGCCATGTCTTCGAATGAACCAGAAAGGCTCAGCTCTCGGCGAGCGCGATGAAGCTGGTCCAGTCCGGATCGGGCAAGCCGAGCCGCGCACCGGCTTCGGCGAGGGCGGAAGCCGCGGAATCGAGGAACCAGGACGCGGTCAGCACCATCTTCGCCGCGGCAGCGGGATCGCGGCGGACGCCTTCGGGAGTGAGGTCCTGCGCCTTGAGCGTATGGACGGCGGAGTCGAGCAGCCGGGCGACCAGGCTGTACGCGTTCGCCGCTTCGGTGGTGCGCGTCAGCGCCCGGAACCGCGGGCGGGCGGCTTCGACGAGATCGGCGACCAGCAGGGAGCGCAGCCGCGGCCCTGTGCTCGCCCAGCCATCCGGACAGCCGCTGGTACCGCTCGAACCGGCTGCGCAGGGCGGTGATCTCGGCTGGCTCGGATCCGCCTTCCCCCTTCCATGAAGGGTCGCGACCACCGCAGATCGACGCAGCCGAGCGCACCGTGCGCGGGATCGAGCCGGTCGGGCGCCGGACTGTCCGGCCATCGGGCGCCCAGCAGCTCCAAGGCGTTGGAATCGCCGCCGACTCCCGAGTTCGAAGCACCGAGCGGTAGCGCTCGTGCTCGCGGTGAACGCGCGCCACCCGCACGTATCCGGCCAGTTCCGGCGGCGACGGTCCGTCGCTCACCCTCCGGTGCCCCTTTCGTCCGGTCCCCCGGGAAATGCTGCTCGGCCGGGACCCGCGAGGTGAGATTTCGCACGAACCGCGCGGAAGGTGACCGCACCGCCTAGGGTGTGGCGCACGTGGAGGGAAGACCGGTGCGATTCCGGAGCTGCCCCGCAACTGTGAGGCTCGCCGAGCCGAAGCCAGATACCTCCGCGGGATCCACTGATCGGCCGGCGCCACGCGGATTTGGCCAGGCCGGGGAGCCGCCGCGGCACGCGGGCGGCGCTTCGTCCTGTTCTCCTCCTTCCGGCGCCGGCCCGGCGCGAGGGAGTCTCATGACCGGATCCGCAGGGCTGAGCAGGCGCGGGTTCCTGCTGGGCGCCACGGGCGTGCTGGCGGCCGGGTGCGGCGGCCGGCAAGCAGGCGGCGGCACCGGGATCGACACGTTTTCCGCTGTGCTCAAAGGGTCCGGCACCGACGAACGGCTCGATCCGGGCACCAGTCACCTGTTCATCGACGAGGCGCGGCTGAAAGCCCTGTACGACGGGCTGTTCGAGGTCGACGACACGATGCGGCCGGTGCCGCGGCTCGCCCGCGCCGCCGAGCCGAACGCCGACGGCACCCGCTGGCGGCTCTCGCTGCGCGACGCGCGCTGGCACGACGGCGCGAAGTTCACCTCCGCCGACGTGCTGTACACGCTGTCGCGGGTGCTCGGCCCGCCTGGCCCGCAGCCGTTCATCGCCGCCGCGACGCTGGACCTGGTCGACCTTTCGCAGTCGCGCGAGGTGGACGATCAGACGGTGGAGATCGCGCTCAAGCAACCGTCGTTCGAGTTCTTGACCGCGCTTTCCGCCTACGGCACCAGAATCGTCCGCAACGGCACGAAGGACTTCAAGCATCCGATCGGCACCGGTCCGTTCCGCTTCGAGTCGTTCCGGCCCGGTCGCGAGATGGCGGCGACCGCGTACGACGATTACTGGGACGGTGCGCCGAAGATCCGCCGGTTGCGCGTCCTCAGCGCGGAGAACGACGCCCGCCCGGCCGCGGTGCGCAGCGGTCAGGCCGATTTCGCCGACGACCTGACCCCGGCCGCGGCGAAAACGCTGCGCGCGGCGGACGGGATCGACGTGCGTTCCGCGGCGCACAGCGGCATCTACTACTTCGCGATGAAAACCGACCGGCCGCCCTTCGACAACCCGGACGTCCGGCGGGCGATGATGCGGATGGTCGATCGCGAGGAACTGGTGAAGGTCGCGTTGCAGGGCGAGGGCGAGGTCGCGAACGACGTGTTCGGGAAAGGCTTCGAGTACTACGCCGACCTTCCCCCGCACACTTACGATCCGGACGAGGCGAAAGCGCTGCTGCGCGAAGCCGGCGCGCAGAACCTGGCCTTCGAGCTGTTCACCGCGCCGGCCGCGGCCGGATTCGTGGAGGCGGCGAATCTCTTCGCCGAACAAGCCAAACGCAGCGGAGTGACGGTCAAGGTCCGGGTCGGCTCCGGCGACACCTATTACTCCGAAGCTCTGAAGACCGGGGAGCTCACCATGGGCCAGTCCGGGCCGTTGCCGATCCCGAACCACTTCGCGTCGCGATTGCTCGGCAACGCGCCGCAGAACCGCACCAACTGGCACGATCCGGAATTCGACGCGCTGTACCGCCAGGCGCTTTCCACCGCGAAACAGCCGGACCGCGCCGCGCTCTACCGCCGGATGCACGAGATCCTCCACGACCGCGGCGGATTCGTGTTCTGGGGCAACTCGACCTGGAACAGCGCCGCCTCCGCGAAGTACCGCGGAATTCCCGCCGGAGTGCCCAATTCGCTGAACTGGGTCCGATTCGACAAGGTGACCCGATGACCGTCCTCACCGAAGACCGCGCCCGCTACTGGCTGGACCGCTGGGACCGGCAGCAGGAGTTCTACCTGCCCGACCGCGAGGAGCGGTTCGCGGTGCTCGGCGACGTGCTGGCCGAGCTGGTCCCGCGCGAAGACCCGCTGATCGTGGACCTCGGCGTGGGTCCCGGTTCGCTCGCGACCCGGCTGCTGGCCCGGTTCCCCGGCGCGCGGGTGGTCGGAGCGGACGCCGACCCGCTGCTGCTCGGACTCGCGGATCTCGCGTACGGCAGCGACCGGTTCCGCACCGTCACCACGGATCTGCGCGAGCGCGGCTGGTACGAGGCGCTCGAACTCGACCGCGCACCCGACGCGTTCGTCAGCACGACCGCACTGCACTGGATGAACCGCGCGCCGTTGCGCGACCTGCTGGCCGTGTGCGGTGAAGTCCTCGCTCCCGGCGGGGTTTTCGTCAACGGCGACCACCTCTACGAGGGCGACGCCGGACCGCGGCTCGACACCTTGACCCGCGCGCTGACGAAGCGGCGCGCGGCCCGGGCCGGAGTGGCGCGCGACGAGGATTGGGCCGCGTGGTGGCAGGCCGTCGAAGCCGCGCCCGAGCTGGCCGGTCTGGTCGCGCGGCGGGCCGGCGGGTTCGCGCACGAGGTGACCGACCGCCCGTCCGTGCAAGATTACCTGGCTTTCCTGCGCGAGGCCGGATTCGCCGAGGCCGGCACGGTGTGGCAGG
>NZ_LWSF01000001.1:990775-1000719 GCF_001651785.1 Amycolatopsis sp. M39
GTTCGCGCTGCGCCGGCTCGGCATCGGCGCGGGCCAGGTCGCGGTGCTGGTCGCGCTCGTGTTCGGGCTGTCGCTGCTGCTGCCCGGCGACGCGGCGGATGTGCAGGGCAATGACCTGTTCAGCGAGCGGCAACGCGTCGAAACCCGGGAGCTGCTCGGTTTGGACGTCGCGCCGCTGCTGCGCTTCGCCCGCTGGCTGGGCCACGCGGCGACCGGCGATTTCGGCACGTCCTACGCCAGCGGCGAGCCGGTCGCGGACGTCATCGCCGGGCCGTTCGCGATCACCGGCGTGCTGGCCGCGTTCACCACGATCCTGCTGCTGCCGCTCGCCGGATGGGCGGGCTTCGCCGCCGGGCTGAGGCCGGGTTCGCCGCGTGACCGCGTGATCACGACCGTGAGCGTGTTCTTCGACGCGATCCCGGATTTCGTGCTCGCGGTGCTGCTGGTCGCCTACGTCGCGATCGGCCTCGGCTGGTTCCCCGCGACCTTCCTCGGTGCCGACCTGGGCACGATGCTCGCCGAACCCGGATACCTCGTGCTGCCGCTGGCGGTGATGGTCGCGCGGGTCGCCGCGCCGCTGGTCCGGCTGGTCCGCGCCGGGGTGATCGACGTGTCCGCGAAGCCGTACGTGCAGCAGGCCCGCCGGCTCGGCGTCGGCCGGGTTTCGCTGCTGCTGCGGCATATCGCGCCGAACGCGCTGGGCCCGGCGATGCAGGAGCTGGGCCGGACCGGCGACGGCCTGCTCTCCGGGGTGCTGATCGTCGAGGCGGTGTTCGCGCTGCCCGGGGTCGCCTCGACGCTGATCGGCGCGATCGGCGACCGCGACGAGCCGGTGATCCTGGCGATCGTGCTGGTCACCGGGCTGGTGGCGGTGGTGGTGAACGCGCTGATCGACCTGATCGGACGGCGATGGGCGCCGGGCAGGTGAGGGCGCGGCGGGTTTACGCGGGCCTGGTCGCCGTGCCGGTGCTGGTCGCGGCTTTCGGCCCGCTCGTCGCGAGCGGGGCCCCGGCCGGGCGGCAGGCTCCGTTCGGCCCGTCGACCTGGTCGCCGTTCGGCACGGACCGGCTCGGCCGGGACGTGCTCGCGGCGGCGCTGCAAGGCGGCCGGACGCTGCTGGTCGTCACCGGCCTGACCGTGCTGTGCGCCTACGCGATCGGCTTCACCCTCGGCATGGCCGCCGCCGCGGCGCCCCGCCAGTGGCTGGAAGACCTGATCATGCGCCCGCTCGACGTGCTGCTGTGCCTGCCGTCCCTGCTGATCATCATCGTCGCGGCGGTGCGCACCAACGGCTCCGCCGTCGCGATCGCCTCGGCGGTCGGACTCGCGCTCGTCGCCCCGATCGCCCGTTTCGTGCGGATGGCGGCGCGCGGTGTCGTGCACGGCCCGGTGATGGACGCGCTCCGCATGCAGGGCGAACCGCGGCGCCACCGCTACGGCCGGTACGCGCTGCGGGAACTCGCGCGCCCGGTCGCCGCCGACTTCGGCGTCCGGCTCGCCGCGGCGATCTACTTCCTCTCCTCGGCCAATTTCCTCGGCCTCGGCTTCGACCCGGCGTCGCCGGACTGGGCGGTGACCGTCGCGGCCAACAAGGACGGGCTCTCCGAAGCGCCGTGGTCGGTGTTCCTGCCCGCCGGGCTGATCGTGGCGCTGGTCGTCGGCCTGAACCTGCTGTGGGACGACCTGCTGGCGGATCCGGGGGCGCAGTGGCCGAACCGGTGATCAGCATTCGCGGCCTGACCGCGCATGCCGGGGAAACCCTGCTGCTGCACGACGTCTCCCTGAGCGTGAGCGCGGGCGAAATCGTCACGCTGTCCGGCCCGTCCGGCGTCGGCAAGACGACCGTGGCCATGGCCGCCGCCGGGCTCGAACGGCCCGGGGTCACCGTGCGCGCGGAGGTGGTCGCGCCCGGGAAGGTCGGTTACCTGCCGCAGCAGGCCGCCGAGACGCTGAACCCCGCCCGGCGCGTCGGCCACGCGCTCGGGGAACTGGTCGGGCTCGATGCCGGGCGCTTGTCGCGCGAGCAACGCCGGGAGCGGGTCGCCGAAGTGCTGCGGCTGGTGGCCTTCGAAGCCGCGGACGGCCTCCTCCGGCGCTACCCGTTCGAGTTCTCCGGCGGCCAGCGGACCCGGCTCGCCCTCGCGCAGGTCCTCGCGACCCGCCCCGGCGCGCTGGTCCTGGACGAACCGACCACCGGTCTCGACGCCGTCAGCAAAGCCGGCCTCCTCCGTCAGCTCCGCGCGCTGGCCGACGCCGGGGCAGCGCTGCTGGTCGTCACCCACGATCCGGACGTCGCGGCCACCCGGACGTTGCGCTTGCGGGACGGAACCCTCACCGACGAACCACCGCCCACGGCCATGCCGCTTCCCCGGACGGTCGAGCGGGGTGCGCGCGTGGCTGAGCTGCGCGGGGTCTCAGTCCACTATGGCCGGATGGAAGTCCTCCGCGACGTCGACCTGTCGCTGTTCGCGGGGGAGACCGTCGGCGTGGTCGGTCCTTCCGGCGCCGGGAAGACCAGTCTGGCTCGTTGCCTCGCGGGACTGGCGCCAGTCCGCGGCGAGGTGTTCGCCGACGGGAAGCCGGTGCCGTTGCTGCGCAAGCGAACCGCCCGGCAGACGGCGTATGTCCAGTACGTCTGGCAGGAAGCCGCGTCGTCGTTCGACCCTCGCCGGACGGTGCTCGACCAGGTCGCCGCGACCGCGGTCCGGCTGCGCGGCCTGCGCCCGGCGGACGCGACCGGCGAAGCCGGCGAAGTCCTCATCGGACTGGGGCTCACCGAAGCCCAGGCCGGCCGCCGCCCGGCCGGGCTCTCCGGCGGCCAGCTGCAGCGCGCGGCCCTGGCCCGGGCGCTGCTGGCCGAACCGCGCGTCCTGATCTGCGACGAGGTCACCACCGGCCTCGACGCGGAACTGGCCGTCCGCGTCCTGGACTGCCTCGACGCCTACCAGCGCCGGACGTCCGCCGCCCTCCTGCTGATCAGCCACGACACCCGCGCGCTGGCCGCCCGCGCGGACCGGATCGTCGCCGTCGAACACGGCCGGGTCGTCGATTCCGGCTGACTTTTCCCGGGAAATTCTCGTGGTCCTCCGGCACCGTTTCGGATCGGAATGGCAATACCCCTTCAGGACGTGACGGGTGGCCCGGGGTCCGGGGCCGTCCTCGGGAAATCTCGCTGAGCTGCCCTGGTTGGGGTCCCCCTGCGGCGTCACGGTCAGCAACCCGGTGAAGGGCGACCACACGCTGACGAACGTCGTCACCTCGGGAACTGCCCGCCGGAGCCGAAGGATCCGCGCCGCGGGACCACGACACCGGTCGCGGGCCTGATCCTGGAGAAGAAGGCGAGCGTCACCGAGGCGAAGGCGGGAGACCAGGTCGTCTACACCGTCACCGCGACGAACACCGGCCAGACCGGCCTGAAGGACGCCACCTTCACCGACGACCTGACCGGCGTGCTCGCCACCGCGGCCTACCACGACGACGCGACCGCCTCAACCGGCTCGACGACCTACGCGGCACCCCGGCTGACCTGGACCGGAGACCTGCCGCTTGGCGCGACCGCGACGGTCACCTACAGCGTGAAGGTCAAGAACCCCATCGGCGACGGACAGAGCCTGCGCAACGTCATTTCCTCGACCACGCCAGGCACGAACTGCCCCGACGCCTCCACCGACGAGCGATGCAAGACGACCACCCCGCTCACGAAGACGCCGCCCATGCCGCCCACGCCGCCCACAGTCCCGCCGACGCCGCCGGTCCAGCCGCCGTCGCCGGAGCCGCCGCTGGCGTCCACCGGCGTGGTGCTGATCCCGGTGGGAATCGCGGCGATCGCCCTGCTCGCGGGAGGTGTTGCACTGCTGCTGGTCGCGCGCCGCCGCTGGTCGCGGTGACGGGTGCCGCGGCGGCCGTGCTGGCCGAGACGGCCGCTTCGACCGCGGCCGGGAGACTGCGAACGCCGGCGGCGAACCTGTCGGCGAGAACACGGCGAGAGCGACGCGCCGCGGACGTGCTGGGCGGGGGGCCAGCGTTCGCTTCGAGGACTACGCCGAGCCGCTGGCAGGTGCCGGGGATCCGAAGCCGGCGCCGCCTTCGGACTCCCAGCGGCAGACATCGTCCTCGGCCGGCCGGGGCGCGGCTCCGGATTCTTTCAGGATGGCTTCCGGGCGGGTGGTGCCGTTGCGGTCCGCGGCTGCTGACAGCGCGGTCGCGGCGGCCGCCGGCGGTGTTCGAGCGGGGACGACGAGCAGCGTCAGCCGGCGCATCGAACCGCCGGTCACATGCACGACATGCGGGTCCTGGGAGCGGAAGCCTTCCAGGCGGACGAGCCGTCCCCGGGAGATCATCGTGGGTTCGGCGGGCAGCCAGGCCTGCGGCGCGAACGCCACCCGCCATACCGGGCCGATCCGGTCGGCGAGCGCCGCGGCGAGACCGGGCACTTCGGCCGTCAGGTCCGCCGAAGCTGGCCACCAGCCGCCGTCCACGAAGCCGGCGACCGGCAGCGGGGGTTTCAGCCGCAGCCGCGCCTCGGCCGGTGCGGAGGAACGGCCTCGGCGCGGTGGCGTCGGCATGGGAAGCTCCGATCCCGGCTTCGGGGCCGGCTGGCATGCGTGAACGGCGAGGCTCGGGATGCGGCTACGCGGGCTGCCGCGAGAGGACGCCGCTGTCGCGAAGGATTTCCAGTGCGGCATCGGTGCTGTCGGCGGCGGAGGCGGCGCTCAGCGCGCGTTCCGCCGGGCCGGGCGGGGCCTCCGGCGGGATCACCAGCAGTGTCAGGTGGCGGATGCGCGGTCCGATCACGACGACGGTGTGCTGCTGGAGGCCGAAGAATCCGGCCAGGCGCACGAGATTCGGGCCGTGCGCCAGCCGGGCGGGCGCGAGATCCCAGGCGGCGGGGTTGAAGCCGATCCGGTCGACTCGGCCCGACCGGTCCGCGAGCGCGGCGACGAGGGCGCTGAACTCGGCGACCGGTTCGCGCGATCGCGGCCACCAGGCACCGTCGAAGCAGCCTTTCGCGGCGCTCGGTTCCTTGAGCCGCAACCGGTTTCCTGGCGCGAGCGATTCAAGCACCGGGCCGGCGGTGCGGTCCTGCGGGACTGGCTTCATCGCGGCGCTCCCGTCCGATGGTGCGGATGGCCGGGCGGCGGACGCCGCCGGCGCTGCGCGGCGGAACAGACTGCGCGCCGGAGAAGGGCTGGGCGTCAGCGGCGCCGGTGCCGCGGCCGGATTGCGCGCGGCTGCGGTTCTTTCCGCTCGCCGGACGGTCCGGCCGGCTGGCGGAACAGGCCGTCGTAGCGGTCGTCCTGCGGCAGGACGAGCGCGCCGGGCCGGGGCGGCTCGGCGACGGGATGGCTGAAAAGCGGGGTGCTGACCGAAGCGGTGATCGGCTTTTCCTTTCGTGACACTGCGAAATCCGCAGAAGACGGGGAGCCAGGGGCGGCTGGGCCACGCCCGCACCACCGGCATTCCCTGCTGGGCGCCACCCGCTTGTGCCGTGCAGCGGCTGCGGCGAGGGCGGCTCGGCGGTCTCAAGGCCGCTGGGATGACGGTGATGTGCCGTGGGCCCGGCGGCATGCCGTGCGTTGTCCCTGCGGCGATGGCCCAGGGCCGCCGGCACGAGATACTCCCGGACACCACTGACGGTACACCCCTTCGTCCCGGCCGAGGGCGCCGTCGCGGACCCGGGCCGGGGCGGTGCGCTGCGGCCCGATCGCCGTTTCCCGTTCTCACCAGGGCGGGAAGCCGCATTCGGGTGAAGCGGATTTCGGCGCGCGGCCTGGCGGAACGGCGAGCGCGCACCCGCACCGGCGCGGGTGTAGGCTTCGGGCAAGAACCTCAGACCTCGGTCGCGCCGATCGAATCGCAGCACGGCTGCCGGCGACCGAGGAGGCACCGGGGCATGACGGGAATCCGGAAGGACAAGCCTCTTCGCCCCGCGATTTCACCGGCGGCCCTTTCCGCTCCGCCGGATCCAGCTGTCCCCGTACTCGCTCTTTCCGCTGCCGCGGCGCGGTCCGTCCCGCGGCGGCCAGCGGCGGTCCTCCGCCGCCATCCGATTTGGAGTTTCCACAATGGACGAAACGAACCCGGCTATCCCGCGTGGGCCCGGCCCTCCGCGCGGAAGCGAGTACGCCGAGCTGTCGGAACTGGTGAAGGCGGCCGGGCTGTTCCGCCGCCGCCCCGTGCACTACCTGCTGCGGGGCGGGCTGGCGCTGCTGGCTTTCGCCGGGGCGTGGGTGGTGCTCGCGCTCGCCGGCGGGCACTGGTGGCAGCTGGGCACCGCGGTGCTGCTGGCGGTCGCCTACACCCAGCTCGCGTTTCTCGGCCACGATGCCGGGCACAAGCAGATCTTCCGCGGCAGGCGGGCGAACGACGCGGTCGGCACCGGGCTCGCCGGGCTGGTCGGGCTGAGTTACGGCTGGTGGGTGGGCAAGCACAACCGCCACCACGCGAACCCGAATCTCGAGAACTCCGATCCGGACATCGACATCCCCGCGCTGGCGTTCAGCACCGGGCAGAGCCGGGCGAAGACGGGTTTCCTGCGCTGGATGGCGAAATACCAGGCGTTCCTGTTCTTTCCGCTGCTGCTGCTGGAAGGCCTCGACCTGCACTGGTCGGGGATCAAGGCGGTGTGGCACGGCGGGATCAGATCGCGCGGGCTGGACGCGGTGCTGCTGGCCGCCCACCTCGCCGCCTATCTCGCCGCGGTGTTCCTGTTGCTGCCGCCGGGAATCGCGGTCGTGTTCATCGTGGTGCACCATGCCGTGTGGGGCGTCTACATGGGATGTTCGTTCGCGCCCAACCACAAGGCGATGCCGCACCTGGAACCGGGCCACCAGCTGGACTTCCTCCGCCGCCAGGTGCTGACGTCGCACAATGTGCGGGGCGGCCGCTGGACGACCTTCGCCCTCGGCGGGCTGAACTACCAGATCGAGCACCACCTCTTCCCGAACATCCCGATGACGGCGCTGCGCCGGGCACAGCCGCTGGTGCGGGACTTCTGCCTCGCCCGCGGGATCAGCTACAGCCAAGGAGGGCTGCTGCGCACCTACGCGGACGTCCTGCGGCACCTGCACGAGGTCGGCGGCGGGCTCCGGACCGCGCCGGCAACAGCCGGAAGCGGTTCCCGATGACGGCGGCGCCGGCCCGGAAAGCCCCGGCCGGAGACCGCGGACCCGAGCAAGCGCGAGTGGCGCTGAAATGCGCCGGCTCCCAGCCCGGGCACGTCGACGGCGGCTGGTGGCCGCGTTCGGCGGACCTCGCCGCCGAGCTGCCCGCGCTGGCCGCCGCGCTCGAAGCGCGGGTGGCCCGCTGGCCCGGGTGTCGTATCACCTGGACGCCTGGGGCGCGACCGCGCGCAAAGTGCTCCTCGGCGGCCGGATCGTGCGGCTGGAGGGGTTCCGGGCGACGGATCCAGACACTGTGGAGGCGATCGGGACGGACTCCCGGCGGGTGCGCCTGCTGGTGGTGCCGCGGGAGGCCCCCGGCGGAGCGGCCCGTGCCGTGCTCCGGTCGGCCGCGGACGGCGATTCCACCGCCACCGCCGCGGACATCCTGGCCGGCAACGGCGTCGCCGGAACGCGCTGAGCCGGCCGTGTCCGCCATGGACTCCTTACCTGCCCGGCCTTGGCGCTCCGCGATGAGCGCGCAGTCCGCGGCACCGCTCGCCGCTCGGTCCGCCGGTGCCTGCCCGGTGTGCCGCCACGAGAAAGCCGGACACGACGCGATCGCGGACCGGTTCTGCTCGGCGACCGCGGCGGGCGGGTTCCGCCGCGCCTGCGCCTGCGCCGCGGGAAGCAGGGAAACCACAGAAGAGGACGGAAACATGACCAGCGAACTAAGCTTTGTCTCCCGGTACGACCAACGGCTCGCCCTGGTGCGGGATGTGCTCGCACAGGACACCGGCTTGACCGAGGCTGCCTGCCAGGCGCTCGCGGCGCGGCTGCTGCACGTGCTCGACGAAGCGCCGGAACGCCTGCGCCGGTGAAGGCCGGGCTTGGCGTCGACGAGGCAGTTCGGCGCCGAGCCCGCGAGTACCGCCGGCTCAGCGGCACGACGCGGGGCGCCGGGGTCGCCCAAGCGACGACCCCGGCTCCCACGGCATCAGCCCTTCAGCAGCCCGCGCATCTCAGCGATCTCCGCCTCCTGCGCATCGGCAATCCGCTGTGCCAGCGCCTTCGCCCCGGCATCCGCCCCGTGGGCCAGCTCCGTCTTCGCCATCTCGACCGCTCCCTGATGGTGCTTGATCATCAGGTCCAGCCACGACCGGTCGAAGTCCGGGCCCTTGGCGGCTTCCAGGCTTTTCAGGTCGGCACCGGACATCATGCCGGTCATCGTGTGATCGCCGGACATCTCGTGGCCGCCGGGCATGGAGTGGCTGGTCGCGGCGACGCCCCAGGTCTTCAGCCAGCCTTGCATCTGCCGGATTTCCGGGTCCTGCGCCCGGTCGATCCGGCCCGCCAGGTCGGCGACCTTCGGGTCGCTGCCGCGCGACGGCACCATCTTCGCCATCTCCAGCGCCTGCTGGTGGTGCGGGATCATCTGCTGGGCGAACGCGACGTCAGCGGCGTTGTGTCCCGCCTGCGAGCTGGGCGCCGGAGCGGGCGGCTCCGGGCTGCTGCACGCGCCGAGCAGGAGCGACGCGGTCAGCACGGCGCCGCGGAAAAAGATTCTGCGCACGAAAAAACCTTCTCTCAAAAGGAAAATTGCGAGGAAAGACCGGAAAGGAAATACCGATCAGGTCCGCAGCACGCAGAGAGAAGTCAGAACGGCCCGGCCTCGTCTGCCGGGCGGGCGGCCGGCCGCGGGGGAGCCTCGGGTGCCGTCGAAAATCGCTTGTGCGGCGGTGCGGCGGCGGAAGGCCAGCAGGCCCAGGACGAGTGCGCCCGCCGCGTACAGCACCGCCAGGCAAACGTGCAGCATCGAGTGTTCGCCGGCGGGCATGCCCGAGTCGGTGGCGGCAGCCAAAGCTGGGGCGACCGAGTGCGCCTCGCCGGACATCTGGCTCGTCATGGCATGCCCGGCGTCCGGCGAAGGCACGTGGTGCATCACGGCGACGCCCAGCGCCAGCGCGAACAGCAGCAGCACCCGCTGCACGCTGCCGAGCCGGGACGTTGCCATGGGAGCAACCGTACCTGGCACCGGGGAACTGGGGCGGGGCGGACGAAACGGTCACGCTGAGTGGCCGGCGAAGCGGCCCGGTACTGGAAGGTGAACATTCACTCAAGCAGGTTCCAGCCCGTGGTGCCGAGGCCGCCCCCGCTCGCCCGGGGCGCGGGTGTGCTACTAGGTTCGAAGGGGCAAGACTTGATGTCGAAGACAGAAGGAGGGCCCATGGCCCGGTACGAGCTGCCCGAACTCGATTACGACTACGGCGCTCTCGCGCCGCACATCTCCGGTGAGATCAACGAGCTGCACCACAGCAAGCACCACGCGACCTACGTGAAGGGCGCGAACGACACGCTGGACAAGCTCGCCGCGGCGCGGGAGGCGGGCGATTTCGGCTCGATCGTGGGGCTGGAGACGACGCTGGCGTTCAACCTGGCCGGGCACGCCAACCACGTGGTGTGGTGGAAGATCCTCTCGCCCGAGGGCGGGGACAAGCCGACCGGCGAGCTGGCCGCGGCGATCGACGAGGCGTTCGGCTCGTTCGACAAGTTCAAGGCCCAGTTCACCGCCGTGTCCACCACGATCCAGGGCAACGGGTGGGGCGCGCTGTCGTGGGACCCGATCGGCAAGACGCTGATCACCCAGCAGCTGCGCGACCACCACAACAACCTGATCCTGCCGACCGTGCCGATCCTGCTGGTCGACGTGTGGGAGCACGCGTTCTACCTGGACTACAAGAACGTGAAGCCGGACTACGTCAACGCCCTGTGGAACATCTTCAACTGGGCCGAGATCAGCAAGCGCTTCGACAACGCCGTCGCCGGCGGCAACGGCCTCCTGCT
>NZ_LWSF01000002.1:0-75537 GCF_001651785.1 Amycolatopsis sp. M39
GGCCAACCCCGGCTGTAACTGCGGACTTCTGATTCGAGCTCTTCGAAGATGCTCATAACGATTTCTTTCGCTCCTACTCGGCGAAATTGACGGGTTGTTAGCGGCGCAACGGCCCGATGCGGTAAAGATCCTCGGGTTCGTGTGCCTCCCCCTGCGGAAAATCAGCGACTTCGAACAGCCGGCGGTGTTCCAGATCCGCGTTCCAGCGCTTCGCGAACGACTCGAACAGGCGGATCGACGCCGCGTTGTCCGGGGTGATCGTGGTTTCCAGGTACCGCACGCCCTCGCCGACCAGGCGCGTGTACAGGCCGTCCAGCAACTGCCCGGCCAGGCCTTTTCCGCGCTGCGAGGCGTCGACGGCGACCTGCCACACGAGTGCGACGTCCGGCGCGGACGGCCTTCGGTAAGCGATCACGAATCCGACCGGCTCACCGTCGACCCTGGCGACGACCGAGGTCTCCGCGAAATCCCTGCACCACAGCAGGTACGCATACGGCGAGTTGAGATCAAGCTTCTGCGAATCGCGCGCGATTCGCCAAAGAGCGGCACCATCGGCCTTGGTCGGGGATTCGATCAAGTGCTTTCCGGACATACTTTGGAAACGTAACAGAGAATTTTCGCGCCGCCAGCGATCCATGCCACGTCCACCGCCCTCACCAGGGACGACAGGGATACCCCGGTGAGGAGTGCCACAAACATGTTTGACGAGGCTAAGTTCTGGGCATGCGTGCGCCTGGGCCGCACACCTTCGGTATGCGACCTGTGACCCCAGACCATGGGCCTTCGGCGGCGCGCCCGCAAGTCCAGCGCCGAAAAACGCGCTCTACCTGGGGTTCAGCGGGGCCTGTCCGGACCGGACCGCCGCCGCTTCCTCCGTCCGAGCCCGGACAGCGGCGTCCAGATCGCGGGCAGCAGGAGCAGCGCGACGACCGCGAGCCACCACAGCGGAGCCTGCCCGCGGCGCCAACCGTCCACAACGGTGCCGAGCCAGCCGAACAGCGGCTGCGCGATGGGCGGCAGGAAAGCCGCGAACAGCAACGCGGCTATCACCAGCACGCCCAGCACGGTGAGCACCATTCGCCACGTGCGCCTCAAGGTCAGCAGGCTCACCACGAGGAACACAAGTGCGCCGCCCGCCACGGGCAGACCGAGCCATTGCAGGACGGATCCGCCTTCGCCGCTGAGCACGAACCCGGCGATCGCGGTGATCGCGGCGGCCAGCAGGTTCCAGGGACGGCCCAGCCGCGTCGCGCCTTGGGTGACCCACCACGCACTCCGGCTGCTGAACTGCGTGAACTTCGCCAGCGGCTGGAGGGTTTTCGGGACCCGGGCGGCGGTGGAGGCGGCATTGAGCCCGGCGGCTCCGGCTTTGACAATCGTTTTGGTGAGCAGCGTACTGCCGAGTTCGCCCTCGAAGCGTTCGGCGGAAACCTGGCAGGCTTGGAAAGCGCGCTGCGCCGCGTCCGGTTGTCCACCGTTTTCCGGCTGGACGGCGGTTTTCTCGACTTTTTGTTCGAGCGGCCGGGAAACCATCAACTTCCGGAAACTCTCCGACGCTTTTCCGTTGCCCTCCTTCGCATCCGCCTCGGCCTGGCTCGCGAGCACCGGCAGTTCCTCCCGCGCGATGGCCAGCTGCCGCGACTTCGCCAGCACCATCGACGTCACCGGCAGGCTGGTCGGGATCTCCTTGCCGAAGTCGACCGGCGACAGATTCGCGTCCAGGCCAAGGAAAGCCAGTTCGTCGCCCAGCTGCGCGAGCAGACCGGACAGGTCCGCGGGCATCCCGTTGTCCGCGGGCGACGGCGGCTCCCAGCCGATCTCGCGGAACGTCGTCCGCACCTGCTCCCGGAATTCCCCGGGGCCCACGATGTCGCGCAGTACCCGCAGGCGTTTCGGGTCGAGCAGGCACTGCGTCAGCCAGCCCGCGCCGTCGATCCGGCCCCACATCCAGTCGTTCGCGCGCCAGGACGCTTTGTAGAATCCGCCGAAGTTGCTCGCCTGCGTCCCGGTCAGCTTGTCCCGGCCGCGCGGCCGGGCCAGATCCAGCAGGGTGCGGCTGTCCGCGCTCATCTGCACCAGATCGACGCGCTGGTCCACCGCCGGCGCCTCGGCCAGAAGTCCGCGCGTTGCCATGTGCAGCAACAAGAACCGTGCCATCACGAAACCGTCCGCGACGTCCGCGTTGTCCAGGCCGAACCAGTCGAGCAGCGTCGTCACCGTGTCCGCGGCATCGGCGGACCATTGGTTTTCCTTGCCCGACAACGATTGCAGCACCGGAGCCGCCGACCGCAGCGCACCGGTCAGCTCCGGCCACGCCTCGCGGACCGCGTCCGACGCCCCGAGGTCCGCCCATTCGGCGGCGAGCTGACCGATCCAGTCCGGCATCGAGGTGCCCGGCCGCGGCGGTTCGTGCCGGGCCACCCACGCCGACAACCGCACGTCGCGAGCCGCGCTCCGGCGGGCGGCGTGCATTTTCGCGCGGACCTCGTTGAGCTGAGTCGCCTGGTCGAGACCCGGGCCCATCCGGAAGCCCGCGTTGATCAGCTGGATGCCGGTGGCGACCGCGTCCTCCAGCGTCGAGGTGCGGTAGCGGACCATCTCGCCGACCGTGACCGACTCGCCGGGCAGCGTGTCCGGAATCCCGCGGCGCAGCCCGTCGGCGGCGATGTCTTGCAGCAGCGCCGAATTCCCGGCCGCCCAGCCACCGTCCTCATCGGACAGTTCGTAGCGGCGGGTGACCGCGCGCACCAGTTCGGCCGCGTCGAGCGCGACCCGGCGGTCGAGGTACGCCCGGTGCACCCGGTCGTCCACCAGCTGTCCGCCGCGCAGGCCGAGCGACGCGAGCGCGACCCGGGTGTCCCTGGTGCGCGTGACGGCGGAGTTGTGCCTGCTCAATTCCTCCAGTTCGACGCTGATGGTCTGGCTCATGATCGTCGAGGCGACCTTCGCCAGCGCGGTGCCGAGCATCGGCGGATCAGCCGGGTCGCAGGTCATCGGCTTGGCTTCGCCGTCGACCGTCGGAACGACATACAGCAGCAGCCGCCGCACATCCGTCGACGACGAGCGTTCGAAGATCTCCCGCAGCGCCGGCCGCAGCGGTTTGTTCACCAGCACGCCGCCGTCGGCGAGCCAATGCGAACGCACCAGCTCCGTGTAGTCGGTCATGTCCGGATGCATCCGGTCCGCCGCCTCGGGGCCGATCGGCATGCGCGACAGCTCGAACGCGCCGGGGAAGGACGCACTCGACCTGGCGGCGAGCGCGAGCGGGCCGTGCACCTGGTTATTCCACAATGGACCGTCGAAGCGGAACAGCATGCGATGTTCGGTGTCCCGCACCCGGTTTCCGAGCGCGTCGTCGTACTGCGTGGTCTCGCCGTCGAGCATGGTGCCGGTGAGCAACACGGTCACGTCCGGCGGCTCGGTGGGCACGACGCCGGATCCGGTGATGTCGTGCATTGCCTGGACCAGCCCGCCCAGCAGCACCTTGTCACCGTTCAGCACCGAACGCGGCTGCGTCTCGCCGGGGTCGCGGATCAGATTCTCCAGCGACCCGGCGGAGAACCAGGTGTCGCGCAATATCGCCGGCGTCGACCGGTATGCCTCGGCCAGCCCGAGACACGCGGCGTTGATGCCGCCCGCGCTCGTTCCGGTGAGCACATCCAGGCGCACCGAAGCGTGCAAAAGGTCGAGCAGTTTCCGATAGCCGTTACTTGCGTCCGGCGTGCGCGAAGCATGCAGCAACGCCGACGTCTCGGTAGCGACTCCCCCCATCCACACTGCCAGGCTGGATCCCCCCACCATGGCCATCGCGATCCGGATTTCCTGCGGCCACGGCACCGCCGTCTCACCCATGAGGGTCAGTCTCCCGGCCCAGGCCGCTCCTCCACAAGGGGGCGGCGTCAGGAGGCGAGGTGCTCCAGCACCAGTACCTGCGCCTCGCCGACCGCGAACCCGAGCACCGCGCCGGTCGCGATGAGAATCCATTCGTCCTGCTGGAAAGCCGGGCGCAACAGCTGCTCGAACTCCTCGGGCGACAATTCCTTCATCTTGCCGACCAGGACGTTCCGGATGTCCATCGCGTCGGTGGCGTAATCCTCGATGTAGCTCATCGTCTCCGGCAGCCGGGTCATGATCTGCTCGGCGATGGCCAGCTTCATGTCCTGGTAGCGGCGGCTGCCGATGGCGAAGACCAGCAACGGTTTCGCCACGTTCGCCGCGCGGCCCAGCTCGCGGTCGAGCTGCCGCTGGATGAGCGCCAGCACCCGATCGGAAAGCGGTCCCTGCAGCACCGCCTCGATGACGTTGTGCGGCGTGATGATTTCCTTCGCGATCAACTCGCCGTAGGCCTCGGCGACTTCCCCGCGCCGCTTGAGGAACAGGCCCTGCCAGGTGACACCGAAGTATTTCTTCGGCTCCAGCGGGTAGAAAATCATCCGCAGCGCGAGCCAGTCGGTGAACCAGCCGGTGAACAGACCGAACAACGGCATGATCGGCGGGAACTTGAACAGCACCCAGGCGACCATCTGGATGACGCCGATCAGGCCGCCGAACACGAGCCCGGAGCGCGCGATGAACTTGAACTCCTCCGCGCCCGCTTCCTGGAAGATCCGGTTGAGCAGCCGTTTGTCCTTGACGAGGCTGGTCACCACCATGCCCTTGAGGTCGAACACACTGTCCACATCGGACTGGATGAGTTCGAGCACGGCCTTGACCATGTGCGGCGATTCGGCCTGCACGCGCTGGATCACCAGTCGCTGCACGCCGACCGGCAGCGATTCCCACAGACCCGGCTGATAGTGCCCGGCCACCTCGCGCACGATGTCCTCGACCGCCGCGAGCAGCGGTTTCTCGATTTCCTTGGCGATCCGGGCGGCGTCGAGCCGGGCGACGACCTCGGCCGGTTTGATCAGCTGCTCGGTCATCGTGTCACAGGCGATGCTCGCCATCCGCGCGGCCCGTTTGGGCACGATGCCCTGCCAGCCAAGGAACGGTTTGACGCCGATGAACTCGACCGGCTGGAACATCATCCGGATCGCGACCAGCTTCGTGCCGTACCCGATCAGCGCGGCGACGATCGGGATGGAGACATAGAGCGGCCAGTACCGGACGAAGTCGTCGAGAATCTTCGAGACGAACTCGCCCATCGGCTCAGCCGAGGCTCGGGTCGCAGGCCTGCCAGAACTGCGCGCCCAGCCGCGAGACATGGATCGTGCGGCGGACGATCTTGATCCGTTTGGCCCGCTTCTCGACCTCGCGGACCGTCTCGTCGGTCAGCAGGNCTCGTACTGCGTCTCGAGCGAGGGCACCTCCTCGTCCAGTTCGACCAGGCCGAGGCCGATCAGCCGGGTCACGTAGCCGGGCACCTGGTCCGGCAGCGACACCCCGGCCGCTTTGCCGACCGTCGAGGCGTTGCGCAGCAAGATCCGGCCGGTGCCGCCCATGGCGCTGCGCTCGGCGACGTCGATCGCGGGGAACGGGGAGCCGTCCGACAGCGCGGAGAGGATGCGCGCCTCGTCAGGCGTGAGCTGGCGGAGAATGATCGCGTACAGGTACTCGCGGGCGCGCTCGCGGCCGAAGCCGATGGAGTGGTTGAGCAGTTCGGCCATCGCCGCGCGCAGCGGTTCGACGTGGTCGCGGGCGGGCACCAGCGTCACGGTCGTTTCGACGGCGCGGCTGCCGGCGTCGGCGCGGTTCATCGCGGACGCCGCGGTCAGCGCCGCGTGATAAGGATCGTCGACCTCGTCGAGGCGGCGGCGCAGTTCGCTCAGCAGCCCGCGTTCGACCTGCTTGAGGCCGCGTTCAGCGGTGTCCACCCCGGGGAGTTTGCGGGTCAGGTCGAAGCCGGTGCGCGCCGCCCATCCGGCGAGCTGGCCTGCCCGGCGGGCCAGGTTGGCCACGTCCTCGGCGGTGCCCCGGCCGTTCGGTCGCTGGTAGTCCACAGGCTGCTCCCCTCACTGTTCGCGCTGATG
The DNA here is from genome assembly GCF_001651785.1 of Amycolatopsis sp. M39. Classification (NCBI taxonomy): domain Bacteria; kingdom Bacillati; phylum Actinomycetota; class Actinomycetes; order Pseudonocardiales; family Pseudonocardiaceae; genus Amycolatopsis; species Amycolatopsis sp. M39. Next base: position 5,970 of record NZ_LWSF01000002.1, read on the forward strand.
CTACCTGCGAGTAGGCCGGACGGCCCTGTGATGCCGAGCCGGTGGGTGTTGGATAGCGCGCATGACCGCGCCGTGGGGACCGCCGATCGACGTGCTGCCGCTGCTCGTGCGCGAAGAACAGGCGCTGATCGGAGTTCTCTCCGACCTCCGGACGCCCGAGTGGGCCCGGCCCGCGCTCGGCGAGTGGACGGTGCACGACCTGGCCGCGCACGTCCTCGGCCTCAAGCTCAGGCGGCTCTCCCGGGACCGGGACGGCCACTTCGCCGACGGGACGTCTTGGGTCTCCGCCTGCCGGCAGCTGTCGCCGGAGGTGCTGTTCGCGATGCTCGTGGACAGCACGACGCAGCTCACCGAACTGTGGAAACACCGAGACCTGGACGAACCGGCCGCGGCACCGCTGTGGCTGACGGTCGCTCGCGACTACGCGGAGCAGTGGGTGCTTCAGCAGCAGATCCGGGAGGCCGCGGCGGCTCCGCTGCTCGACGACCCGGAGTTCCGGACGCCGGTAGTGGACACGTTTCTGCGTTCGCTGCCGCAGGCATTGCGGGCGGTGACCGCGCGGGCCGGACGTCAGGTGACGTGTTCGGTGGAGGGGGCCGGGCGGTGGACTCTCCGCGCTACCGCGGTGGGCTGGACGATCGACCGCGGTGCGGCGAGGTCACGGTCTCCGCTCGCGTCTCTGGCGACCGACGCGGACGCGTTCTGGCGGTGGTGCAGCGGGACGTTGCCCGCAGCGGAAGCGAGCGCGCGAGTGCAGGTCAGCGGGGACCCGGCGGTGTGCGAGATCCTGCGGGGGCTGGGAGGTCGTGGGTGTTTATCCCGGTTCTCGCCGCGATGAACACTCACGACCGCTCACCTACGACGCCGCGCCTGCTTCCTGAGCTGCAAGATCCGCGCCCCGCCGATCAACGCGATCAGCGCCGCACCCGCGATCGCGGCGAACAGCATCGCCACCGCGAGCGGCATGCTGCCGGACGCGCCGAGGAAGTGGACGGTCGCCGTGTCCAGGTTCTGCAGGNTTCTGCAGGATGAACACCAGCAGGAAGGCCAGCACGACGATCGCCACGATCACGGCGATCCAGGTGCCGCTGATCCGGGTGGACTTGACCTTGCCCCGGCGGCCCGCGGGTTTCGCGGCGGGCGGCCGCGGTCCGGGTTCGGCTCCCGGTGCGGTGCCCGGGGCGGCGTGGTCGAGTGCGCCGGGCACCTCAGTGCCCGGCGCCTCGGGAACTTCCGATTTCGCGGCCTCGTCGGGACCGTCGTTTCGCGCGTGGGACATACCGCGATTGTCCGCCCACTCGCCGTGCCGCGCTAATTCAGCGCTTGGCGTCGACCTCGCGCAACACCCGCAGCGTGTTGCGGCCGGCGAGTTTCGCGCAGTCCTCGTCGCTCCAGCCGCGTTCCATCAGCGCGGCGATGAGCGCCGGGTACTTCGACACGTCTTCGAGGCCTTCCGGCAGGGTGCCGACGCCGTCGTAGTCGCCGCCGAGCCCGAGGTGGTCGATCCCGGCGACCTCGCGCGCGTGCTCGATGTGCGCGACGACGTCCTCGATCGTCGCCTTCGGCTTGGGCGGCGCGTCCCAGGTCTCGGCGAACCGGCCGCGCTGGCCGAGGTCGAGGAACTCCTGCCCGGCGGCGGTCATCGCGTCCCGGAGCCGGTTGTCCCACTCGGTGACCGCGGCGGAGATGAAGGCGGGCACGAAGGTGATCATCGCGACGCCGCCGTTGCCGGGCAGCTGGGCGAGCACGTCGTCGGGGATGTTGCGCGGATGGTCGTTGACCGCGCGGCACGACGAGTGGCTGAAGATCACCGGCGCGCTCGACACCTCGATCGCGGCGCGCATGGTGCTCGGCGCGACGTGGGAAAGGTCGACCAGCATGCCGATCCGGTTCATCTCGCGCACGACCTCGCGACCGAACTCGGTGAGCCCGTCGTGCTCGGGCTTGTCGGTTCCGGAGTCCGCCCAGGTGGTGTTGAAGTTGTGCGTCAGCGTCATGTAGCGAACGCCGAGCCGGCGCAGAATCCGCAGCACGCCGAGGGATTCGGCGATGCTGTGCCCGCCCTCGGCCCCGAGCAGCGACGCGATCCGCCCGTCCGCGAACGCCGCCTCCGCCTCCTCGGCCGTAGTCACCAGCCGCAGCCGCTCGGGGTAGCGCTCGGCCAGCTGGTAAACCACCTCGATCTGCTCCAGCACCGCGGTGACCGCGCTGTCGCCCGTGAACTCGCACGGGACGTACACCGACCAGAACTGCAGGCCCAGCTTGCCTTCGGCGAGTTTGGGGAAGTCGGTGTGCAGCGTCGGCTGGGCCACCGTGAGATCCACGCCCGCCACCGCCTCGACCGGGTTCGGGCCGGCTTTGTCGCGGAGCGCCCATGGCAGGTCGTTGTGTCCGTCGGCGAGGATCGTGGAGGCGAGCAGGTCTTGCGCGCGGGTCAGCTCGGTCATGCCCCGACCCTAGCGAGCCAGGCCCTTGCCGCGCTTGCTCCTTCGCCGGTCACCGCTGATGCCCTCCCGGCCAGCGGTGCGTCGCCACGTCGGCATGCCGTTCGCGGAACTGGCGGACGAGTTCGTCGGCGGCGGGCAGCGGATCCTGTTCGCCATGGGAAAGGAATATGCGAGTTCCGGTGAGATCGAGGCGTGGCAATTCCGGCAATGGGGACATCGACGAGAACAGCATCGCTTCCCTGAGCGCGTCCGGCCGGGTGAGCGCTACCGCTGCCGTGCTGTTCGCTCCATTCGAAAATCCTACCGCCACCGCCCTGCTGAACCCGTACTTTTCCCGGGCCTCGTTGAGGAAATCCGCCAGTTCGCCCGCCCTCGCCCGGACGTCCTCATGATCGAACACTCCTCCGCCGACCGCCGAAACCACCGCGCCGCCCCGTTTCCGAAATCGGCCCCGTCGGCGCGAGCGTCGCCGATTCCGGGCTCAGTTCGCTCGCCACACTGAGCAAATCGTCTGGCCACCGCCGGTTCCGTGGAGGAGAATAAGCACCGGGTCGCCCTCGGCGGACCGGTGCGTCATCGTCACTCCTCTTTGGACACCTCATCCTTCGTTGTCCAGCGTAAATTCTCGCGCGCAAGATGTATTCCGGGTAGACTCCGGCAGATGACCCCGGATCCGCAGACGGACGACGACGAGATCGTGACGTGGTGGGGCCTCGTGATCGAGGGCTATCTGGCCACGCAGAACGCGCTGATGGGAGAAATCGCCGAACGGTTCGACCTGGCTCCCGCGTCGTTCGACATCCTGCTGCGCCTGGTGCGTTCGCCCGAACACCGCATGCCGATGACCCGCCTGGCGACCGANCGACCGAAGCCGCCCTGTCGAGCGGAGGCTTCACCAAGGTGGCGGACCGCTTGGCCGCCGCGGATCTGATCTGCCGGATCCCGAGCCCGGAAGACCGCCGGGTGACGTTCGCCGCCCTGACCGAGCACGGGTTGGAGGTAGCGCTCAAAGCGAGAGCCGCCTGCGCGGAAATCCTGCGGCGGATCGTGCTCGCCCCGCTGGGCCCGGACGCCGAGGGATTGGCGGAGGCGATGCGGACGCTTCGGTCGGTGAACGGGTGATCGCGGGTTGACCACCCCGGGTTCATGGATAGCTGAAGCCCTCGGCCTCCAGCCGACGGCGCAGGACCGCCAAGCAGCGGTACCGGATCCGGCTCACGCTCGACGGCGAGATGCCCAGTTCGGCGGCCAGCTGGTCGTGCCGGAGCTCCGGGCAGTGCGCCAGCAGGAGCATCATCCGCCGGTGCCGCTCCGGGAACTTCTCCACCGCGCGCCATAACGCGGTCGCCAGCTCGCCGGCCAAGGTCTCCGCCTCGGGCGACTCCGCCGATGCGGGCATATCCAGGCGCGAGTCAACCACCGACTTCACCCGCGCCCGATTTTCGGCCGCCCGGAGCGCATGCCGCCACGCGACCGTCGTCAGCCAACCGGCCAGGCCGTTCGCATCCCGCAAGTTCGGCTGGCGGCTGAGCAATTCCAGCCAGGCCATTTGACAAGCATCGTCCACGTCGGCACGAAAACCCGGGTTCGCGCCGACGATCCGATTCATTCTCGTCGACAAACGGCGCACTTCATCCTCATTCCGCATTCCCGGCTCCCTTTCTCGCACGGGAAGGCTGACGGGCCGGGCAGCTCGGCGGATCCGTTTCAGCAGGGCGAACGCCGGATTGAGTGATCAACTTCGGCTGAATGTATCCAGCCCCGGGCGGGCGTCTCGGGCGCGCAGCGGGTCGACAGATCGATCCGAGGCAACGAGGCACATCGCCCGCCGCATCAGCCCCGAGCGACAGCCTCCGCGTAAGCCGCCGCCAAGCGCTCCGTCGCCGTCGGCCCGCCCCCGCCCGGCCGGGGGATCCCGAGATGCCGCTCCCGAAGCTCCGCCATGAATTCTTCCCACAGCGGCGGGCCGCCGGCCTCCAGCAGTTCCGCTCGGACGCGCAGTTCCGGCGTCGTCGGCCGATGCCGCAAGCCCCAGCTTCCCAGCGCCACCAAGACCGGCACCAGCTGAATCGCCGCTTCGGTCAAACTGTAAGTCGCGCGCTGCCCGCGACCGGCCGAATCGCGCGTGAGCAATCCGGCTTCGGTCAGCGTGCGCAGCCGGTCGGCGAGGATATTCGACGCGATTCCTTCCTCCGACTGCGACTGCAATTGCCGGAAATGCCGCCGGTCGCCGAACATCACGTCGCGCAGGACCAGCAGGCTCCAGCGGTCGCCGACGACCTCGATCGCGGCGTTGATCGGGCACCCCGAGCGCGGATCGTCCGGCATCGCATACCTCCTCCGACCGCTTGCACTTTACCATCGCCTCCGGCTAGTGCTTGCAAAAGACAAGCAGAAAGTTTCCGTCGACAGCTGCGGTACCGGTCCGGACCACACGCTAGACCAGCCGCTCGACGCGAAGAAACTCAGCGCAGGCCGGGCATCAGCCGTAACGCGTTGCCGGAAAGAACACCGTCCAGGACGTCCGCGGGCAAACCCAAATCGGCCACCGCACGGACATTCACCGCGGTTCCCGGCACCCCGGGCCAGTCGGTACCGAAGATCCATTTCCGCGCCAACCGCACGAGATCGAATCGCGCGTAATACTCCGGCAGTTTCTTCGGCGGCAGCCCGGCGAGGTCGAGCCACACGTTCGGCCTCGCCTGGGCCATGAACGCCGCCACGTCGTACCACCAGCCACGGCCGCCGTGCGCGAAGACGAAGTTCACCGACGGGAAGTCTTCGACCACATCGGACAGCAGCGAAGGATCCCCATAGCTGGCACGGGATCCCGGGAAAACCGACAGTCCCGAGTGGAGGATCACCGGAACTCCGCGTTCGGCACACAAGGCGTAGACCGGGTACAGCTCCTTGTCCGCCGGGGAAAACGCGCCGTGCACCGGGTGGATCTTCAACGCCACCGCGCCCAGCGCGAGCTGGCGTTCCACCTCCTCGGCCAGCGGATGGTGCAGATGCGGGTTCACGTTGGCCACCAGCCGGAACCGCTCGGGGTTATGAGCGACCAGCGGAAGATTGTCTTCGATCGCCTGGATACCGGTGGCCCGCGGACTGTATTCGCAAAACAGCAGCACCCGGTCGACGCCCTCCCGTGCCATGAGGTCGTCCATCGCCGCGGGGAGCACCGCACCGTCCGCGTCATACACTGTGCGCCACGGATACTCGCCGGCGAAGTCGCGTGCCCAGTCCAGCCACGCGGGCTTGAGCGTGGGCAGCCGCGGGGTGTGCACGTGGGCGTCCACCACGAAATGCTCGTCGATCATGCCGGCCAGTCGATCACGATTGCGGCTGCGGCACGAGCAGCGACTCGCGCACCATTTCGCGGATCACGTTCCGCCGGATCTTCCCGGTCGCGGTCTTCGGCAGCTCGGCCATTTCGACCACCCCGCGCGGCCGCTTGAACGCCGCCAAGCCCTCCCGGCAAAACTCGATCAGCTCCTCAGCGTCCACAGCGGACGAAGGCGCGGCGATAACGCAGGCCACCGGTTTGTCCAGTCCGTCTTCGTCCGGCGCGGCGACCACCGCTACCTCGGCAACCGCCGGATGTTGCAGCAGTCGTTCCTCCACTTCGGACGGAGACACCCAAATCCCGCCCGCCTTCAGCATGTCCCCAAAACGGCCGAGACAGGTATACGTACCGTCGGAGTTACGCACGTAGCTGTCCCCGGTGCGCAACCACGGCCCCTGGAAAACCTGTTTCGTAGTCTCGTATCGCGCCCAGTACCCAGTCGCGATGGACGGGCCGGAGACGAACAGCTCACCCGGCCGTCCCGCTTCCGAAATCACCGCACCCTGCTCGTCCCGGATTTCGACCGAGTACCCCGGCACCGCCACCCCGGTACTGCCCGGCCGTACCGCACCCGGCTGGTTGGACAGGAAGATATGCAACGCCTCGGTCGACCCGATCCCGTCCAGAATCTCGACCCCGAACCGCTCACGGAACCGTGCCAACAGCGCCGACGGCAACGGCTCCCCAGCCGAAACCGCGTACCGCACCGAGGAGAACGAGTCGTCCGGCACGTCACTGGCCAACAGCGCCGCATAGAAGGTCGGCACGCCGAAGAACAGCGTCGGCCGGTCCGCCCGCGCCCGCGCGGCAATGATCCCCGGCGTCGGACGAGCCGGTTCCAGCAGCGTCGTCCCTCCGCAAGAGAGTGGAAAGAACGCCGAATTTCCAAGACCATAAGCAAAGAACAACTTCGGCACTGACAAGAATCGGTCCGAAGAGGACACTCCAAGCACCTGCGAAGCGTAAGTCGAGCACACCGCGCGAATGCTCCCGTGCCGGTGCATCGCGCCCTTCGGCTTGCCGGTCGTGCCCGACGTGTACAGCCACAGCGCGGGCGAATCCTCCCAAGCCGGCGAGGCCACGACATCGTCTGCCAGGGTCAGCGGCCACCGATGCGTCCGCACTCCGAAGGGGAATTCCGCCGGGTCCGCCCGGTCGAGCACCACGTCGGTCACCTCGGGCGCACCGGTCAGCGCGCCCGCCGCCTGCGCGGAAAACTCGCCGGACACGCACAGCACCCGCGCCCGCGAATCGGCGAGCACCTGGCCCAGTTCCAGCCCGGTGACCATAGTGGACACCGGAACCGCGACCGCGCCGACCAGCATCGCGCCGAGGATCCCGCTCAGCAGTTCGACGTCGTCGACCATGCAGAACATGACCCGCTCCTCCGGACGCACACCGAGCGCGCGCAGTCCGGCCGCGACCCGGTGGGTCTCGGCGGCGAGTTCGCCGTAGCTGAGCGTGCGCCGCGGCGAGACGACCGCGAGCGCGTCCGGACGGCCTTGGCCGAGCAGGTACTCCGCGGCGTTGAAGTTCGCGGGAACCGTCATCGGTGCCCCCTCAGGTGAGGTACACGTACTCGTAGTCGAAAGGTTTGCCGTTGATGCCCTGCCTCGGCGGTGCGACCCAGCTGGCGATCTTCCCGCGCTCGTACACCGGGTGCATGAGCGACCGGACGAACGTCAGGTCCTCGGTCGTCGGCAGCCATTTGCGCCGCGCTGCCTCCCACGTGGCCTCGTCGACGATGCTGCCGTCCGGAGTGACGTGGTGGCCGGAGTTTATGCCCACCTCGCGGTTGAAACCAGGGTGCGGCAACGCGAACCGGAAGTCGATGCCCGCGTCGCCGAGGATCTTGTTCCACCGGTTGACCCCGGTCTGGCAGTCCGCGGTGTACTCGCCGCGCAGGTCGAGATTCAGCAACAGAATGGCCTGCAGTTCCTCGGACGTCCAGGTCCCGTCGTCGCGCGGACGCTCCAGCAGGCGGCTGTCCTCGGTGAGTTTGTGGTCGTCCTTGCGCCGCGTCTCCTGCCAGCGGCCCTTGAGCCCGGCGGTGTAGTAGTTCGCCGCGTTCGTCGACGTTTCACTGCCGAACAGGTCGAGCGACACGGTGTAGTGAAAGTTCAGGTATCGCTGGATCACCTCCAGCGGGATCCCGCCGTGCGACGCGATGTCGTACGTGTCGTGCTCGCGGATGAGATCGGCGCTGCGCTGCACCACCCGGTCGACGCCAGTGGTGCCCACCATCATGTGGTGCGCCTCTTCCTTGAGCATGAACTCGCAGGTGCGCGACAGCGGGTCGAACGAGCTTTCCTTCAACGTGCCGAGCTGGTATTTCCCATCGCGGTCGGTGAAGTAGGTGAACATGTAGAACGCGAGCCAGTCGGCCGTTTCCTCGTTGAACGCGCCGAGGATGCGCGGCGCGTCCGGACTGCCGGAGTTGCGCAGCAGCAGTCCCTCGGCCTCGTCCCGGCCTTCGCGGCCGAAGTACGCGTGCAGCAGGTACACCATCGCCCACAGGTGCCGCCCCTCTTCCACATTCACCTGGAAGAGATTGCGCAGGTCGTACAGCGAAGGCGCGGTGAGCCCGAGCAGTCGCTGCTGCTCAACCGACGCCGGTTCGGTGTCGCCCTGGATCACGATCAGCCGCTGCAGGTCGGCGCGGTACTCCCCGGGCACCTGCTGCCACACCGGTTCGCCGGCGTGCTCGCCGAACGCGATCCGCCGGTCCTGTTCCCGCTCGGCGAGGAAGATGCCCCAGCGGTAGTCCGGGACGTTGACGTGGTCGAAGTGCGCCCAGCCGTCGCGGCCGACGCTCACCGCGGTGCGCAGGTAGACGCCCTCGGTCTCCAGCGTGGGACCCATCTCGCCCCACCAGTTCATGAACTTCGGCTGCCAGCCCTCCAGCGCGCGCTGCAGCCTGCGGTCGTCGGCGAGCTGGACGTTGTTCGGGATTTTGGCGTCGTAGTCGATCTTTTCGGGCATCGGTTCAGACCCGCTTCCTGTCGAAGACCGCCTTCTGCCCGGTGCCGTAACGACGCAGCGCACCCTCGGGCCCGGAGGCGTTCGGTCGGGTGAAGATCCAGTTCTGCCAGGCGGTCAGCCGCCCGAAGATCTTGGTTTCGATCGTTTCCGGGCCGACGAACCGGTGGTTCGCCTCCATCCCGGTGAGCGCGTCGGGCGACAGCGAGGCCCGGCCTTCCAGCGCGATCCGGATCTCGTCCGCCCAGTCGAGGTCGTCCGGGGCGTCGGTGACCAGGCCGAGTTCGACGGCCTCGGCGGCGCTCAGCGCACGGTCGCGTTCGCGGGCCAGCCACCTCAGGTGGTCGTCGTCGCCGTAGAACCGCGACTGGAGCCTGGACAGTCCGTTGCCCATCGGGAAGACGCCGAAATTGGCCTCCGACAAGGTGATCGACGCGCGTTCCGGCGAATCCTCGTCGTCGATCGGCGGCCCGTCCAGCAGGTACTGCCGGTCCGCCGCGAAGGCCAGCTCAAGCAGGCTGCCCGCGAAGCAGCTGCCCGGTTCGATCAACGCGATCAAGGTGCGGCTGGTGACGTCCAGCCGCTTCAGCGTGCGCTTGTAGTAGTGCAGGATTTCGTTGCTCAGCCAGTCTTTTCCGCTGAGCACGAACTCCTCGTGCGCGAGCACCTGCACCGGATCGCCTTCGGTCTTCAAAACCCAGGTACCGAGTTCCGGTTCGTTCGTGCGCAGCCGCAGGATCGCGTCGTCCAGCTCGCGGGTCAGCCGCAGCAGCCAACCGTCGAGCGCCGGTTCTCCGGAAGGACCGAGCACGGTGAGCGTGACCAGCGAGTTCGGCCGGTCATACGCGATCCGGACGTGCCGGTACTCGATGCTGTCGGCGGTCACCGACGGCTCCAACGGGGCCAGCTCGATCCCCCGCTCAGCGGGCAACCGGTCGGATTCGGCGGCGAGGTCGTGCGCCCGCGCCAGCACCTTCTCCCGGAATCCGACGCGCGGCACCAGCTCGTCCACCAGCCGCCAGTCGACCGCGGTCCGGCCCTTGACCCCGTCCGGCCGCGTCGCGAACACGTCCGCGAGATCCCGCCGGACGCGCCGTTTGTCGACCACCCGCGTGAGCCCGCCGGTGCCCGGCAGCACGCCGAGCAACGGCACCTCGGGCAACGCGACCGTGGACGAGTTGTCGTCGACCAGCAGGATCTTCTCGCAGGCCAGCGCGATCTCGTAACCACCGCCGGCACAGCTGCCATTCACTGCCGCGACGTAGGTCTGGCCGGAGAACTCGGTCGCGTCCTCGATGCCGTTGCGGGTCTCGTTGGTGAACTTGCAGAAGTTCACCTTCCACTCGTGCGGCGACGCGGCGAGCATCCGGATATTGGCCCCGGCGCAGAACACCTTGTCTTTGGCGCTCGTCACGATCACCGCGCGTACCTGTGGATGTTCGAACCGCAGCCGCTGCGTGGCGTCGTAGAACTCGATGTCGACGCCGAGGTCGTATGAGTTGAGCTTCAGCTCGTACCCGGGCACGAGGCCGCCCTGTTCGTCGACGTCCATCTCCAGCCAGGCGACCTCGCCCTCGACGGTCAGCCGCCAGTGCCGGTAAGTGTCCGGATGCCGCTCGAATGTGACAGGTGTGGTGGTGGTCACGTCCTCGATTGTCTACAAGGTTTCAACGAACGTCAATGTTGTGTAGACATTTGCCCCGCGACGCTCACCCGGTTGAGCCGCATCGCCGTCCAGCAGACGAATACCCACAGCGCGAGCGCCGCGAACGAGTCGGTGAAGATCGTCGCGAACCAGAACGCCGGGATCCGCGGCACGCCGACGAGGAAATGTCCCGCGCTCGCCAGCCCGGACAGCGAGTAGACCAGCAGAAACGCCAGCGAACGCCAGTACCGGCCGTGCACGTAGGCGCGGTAGCCGAGCGCGCCGAACACGGTGAAGACCACCCAGCTGAGGGCCACCAGGATCTGCGCGGCCTGCACGCTGACACCCGGGATCTGCGGGTAGTCCGCCGCGCGCACGACGTTGTGGGTGTAATGCAGGACCGTGCTGACCAGGGTGAACACCAGAATCATCCGCAGCGGGCCGAGTCCCTTCTCGCGCAGAACGTCCATGCTGCTCACCCCCGTGCGATTTGATAGATCGCTCTAGCGGGAGAGTACCCGGTCGACGGCGATCGACCAAGCCGTGCGCGAAACTGGAGCCATGACCGAGCAGACTGTCGAGGCCGACGGCATCACCCTGTGCCACGAATCGTTCGGCGATCCGGACGCGCCGCCGTTGCTGCTGGTGATGGGCCTTGCCGCGCCGATGATCTGGTGGGACGACGAGTTCTGCGCCCAGCTCGCCGCGGCCGGTTTCCACGTGCACCGGTTCGACAACCGCGACGTCGGGCGTTCGCAGTGGTGGACCGGCCGGGCCAGCCTGCCGCTCGCGTACTTCCTGCGGTCCGCGCCGTACTCGCTCGGCGATCTGGCCGACGACGCGGGCAAACTGCTCGACGCTCTCGAAATCGAGAGCGCGCACGTGGTCGGCACGTCGATGGGCGGGATGATCGCGCAGGAGTTCGCGATCCGGCATCCGCAGCGCGTCCGGACACTGACCTCGATCATGTCGACCACCGGCGCGCGCACTGTCGGCCTGCCCAGCCCGCGGGCCGCGCTCGCGATGCTGGCTCCGGGGCCGCGTACGCGAGAGGACTACGTGACGCAGCTGGTGCGCACGTCAAAGCTGATCGGCTCGCGCGAATACCAGTTCGACGAGGACCATTTCCGCCAGCGCGCGGAACGCACGTACGACCGCGGCCTCAACCCGGCGGGCGTGTTCCGGCAGCTCGCCGCGATCCTGTCCTCCCGCGACCGGACCGCCGATCTGCGTCGGCTTTCCGTGCCGTCGCTGGTGATTCACGGTACGGCCGATCCGCTCGTGCACCGCTCCGGCGGGCGCGCGACGGCCCGCGCGCTGGGCGCGGACCTCGATCTCGTGCCCGGTATGGGACACGACCTGCCGCGCGAGGTGTGGCCGCGCGTGATCGCCGGGATCAAACGGCTCGCTACCCGCTGATCGTCACCGAGCCCAGGTTCGAGAAGTGCGCGGCGACGCGGGAGCCGGGACGCAGTTCGACGGCGTCGGTCATCCCGCCGGTCAGCACGAGCCAGCCCGGTTCGAGCGCCAATCCGCGCGCGGCCAGTGAGTTCGCCGCCAGCGCCAACGCCTCGGCCGGATGGCCCTGCACGGCGGCACCGGTCGCGGTGTCGACGATCTGACCGTTCACTTCGAGCAGCGCGGCTTCCAGCGAAAGGTCCAAAGAGGACGGTGGACGGCCGACCGAGCCGAGCCCGAACAGCGCCGACGAACCGTTGTCCGCGACGACGTCCGGCAACGTGAAACGGTAGTCGCGGTAGCGGCTGTCGATGATCTCGATTCCGCCGTACACCTGGGAAACCGCCGCGAGAGCGGTAGCCGCGGTGACGCCAGGACCGGCGAGCCGCTCGCCGAGCACGAACACCAGTTCCGGCTCCGCGCGCGGGTGGATGAGCTGCGGCGTCGGCGCGCCCGCGGGCAGCACCATCGCGTCGGTCAGCCACGCGAGCAGGGGTTCTTCGACGCCCATCCGCTGTTGCTTGGCGCGTGAGGTGAGCCCGAGTTTCACGCCGATCAGCGTCTCGCCGCGTTCCTGACGCAGCCGCAGAGCCTCGTCCTGGATCGCGTACGCAGTGGCGAGGTCGAGGTCTGACCAGGTGTCGGTGAGCTGCGTGCCCTCTTCCGTCCGGTTGAGCAATTCCTGCGCTGCGGCAACGATTTCGGCGGTCATTTGTCCTCCTCCGGCGCGAATACCGCGGTCACACTGCCCAGGCCGGCCATGGTCGCCACGACGGTGTCGCCGGGGCGGACGGTCTGCGCGGCGGTCATCGAACCGGGCAGTACGACGTGGCCGGGCTCCAGCGTCACCCCGAGCGGGCCGACCGTGTTGGCCAGCCATACCAAGGCGTTGATCGGCGAACCCAGCACCGCGCCGCCCGCGCCGGTGGCCGCGAGCTGACCGTTGACGTGCAGCGTGCAGCCAGCGAGCCGCAGGTCGACGTCACGCAGGTTGGTCGGACTGCTGCCGAGGATGACGCCGCCGGACGACGCGTTGTCCGCGACGGTGTCGAAGATCGAGATTTTCCAGTCGCGGACCCGTGAGTCGACGATCTCCAGCGACGGAAGCACGAAGTCGACCGCGCGGACGGCGTCAGCGACGGTCACGCCCGGACCGCGCAGCGGCGCGCCGAGCACGAACGCGATTTCCGGTTCGATGCGCGGCTGAAGGAACCGCGTGGTCGGGATCGGCTGGTGTTCGAGCAGGAACATCGAGCTGGTGAGGTGCCCGAAGTCGGGCTGGTTCACGCCCATCTGGCGCTGCATCGCCGCGGAGGCGAGGCCGACCTTGTGGCCGCGCACCACGTCTCCCGCAGCCACCCACGCGCGGACTTGCTCCTGCTGCACGCGGTAGGCGTCTTCGATGGTGCCCTCGGGGAAGGTCTTCACGAGCGGATCGATCGGCTCGTGGCGCTCGTACGCGCTTTTCAGCAGTGCGACGGCGTCCTGCAGCTCAGCGGGTTCCACGGGTCGGACTTTGCCTGACCGCGCCGCCTGAGCCAACCCGGTCGTTCCATTCACCGGTACGAGCTGCTTCTCTCGCTCGCTAATCTCTTGCACGCAAGAGTTTGTCGGCGTACTGTACTTCGTGTTGGCTCCCAGAGAGGACGTGACCCGCGATGGCACCCACCGAGACCGAAGTCGCCCAGCTCGCGCAGGCCCGCGACCGGCTGCGGGAGCAGCACCTGCACCCCGCCGCGGAACGCCCGGCGACCGTCGGCCGCGGCATTCACCACACCGCGCTGCTGTCCAGCGACGTCGAGCGGACGATCACCTTCTACCAGGATATTCTCGGCTTCCCGCTCACCGAGCTGATCGAAAACCGCGACTACCCGGGGTCGAGCCACTTCTTCTTCGACGTCGGCAACGGCAACGCGGTCGCGTTCTTCGACCTGCCCGGCCTCGACCTCGGCCCGTACGCGGAGGTGCTCGGCGGGCTGCACCACCTGGCCCTGTCGCTCACCCCGGAAGCCTGGGCGGGCGCGCGCTCCCGGCTCGACGCCGCCGGCGTGCAGTACCAGGAAGAGAGCGGCACGTCGATCTACTTCGCCGACCCGGACGGCGCCCGGATCGAACTGATCGCGGACGACCTCGGCGAGATGTACGGGTCGAAGATCGGCTGAACCACTGGACTCGGTGCGCCTCCGGGTTCAGAGTGTGGGCCCATGGGCGACTGGGCGGCTTCGCGGCAGAAGGCACGGCTCGACCGGCGGGAAGCAATCGACGAGCTGATCGCGCGGATCCGCTTCGAGGTGCGGCTGCACCTGGCGGAGCCGACCGCGATCAGTCGGTACGACGATCTCGCCGAGGTTTTCGCCCTCGGCCACAGCGAGTGTGCCGCACTGCTGGCGCACCGCCGGTTGCTGCCGTGGTGGGAACGACGGCTGCTCGCGCGATTCGCGCGTCGGCTGCATGGCCGTGCGATCGCGGGCAGCGTGTTCGACGTGCCACCAGGTGCGCCGGTCGCTGATGCCTTTCGGGTGGAAATCGCCCGCCTCATCCCCGACGCGGGCGACACTGGTGCTCGCTATGACCTGCAAGGACGCGGTCTGCTGACCGTCCTTCGCCTAGCGCTCGGCGCCCGCGGCGAAGCATGGCCGGACCGGCACGAAGTCGCGTCCACTGTCGCGCGCAATGTTCTGGTGTGCAGCTCCGCGTTCCTGCGGCGGTCGCCGTGGCACGTGCTGTGGCCGGTGTACCGCGTCCGCGGCTTGCGGCTGTGGCGGTTGTGACGTGGCGGAATCGTTCGCTGTATTGGGATGTTGAGGAGGATATGAAGCCTGAAGAGATCCTCGCCAGCGCGCGCACAATCGCCGTGGTCGGCCTGAGCCGCGACCCGGGCAAGGCCGCGCACGGCGTACCGGCTTCGCTGCAGGCGCACGGTTTCCGGATCATCCCGGTGCACCCGTCGGCGACTGAACTGCTCGGGGAGAAGGCGTACCGGTCGCTGGAGGACATTCCGGAGCCGGTGGATCTGGTGGACGTCTTCCGTCCGGCCGGGGAAGCACCGGACATCGCCCGTTCCGCGGTGGTGATCGGGGCCAAGGCGTTGTGGCTGCAGCAGGGGATCGTGTCGGCGGAGGCGCGGAGGATCGCTTCCGAGGCCGGGTTGGAGTATGTCGAGGATCGGTGCACTGCCGTGGTACGGGCAGTGGCGGGGATTTCACTGGCTTAACCGGGCGAATGCTCGGGAACGCCCTGTTTTATCGATGAATTCCGCGATTAATTGTGCGCATTCTTTCGGACTGTGTACCGACGTGTCACATTCGAGGTCATAATCGCCATGGGCGTGCGCGATCGGATACTGCCGCTCCGCCAGACCGGCGGGGCGGTCACCCCGCGCCTGCTCGCGCCGCCGCAGCTCCGGTACCGGACAGTGCACGCCTACGAAGGTAACTTCCTGCTCCCGCAACACTTCCAGGCAGTCGTCAAGCCAATGCGGCCGGAGTACGTGGTCGGCGATCACGCCGTTGCCCGCCGCCGCGAGCCCGGCCAGCATGCGGTGGTAGCCGCGCACCGTCCGTTCGAAAACCTCGTCGAACTCCGGCGTGCCGAATTCGGGGGTCTGCGTCCGCGATCGCATGCTGTTGACCGCGTCCCGGGGCAGCGAGAAATACGGACCCGGCAGCACGTCCAGCAACTCCGCCGCGATACTCGACTTGCCGGAACTGGACGCGCCATTGAGGAGAATGACGTGTCCGCTCATCCGACAAGCCGATACCCTACCCCGCGCACCGTCTCGATCGTCCGCGTCCCGAACGGCGCGTCGATCTTCCGCCGCAAATACCCCACATAAACCTCGACCACGTTCTCGTCCCCCTCGTAATGCGCGTCCCAAACGTGGCCAAGAATCTCGTTCTTGGTCAACGCCGCCCCCTGCCGCCGCAGCAGAAACTCCAGCAACCCGAACTCCCGCGCGGTCAACTCGATCCGCGTCTCTCCCCTGTGGACAGTCCGCGCAGCCGGGTCGAGCTGCAGATCCCCAGCGGTCAACACCGCCGGACGAGCCGGAGCGCCCCGCCGAAGCAACGCCCGCAGCCGAGCCAGCAAAACGACGAACGAGAACGGTTTCGAGAGATAATCGTCCGCACCGAGATCGAACGCGTCGGCCTCGTCGTACTCGCCGTCCTTCGCCGTGAGCATCAGCACCGGCGTCCAATTCTCCGCCGCCCGCAAGCGTTTCAGCACTTCGTAGCCGGAAAGCTCGGGAAGCATGATGTCGAGCACCACGGCATCGTAATCGTGCTCCGTCGCCGACCAGAGCCCGTCCCGTCCGGTGTGCGCCACGTTCACCGTGAACCCCTCGGCGACCAGGCCACGGCGAAGGGTTTCGGCGAACTCCAGCTCGTCCTCCACGATCAGCAACCGCATGCTCAGTCCTCCTGGATCCGGGGCAATTCGATGCTCGGCAGTTCGATCACGAAATGCGCACCCGGGTAGCTCGGGTCGGCCACGTCGAGGTACCGCGCGCGGCCGCCGTGCCGGGCCGCGATGCCGGCCACGATCGACAAGCCCAGTCCGGTCCCGCCGCGCCGTCGCGAAGCGTCCAGCCGCACAAACCGCTCGAACACTCGCTCCCGGTCGTCCTCGGCGACGCCCGGGCCGTCGTCACTCACCTCCACCACGACCATCTCATCTTGCACCGAACTCGCAATCCGGATCCGCTCGCGCGCGTGCCCGCATGCGTTGTCGACGAGATTGCGTACGGCGCGACGCAGCTGCGCCTCACTGCCACGCACCTTCGCCGGTCCCGCGCGCACTTCGATCTCGACAGCCGCTTCGCCGCGTACGCGTTCGGCTTCGGCGCGAACGATGTCGTCCAGATCGACTTCAGTACGCGCGGGCCGGTCGGTGGCGTCGTCGGTGCGCGCGAGCATCAGAAGGTCGTCGACTAGCTCTCGCAGGCGCGCGGTCTCGCGAGTAATCACCGGTACCAATTCGCTAGTGGTCTCCGGGTGCTGGTTAGAAACGTCTAGGGCAGTGCTGATGGTCGACAGCGGCGAGCGCAGCTCGTGACTCGCGTCGGCGACGAAGCGGCGTTGCGCGGCCTGTGCGGAACCAAGCCGCTCAAGCATCTCGTTGAGCGTGACAGCAAGCCGGTGCACCTCGTCGCCGCCAGGCGGCAGCGGTACGCGCAACGCGAGGTCGCGCGTCGAAATCTCGGCGACAGTGCGCCGCATCCGCTCCACTGGGCGAAGCGCAGAGCCGACGGAGCGGTACACCGCGAAACCGGCGATACCGAGCAGCGGCAGCGAGATCAGCCCTAGCAGCAGCGTAAGCCGAGCAGAGGCTTCAGTGACCGGCTCAAGCGACCGTGCCGAGATAACGGTGAACGGTCCGCCCGGTCCGTTGACACCTTCCGAAACCAAGCGGTAGTCGCTGCCGTCGCCGTCTAAGCCGAGCGGCAGGGTCTCGACAGTCTCCTGTCCCGGAGCCGGGCGCGCGGCGGTGATAGCCGGACGGCCGACAATCGCCGGGTCGCTCGCGATAGGCGTGCTCCGCGGCCCGAGGACCTGCGTCACGGCTTCAGTGTCACCAGTGCTCGCGACGTCGCTCGGAGACAGGTCTCGCGCGCCCGCGCGCACGAGTTGGACAGCAACCTGCCGCGCGGTACTTCGCGCGCTCTCGGTGACACTTCGGTCGAGCGACTGTTGCAGCAACAGCACCACGACGACGCACGCGGTCGCGATGGCCAACGCGAGCGCGAGCACGGCAACCCCGGTTGTCCGCATCCGGACACCTGCGGCAGCGAGAAGTCTCACGCACGCAGCGTAACGAGCGCGGAGGGAGGTCATCGGGCGCGGCGTGCGGCCAGCCGTTCCGAGCGCAGCGCATCCACCTCAGTCAGGTCCAACGGCTTCAGCACATGGCCGAGCACCCACGACAACAGCAGATCAGCCAGCTCGGGATTGCGCGCCAGCGCCGGGCCGTGGAGGTAGGTGCCGAGGACGTGATCGGTGACCGCGCCCTCGGTGCCGTCGCCGTTGCCGGTTCCCCGGACGACGCGGCCCAGCGGTGCGCTGCCCGGGCCGAGCACGCTCGCGCCCTGGTGATTCTCGAAGCCCGTCAACGGCGTATCGAGCAGGTTCGGTTCGACGATCAGCTCAGCCACCGCACGCTGCTCAGCCGGCTCGGTGACAAGGTCGAGCAGGCCAAGCCCAGCGTGTTCGATGCCGTCAACGCCGCGGAAGCGCGTGCCGAGGATCTGCAGACCAGCGCACACCCCGAACACCGGACGTCCCGCGTCCGCCGCGCTGCGCAGGCCCGCCGAGTTGCGCAGGAAGTCCGCGGCCAGCACCTGCGCCATGTCCTCGCCGCCGCCGAGCAGGTAGAGGTCCAAAGTGGACGGCACCGCGGAGTCCAGCGAAACCGGCACCACTTCGGCGTCGTAACCGCGCCACTGCAATCGTTTGCAAAGCACCTGCGCATTGCCGGAATCGCCGTACGTCCCCAGTACCTCGGGCAGCAGAAGGCCGATGCCGACGGTCGAGTCAGACATCAGGCAACCGGTCCACCAGGTCACGGAAGGCGGTGTAGTTCGCGACGAGTTCGACCCCGCCCGGCGGCAGCGTGTCGATCGCGCTGACCGGGTCCGGGGCCGACCAATGCGGCACCTCGGCGTAGCAAAGCCGCACCGCGAGATCCGCGGACCGCTCACCGGCCACGACGACCTGACGGCCGCGCAACCGCTCGAAGTGCACGTCCCAGAGCCACGACAGGTCACGGCCGTCCGCTTCGTGCGCGTTGACCGCGACGACGACCGGGGTGTCTTCGTCGAGGACGCGCAACGTTTCGGCCCAGCCCGCCGGATTTTTCGCAAGCATGAGCCGAACTGAATGCCGTGTGCGGCGAATCGTGCGGTAGCGGCCGCCGATGTCGGTGATGGTGCGCAGCCGGGCCGCGGCGGTGTGCGGTGGCACGCCAACGCAGTGCGCGGCGGCGAGCGCGAGAGCCGCGTTAGCGCGGTTGGCCTCGCCGGGCAGCCGCAGGTCGAGGTCGACTTGCCGGCCGCCGGGCGTGTGGACCAGGTCGCCGTCGAGGGTCCAGGTCGGCTCCGGGCGAGCGAAAGCGCACACCGCACAACGCCATTCGCGATCGGTATGCGTGATCGCACCGCCGCAGCGCGGGCAGGAGACGGAATCACCCGACCAGCGCCGTCCAGTGCCGACCCACACCGGGCGCATCGCCGCCGAAGCCGCTGAGGTGACCAGCACGTCGTCGCAGTTCGCGACCACGACCGTGCGCGACAGCCCGGCGAAGGCGGCGCGGAGGTCGCGCTCCATCATCCGGACCTCGCCGACGCGGTCGAGCTGGTCACGGCTGAGATTGAGCAGCACGAGCGCCGCGGGCTGCACCTGCTCGGCCACCCACGGAACGTAGGTTTCGTCCACCTCCAGCACCGCGTACGGCGCGTCCGGGCGGGCGGCGAGCGCGGCCACCAGACCGTCGGGCATGTTCGCGCCGTCGCCGTTGTGCGCGACCTCGGCGAGCGCTTCGAGCGCGCGGGTCAGCATCAGCGACGTGGTGGTCTTGCCGTTCGTGCCGGTGATGATCACGACCGTGCGATCGCGGCCGAGCCTGCGCAACGCCTTGGGGTCGAGCCGCAGCGTGACCCGGCCGCCGATCACCCCGCCTCGGCCCAGCCGGGCGGTACGGGAAAACCACGCGGTCAGCCGCCCGGCGGCGACCGACGCCCGGGTACGCAGACGTGTTGACATCACGACAAACCGTGCGGCACAACCGCTGTGATTTTCCTGAGAGGGTGACTCCAGTCTCCGTTACCCTTTGTAAGCAGTCTTACCGATCGGAGGTTGAACCATTCGGCGCAACCTCGAACGCACCCAATGACAGAGTTCGGTCAAGATCTTCCGTCCATACATCGGAGGTGTTAGCGTCCAACCCCGCTTGATGGCACCACGCACCGGTGACCGGGAACGCAGAGCGACAGGCGGAGGGCGAACGTGGACGCAGCAGCAAGCGGGCTGGACCAAAGCGGCACCCTGGAGCGCGGGCTGGCGGTGCTCGAACACGTCGGGCAGCACCAGGAAATTTCCACGAACGCGCTCGCCCGGCAACTGGGTCTGTCCCGCAGCGCCGCCTACCGGATCGTCGGCACGCTGAAGCGGCTGGAGTACCTGGAGGCGGACACCGTCACCGGACGCGTGCGGCTCGGCACCCGGCTGGTCGAACTGGGCGCCCGCGCGATGGCGGCGACCGACCTGCACCGCTGCGCGCCGCGGTATCTCACCGCGCTGGCCGAGCGTTCCGGTGAGACGACGTACCTCGCGGTGCCGGACAACGACGCGATGGTCTACGTCGCGACCGAGCGCAGCGCCAGCGCGGTCACGCTCTCCTGCCGCCTCGGCACTCGACGGCCGCAGCACGCGACGTCGCTGGGCAAGGCCTGGCTGGCCGCGTTGCCGGAGGCTGACCGGGTGGAGCGCGTGCGCCGGATGAAGCTGGACAGCCTCACGCTGAAGACCATCAACGACCCGGTCCGGCTGCTGGACGAGCTAGCGCGCACGCGACGTCGCGGCTGGGCCGTCGACGACCTGGAGAACGAGCCGGACGTCGGCTGCGTCGCGGCGGCCGTGCGGGACCACTCGGGCCGTCCGATCGCGGCGATCAGCGTCGCCGGGCCGGCCCCGCGGGTGATGCGCCGGGCGGACGAACTGGGCGCGACGGTAGCCGGGACCGCGGCCGCGTTGTCGATGCGGCTGGGGTACGTCCGAAATCGTTGAGGTCATTCACCGGATCGGGTCGGACAGCCGATTTCCGGTGCTGCCACCTGCGGAAACAGGTTATCCACAGGCATGTCGACTTGTGGACAACCCTGGGGATGGCCGACGGTGACAGCGGGAATTGTCGGCCGTGTGGTGGACCGTTGCGGGCATGTCGATCACTGCCGCACCGCACAGTGCCCCGCTACCTCGTTCCCGCTTCCAGCTTGCTGCACGACTCGGCCCGTTCCAGCAGCAGCACGCGCTCCCGCTCGTTGCCGGTCATCTTCGCCGCGCGCTCGAACTCGGCGCGCGCCTCGTCCCGGCGGCCCAGCTTGTACAGAAAGTCGCCGCGCACGCTCGGCAGCAGGTGGTAGTTCTTCAGCGCGGGCTCAGTCAGCAATTTGTCCACCAGCGCCAGCCCGGCTTCCGGCCCCTCCGCCATCGAGACCGCGACGGCCCGGTTCAGCTCGATCACCGGAGACGGCGTGAGCTGCGCAAGACCCGCGTACAGCGCCGCGATCCGCGCCCAGTCGGTCTCCTCCGGCGCAACCGCGACGGCATGGCACGCGGCGATCGCGGCCTGCGCGGAATACGGCCCGTACGTGCCGTCCGCCAGCTGTTCGGACCGGGCCAGCGCGGTGCGGCCGCGCTGGATCAGCAGGCGGTCCCAGCGGCTGCGGTCCTGGTCCATCAGCAGCACGGGTTCGCCGTTCGGACCGGTGCGCGCCGCCGAGCGCGAAGCCTGGATTTCCATCAACGCGACCAGTCCGTGCACTTCCGGTTCGCCGGGCATCAGCCCGGCCAGCACCCGGCCGAGCCGCAACGCGTCCTCGCACAGCGCGGGCCGCATCCAGTCGTCGCCGCGCGTGGCGGAGTAGCCCTCGTTGAAGATCAGGTAGATCACTTCGAGCACGGCCGGGACCCGCGCCACGCGCTCGCCGCCGACCGGTGTTTCGAACGGCACCTTGGCCTCGGCGAGCGTCTTCTTCGCCCGCACGATGCGTTGCGCGACAGTGGATTCCTTCACCAGGAACGCGCGGGCGATCTCGTCGGTGCTGAGCCCGCCGAGCATGCGCAGCGTGAGCGCCACCCGCGCCTGGGTGGACAGCACCGGGTGGCACGCGGTGAACACCAGCCGCAGCAGGTCGTCCTCGATCTGCTCGTCGTCGAGCACCGCGTCGAAGTCCGGCAGCACGCCCTCGCCGAGTTGTTCGGCTTCCCGGCCGATCTCGTCCAGCTTGCGGCCGAGGGTTTCGTTCCGCCGGAACAGGTCGATGGCCCGCCGCTTGGCGATCGTCATCAGCCAGGCGCCCGGGTTGCGCGGCACCCCGGTCTCCGGCCACTGTTCGAGCGCGGCGACGAGCGCGTCCTGCGCCAGCTCCTCGGCGAGGCCCACGTCGCGGGTCATCCGCGCGAGACCAGCGATCACCCGCGCCGACTCGATCCGCCAAACGGCCTCTACCGCACTTCGCGTGTCCACCGGCCCATCAGACCGGCCCGGCCCGCCCGAGGCAACCCTCAGGCGGGCACGGCGTCACCGCTCGCCGGCCATCGGGCGGATCTCGACAGTGCCCGCCTGCCGGTCCGGATTGGGCGCCCGCTTCATCAGCTCGACGATTTCGGCGAGCGACTCCCCCTCCAGAATCCACACGCCGGCGACGAGTTCCTTGGTCTCGGCGAACGGGCCGTCGACCACGCTCGGCTCCGCCTCCCCGTCGAACCACAGCAGCCGGGCGCCTTCCGCGCTGGGCGTCAGCCCGGCAGCCTGCACGAGGTGACCGGATTCGGCGAGCTCCTCGTTGAACCGGCCCATCTGCTCGATCAATCCGGCGCTCGGCGCGGCTCCCGCTTCCGATTCCTGGCTGGCTTTCACCAGCACCATGAATCGCATCAGTTCCGCGCAGCCTGCTCGCGCAGCTTCTCTTCGGCCTCGCGCAGTTCCGGGGTGAGGTTGTCGCCGAAGTCCTCGGCGTCGAAAATCCGCCGGATCTCGATCTCGTGGTGCGCGCCGTCGGTGTTGGGCACCCGCTTGATCCACTCCACGGCTTCCTCGAGCGAACGGACCTGGAGGATCCAGAACCCGGCGATCAGCTCCTTGGTCTCGGCGAACGGACCGTCGACGACGCTGGGCTCGCTGTCCCCGGAGAACTTCACCCGGGCACCCTCGGAGCTGGGTGCCAGGCCCTCGCCGGCGAGCATCACGCCGGCTTTCACGAGTTCCTCGTTGAACTTGCCCATCTCGGCGAGCAGTTCGGTGCTGGGCATCTGGCCGGCTTCGCTCTCTTCGCTGGCCTTCATGATCACCATGAATCGCATCTTCGGTTCCCCTTCGCTCTCGGCTTGCTTCCACCACTGCGTCGAACGGGCCGCGGCCGGATCGACAAGGTCCTCGAACTTTTTTTCTGGTCGCGAAACTAGCAGGTCAGGCGAATCTCAGGGGACAAAACGGGCATGGGAGAATCGTTGTCCGTGGCAGTACTTCCCGAAGCTCTCCGCGCCGCCCTCGACGACGAGCTGGCCCGGTTCCCGGAATCCCGGCTCGCACAGGCCGTGGACCGGCTCAGCAAGCGTTATCGACAAGGTGACTCGGCAACGTCGCCGATCCTCTCTTCGGAGCTGGATGTCGCCGCGTACGCCGGGTACCGGATGCCGGCGACGTACGCGGCGGTCAGCGCGGTGCTGGGCGAGGTGGCTGCCGCCGCGCCCGGATTCGCCCCGAAGACGCACGTCGACATCGGCGGCGGCACCGGAGCAGCAGTGTGGGCCGCGGCCGACGTCTGGCCGTCGCTGGAGAAGTGCACTGTCCTGGAGCAGGTGGCAGCCGCGCTGGCGCTGGGACGCAAGCTGGCGGCGAGCGCCGACGAGCCAGCCGTCCGCACCGCGGTCTGGCAGCGCGGGCTGGTCGATTCCGCATCCGCGGCGCCGGAGGCCGACCTGGTCACTCTCTCGTACGTCCTCGGCGAGCTTCCCGAACGCGGCCGTGCCGGCGTCGTCCAGTGGCTCGCCGCGAAGGCCGGCACGGTCGTGCTCATCGAACCCGGCACGCCAGCAGGGTTCGCGCGGATCCGCGCGGCTCGCGAAGTCTTGCGCGAGCTGGGCCGCAGCGTGGTGGCACCGTGCCCGCACGATGACGCCTGCCCGATCAAACCGGGCGAGGACTGGTGCCACTTCTCCGCACGGCTTCCCCGAAGCGGGGTGCACCGGCGGATCAAATCCGGCACGCTGGGATTCGAGGACGAGAAGTTCTCGTACGTGGCGGCCACGTCGGCACCGGTCGACCGTCCGTCGGCCCGGATCATCCGGCATCCGCGCAAGCACAAGGGGTTCGTGCAGCTCGACCTCTGCACGGCAGACGGGCTCGCGCCCGGGACCGTCGTGTCGAAGCGGCACGGCGTGCGGTACCGCGCCGCTCGCGACGCGGAATGGGGAGACGCCTGGAGCGTGGAGTAACCCGGGTTCTCCGGCTGCGGTGTCTGGATGGCCGCGTCGGCTCCGACTGTCTGGTGTCAGCGGATCTGAACCGGAGAGGACATCCCATGGACTTCCACGAGCATTGCGCCGAGATCCTGCGGCAGACCGAACTCCTCGCCGCGGCCGTCGACGGCGCGGACCGGACGGTGCGGGTCGCGGCGTGCCCGGAGTGGAATCTCGGACAGTTGCTCGATCACGTCAGCACCGGGCACCGGTGGGCGGAAGAAACCGTGCGGACGCGGGCCGACCATTGGCTGCCGGACGACGAACTCCGGAATCCGGTGGACACCGCGCGGCCGGCGTCGTGGCTCGCGGACGGGGCCAAGGCGCTGGTGTCGACCCTGCGCGAGGCGGGTCCGGACGCGGAGGTCTTCACGCCAGTCCCGAACGGACCGCCGCGGGCGGCGTTCTACGCACGCCGGTTCATGAACGAGACACTGCTCCACCGCGCCGACGCGACGCTGGCCGCGAGCGGGGAATTCACCGTCGCGCCGGAAGTCGCGCACGATGCGATGGAGGAATGGCTGGAACTCGGGTCGCTGCCGCAATTGCTGGAGTACGTTCCCGAACGCCGTACACTGCACGGTCCGGACCGCACGATTCACCTCGCGCCGACCGACCACACGGCGTCCTGGACGGTCGACCTCACCGGCGATCAGCCGGCCTGGCATCCGGGTCCGCCGGCGACCGCGGCGGTCACCGCGGCCGCGCCGCTGGGCGACCTGTTGCTGATGGTCTACGGCAGGCTGTCGCCGGAGATCGCGCACCGCACCGGCGACACGGAATACCTGGACCGCTGGCTCTCGCTCGTCGGCTTCGGCTGAGCCGGTCAGTCCCAGCGGATCGGGAGGCTCTTGAGCCCGTTCTGAAAGTTCGACCGCAGCCGGCGGGGTTCGCCCGCGAGCCGGACCTCGCCGAGCTGGTCGAACACCGCAGCGAACAACGCCCGCATCTGCGTCCGCGCGAGGTGCGAACCGAGGCAGAAATGCGGGCCGTGGCCGAACGTCAGGTGCTCGCTCGGCGCGCGCGTCACGTCGAACACGTCCGGATCGGGAAAGACCGACTCGTCGCGGTTGGCCGAGGAAAACCACACCACGACCTTGTCGCCGGCCTTGATGTCCACATCGGACAGTCGAGTGTCCTGGGTCGCGGTGCGGCGGAAATGCATCACCGGTGTATGCCAGCGCAGCATCTCCTCGACCGCGCCGGGAAGCAAGCTTCGGTCGTCGAGAAGTGTGCGGTACTGCTCGGGATGCACGAGCAACGCGGCCATTCCACCGGGAAGGCCGTTGCGCAGGGTTTCGTTGCCCGCTACGGAAAACAACCAGAAAAGGTTCTCGAACTCCGCAATCGACACGCGGCCGCCGTCGTCGTCCACGTACTGCATCAGGTTGCTCATCACGTCGTCGCCGGGGTGCTCGCGTTTGTGCTCGCCAAGCGCGTGCGCGTAGGCGTAGAGGTCCGGCATTCCGGCGCGGCTGCGCGGATCCGGCATCTTGCCGTCCGGACCGGGTTCGGGACGCACGGCCAGCGCGGCACGGGCGAGGTCGGTGACATCGTCGGCGTCGACGGTCGCGCTCACCGCGTATTCGGCGTCCTGGAAGCCGATCACGCGGTTGCTCCAGTCGAACATCAGCCGGCGATCCTGTTCGGGCACCCCGAATACCTCGGCGAGGGTGAGCAACGGCAGATCGGCGGCGATGTCCTTGGCGAAATCGCATTCGCCGCGATCGGCCACCGCCGCGACGAGATCCCGTGCCCAGCCTTCGATCCGTTCCGTGATCCGGCCGACCGCGCGCGGGGTGAACGCCTTCGTGAGCAGCCCGCGCAGCCTGCCGTGCTCGGGCGGGTCCATGTTGAGCATCATCCGGCGCACGTACCGCAGGTCCGCCGCGGTGGCCGGGTCGCGGATCTGCGTGCCGCCGAACTGCGACGAAAACACCGCAGGGGTGCGGAGCACGTGCCGTACGTCGGCGTGGCGCAGCACGGCCCAGAAATCGTCGATCCGCGTCACCGGCGTTTCCCGGCGCAGACGGGCAAGCAGGTCGTAAGGCACGCCCGTGACGTAGGTGTCCGGGTCGGCGATGACAGCACTCGACACGTCTCGACCCTAGCCCCGAGACCGCCGCCTGCGGAAAGATCCGTCCGGTGGAAAAGCTGAAGCTGCGCGTCACCGGAGACGGCGAACCGCCGGTCCTGCTCCTGCACGGGCTCGGCGCCACCGGCGCGGTCTGGGACGGCCTCGCCGGCCTGCTCGACCAGCGGCTGCTCGCGCCGGACCTGCCCGGCCACGGCGGCTCGCCGCGGCTGCCCGAGTACACGTTCGAGGCGCTCGCCGCCGCGGTCGCCGAGGCGCTGGACGAGCCCGGCCCGGTCGCCGTCCTCGGCCATTCTCTCGGCGGCGTCGTCGCGCTGGAGCTGGCGAGCGGCCGCTATGGGCTCGACGTCAGCAGTGTGCTGGCAGTGGGCATCAAGGTGGCGTGGAGCGGAGACGACCTGGCCCGTGCCGCCGCGATGGCAGCGCGTCCACCGCGGCTGTTCGACACTCAAGAGGAGGCCGAAACCGCTTCTTTGAAGATCTCCGGCCTGACCGGCCTGGCTCCGGCAGACCCGGACGGCGTCACCGAAACCGCCGACGGCTGGCGGCTGGTCCTTGATCCACCCGCCTTCGGCGTCGGCCGCCCGGAAATGCCGAGCCTGCTGGCGGCCGCGCGCTGCCCGGTGGTGCTCGCCACCGGGGAAAACGATCCGATGTGCCGTCCCGAGCAGCTGCGGGCCCTTGTTCCCGGGGCAGTGGTCCTGTCCGGGCTCGGGCACAACGCGCATGTCGAGGATCCAGCCGCGGTGGCGGCGCTGCTCCCCCCGCGAAGCGACTGAGCAGGCGCTTAGACTGGCCGGGTGACGACGATCGATCCGACCCGGACCGGGCTAGACCAGCTGCTGAAGCTCGAACCGCTCGAGCTGAACCTGTTCCGCGGCTGGTGCCACCAGGGTTCGCCGCAGCGGGCGTTCGGCGGTCAGGTCGCGGCGCAGGCGCTCACCGCGGCCGGCGCGACCGTGCCCGCGGCGCGGCACGTGCACTCGCTGCACGGCTATTTCATCCGCGGCGGACGCACCGACATGCCGATCATCTACGAGGTCGAGCGCACCCGCGACGGCGGTTCGTTCACCACGCGCCGGGTCGTCGCGATCCAGAACGGCGAGAGCATTTTCAGCCTGTCCGCGTCGTTCCAGACCGAGGCGGAAAGCAGTGCGCACCAGGCGCGGATGCCGGACGTCCCCGCCCCGGACGAGGCGGGCGTCGTCGAGCAGGACCGCTCGCCGATCGTCCTGTCCGCCATCGAGGTCCGCTTCGTCAGCAGCCCGGAAACCGGCCTGCCCGACACCGGCCGCGGCCCGCGTCAGCAGATCTGGGTCCGGGCGAAGGACGCGCTGCCGGACGCCCCGCTGGCGCACGTCTGCGCGCTCACCTACATCTCCGACATTCGCCTCGCGGGCACCGCCCTGCTGCCCCACCGCGACGACCCGGGCGAGCCGCAGCTGACGTCGCTGGATCACGCGGTGTGGTTCCACCGCCCGTTCCGTGCGGACGAATGGCTGCTGTTCGACATGGAAAGCCCCAGCTACGCGAGCACCCGAGGCCTGACCCACGGCGAATTCTTCACCACCGACGGACGGCTCGTTGCCTCGGTGACGCAAGAAGTACTGCTGCGCAGGCGCTGATTCAGTCCGATGTAGACAGTTCAGCCAAGCCGAACCCGCACCGGCCCCGCCGGCTCCGCGACCGCCTCGGCAACCGGCTCGCGCAGCACCTTCGACAACTGCCACGCCTCCAGCCCGGCGAGAACGGTGTTGGCGACGACGAGCACCAGATACAACCCGGCCTGCACCGAAAGCCGGAACGGATGCTGGTCGGAAGCCCCGGCCAGCAACGAAATATGGCACGCGACCACGACCACCATCGACGCCGCGGACAACCCGCCCAGCACGATGAGCACCACCCGCAGCACCCGGGTGCGCCGCCAGTTCAGGTAGCCGGTCTGGACCAGACCCGGAGTGCTGACCATGACCAGCCCGCACCCGTAACCGGAAAACCCGCCGACCACCCCGCCACCCGCGACCAGCGCGGTCGTCAGGTGATTCGAAACCGGAACCCGGTAGGCGGCGAGGATCGCGGCCACGCAGACCAGCAGCCCCAACGGCAGGTGCGGCCAGCCGTACCAGGGAAGCCGCCGCTCCATCCGGAGAATCGTCGGCAGATCGATGTCGCGGTACGCCTCGGGGTCGCGCAAAGCCATTCGCACCGTTCCTCTCGTCCCGGAAACCCCCGGTGTGTGCGCGGTGACCGGCGAAGCCTAGGGCAGGCCGCCCAGCCGTGCAAAATCCACCCGAATCCGCCGCTAAGCGGGACCAGGTCACCGCCCCTTACTTTCGCACCCCGCTCCCAACCCGCCCGCCAACCGGCAAAGCCCGCGTGACCCACGCCACCCGCCAGCCGGCGCGCATCCTCCCGACCAGCAGGAACTAACCTCGAATCCGCGTTCACTTCTTGCGCTTCCTCCGGGGTTGTCCCGGGATGTCCGGTAGAGCGATTTTCTGTCGGTGGTGCAAGTTAGGCTGCACGCATGAACACCGACGAACCAACCGTCGCCGCCGAGGATCTCGCCCAAGGCCAGTGGTTCTGGCACGAACCCGCTCCCGGCCTGCGTTCCTGGCCGCTGCAGGTGGCCACGGCCGAGATCCTCGAAGACGCAGTCCGCATCATCACCACCGACGAGGTCCGGGAACTGGTCTCCTACGCCCGCGACCGCCGGGTCCGCCTGGCCGTCGCCTCCTGAACTAAACCACCGACAGCACCACCACTGGGGAAATCTGGGGGACCGGGCCGGCCGCACACGCGAGCGGCCCGTCCAATATGGACACGACGTCCGACGCTTCGGCTTTCGGCCGGATCTCGCGCTGAGTTTCCTGAGCTTTT
The DNA here is from genome assembly GCF_001651785.1 of Amycolatopsis sp. M39. NCBI lineage: Bacteria > Bacillati > Actinomycetota > Actinomycetes > Pseudonocardiales > Pseudonocardiaceae > Amycolatopsis > Amycolatopsis sp. M39. The sequence continues at coordinate 35,056 of NZ_LWSF01000002.1, forward strand.
CGGCAGAGCTTGCTGCCTGCACCCCACCGCGTCCGCCCCACGGCGGTCACCGCACGACGCGCTCCACTCACTCCGCGATATGTGCCGCGCGCGTATTCACCGCGCCTGGGTGACCGCTCGCCGCGCCACATCCGCTGCGATCGCTGTCTCGCGCCACTTGTCTCGGCACTGCATCGCGCTCACTGCCCCGTGCCACTCCTGCACGCAGGGATCGCCAATCCGCAATAGCACCACGCCACAATCGCCCGACCGCGCGGGTGCCTCCCCCGCCACACACCCGCGCAGCGCATCACCTCACCGATGCACCACCACATCACATGGCGTCATCTAGCGCAGCACGCCTGCCGCACCCCGATAACCACGTCGCGATCGGTGCCAGTTGCGCGTGATCCGTTGCCTTGCAAGCAGACCTCATCTGCACCGATCCGCCGGTTACGCATGAAAGGCAAGCGCCATCAGGTTGCCCGGCCGACCGGAAAGCCGCCCCGCCGACCTCCGCTCGGCACACTGAGCCACGGCCCAGGTCAGCGGGAAAGGACTCCTTGCAGCAGGACGTCCAGGAGGTGGCGAGCACGGGAATCCCACTCGTCCTCGTCAAGGCGCGTCAGATAGCCCGACAAAATGAACAGGTCCCGGGCGTCGATGTCGGGGCGGATGGTTCCTTCGGCCTTCCCAGCGTCGAGCAGGAGGGTGATGGCGTCGCCGAGCGGGCCGTGGCTTTCTTCGGACAGGCCTTTCCACACCGCGGTTTCCAGTGCCGCGAAGACGCCGCGTTTGACTCGTGCGTATTCGGCGATCCGGTCGAACCAGCGGGACAGCGCCTCGACCGGTTCACTGGCAGCCAGCAGTTCCGGAGCCAGCGCGGCCAGGTCCTCCACCTCCTGCCGGTACACCTCGGCAAGCAGGTCCTCTCGGGTAGGGAAGTGCCGGTAGAGCGTTCCCTGCCCGACCCCGGCCGACTTGGCCACCGCGTTCAGCCGCAACTCTCCCGAGGAGGCGATCGCTTCGCGGGCGATCTCGACGATCCGCTCCCGGTTCTCCCGGGCGTCGGCCCGCTGAGCCGCGCTCATCGCCGACGACCGCTACCCATGGAAACGCACATACCGCAACGTTATCGCGGCCCCCGCGAGAGCTGCATAATTTGCGGCCCGGCGCGCCCGCCAGTGACCAAGCGTTCCCGGAGAAACGGCAGTATCGCCGCCAACGACCAAGTGCTCCCGAGGGAGGGCAAGCGCTCCCACCTGTCAATGACCGAGGGGGCGCGGCGAACAGCAACCATCCCATCGGCCAATCACCGACAACACCCCGGCAACAGCAACCAACCCACCCGCCAACCACCGACAACACCCCCGCAACAGCAACCAACCCACCCGCCAACCACCGACAACACCCCCGCAACAGCAACCAACCCACCCGCCAATGGCCAGGAGATCTCCGGGGAAACGGCCGCTCCCCGCCCGCCAACGGCCAAGAGCACCTGGAGAACAGCAGCCAACCCGCCAGGAAACAGCGGCATCCCCGACCACCAACAGCGAAGAACTCCCGGGGAGGCGCAGCGTTCCTGCCCCGCCCACACCCGCCATCCCGCCCCGCTGCTCCGAACAGGACATCATCCGCCCCAAGCGTCCCCAAGGCGTTGTCCACCGGCCAACCCGTCCATTGATAACCCCCACCACCCGGTTGAAACACGCCGCGCATAACTCCCCGTTTCGATTGACAACCCTTCCAGCCCCGGCAGAGGCTGGTCACAAGCTGCCAACGCACGGAGCGGTCCGGTTACCCTGTCAACGAGCCGAAAACCGCACCGAAAGGCCAACCCCGGCACTGAAGCGCCCGCCGTCCCGCCTTCCCTAGTGAGGAAAACGATGTCTTTCGAGCACTCCGCACTGTCCGACAGCAGCCAGGACCGGCGGGTGGCCGCGTTGGAGGAGACCGTCGCGGGGCTCGTGCGGCGGGTTGGGGTGCTCGAGGCCGAGGCGGAGATCCGCCGGGTGCAGGCGCGCTACATGTTCCTCTGCGACACGCCCTGCCCCGAGTTCGGACTCACCGGCGACGATGAGCGGATCGACCTCATCATGGAGCTCTACACCGAGGACGCGGTCTGGGAGGGCGTCGGCGAGTACTACGACGGACAGTTCGGGCGGGCCGAAGGCGCCGCGGCTATCCGGGCGCATTTTCAGCGGTTCTGGGGCGAGAAGAAGGACCCCGAACTTCTGCTGAACGCGCACTATCTCACCTCCGAGCAGATTCGCGTGGACGGCGACGAGGCCACCGGGCAATGGATCCACATGCAGCCGTGGCTGTTCTCGGACGGGAAAGCGCTCCTGCGGTCCAGCCGGTTGAACAACGCGTTCCGCCGCGTCGGCGACACCTGGCGGATCACCCGCACCCGCACCGAAAACGTCTTCATCGCCCCGCTGCCGGAAGGCTGGGCCAGCGACTATCCCTCGGCCTCGGTGCTGATGAAGCCATGAGCGACGACCCGGTCGTGCACGTGGTGGACGACGACGAGGATCTCCGGCAGTCCCTGGTGTTCCTGCTGGAGAGCGTCGGCGTGCAGGCGTTGACGTACCCGGACGCCCAGACGTTCCTCGGCGAATTCGATCCGGCCGAACCCGCGGTCGTGATCGTCGACGTGCGCATGCCGGCGATCAGCGGTTTTCAGCTGCAGGAAAAGCTCGCGGAAATCGACTGCCCGGCTCCGCTGATCTTCTGTTCCGCGCACGGCGACATTCCGATGTCGGTCCGGGCGCTCACCGCGGGGGCGGTCGATTTCCTGGAGAAGCCCTACCAGGCCCAGCGCATGGTCGAGGTGGTCCAGACCCAGCTCATCGAGGCCCGCCGCCGGTTCGCGGAGCACGCGGAGCGGCAGGCGGTCCGGGCCCGGCTCGACACGCTGACTCAGCGCGAGCGCGAAGTACTTCGGCTGGTGGTCGACGGGATGCCCAGCCAGGCGATCGCGCACCGGCTGGGCACCAGCGTCAAAACCGTCGACGTGCATCGGGCCCGGATCAAGGCGAAGACCTCAGCGGACAGCTTGGGGACGCTGGTCCGCGACATCCTCACCCATCGCGTCACCGTTTGAGCGCGGTCTCCACCCAGCAGCCCGTACCCAGCAGCGCAGCCTCGCCGGAAGCCTTGCCGACCAGCTGCAATCCCAGCGGCAAGCCAGCTTCGTCGCGCAGGCCCGGGACGGCGACGACCGGGAGGCCCAGTGCCTGCCACGGGCGGCTGAGCGCGGGATCGCCGGTCGCAGCCAGGCCGGCGGGGGCCGAACCGAGCGCGGCTGGGGCGAGGACGGNCGAGGACGGCGTCGTAGCCGGTCCCTAGGTCGGCTAGCCGGGCAGCGCCGGAAGCGACGACGTCCAGTGCGGCCTCGTACTCGGCGCGCGGCATCTCCGCGCCGGTACGCAGCAGTTGCGCCAGCGGGGCGCTGAGACGGTCCGCAGAAGCAAGCTCGACAGAGCGTTCCCGCGCCGCTTCGTAAGCCATCACCACGGGGTGTGCGGCGGTCAACCCAAGCACCAAAGCAGGGTCCGGGAATTCGTCGACCACGGCACCGTCGGCACGCAGTAGAGAAACCGCGGTTTGCAGCGCGTTCCGCATAGCTGGGCTCACGTCGGTTGGGGACCAGACCAGCAATCGCGGTGCCGAACAAGCGGCAACCTCGGGCTCCCCCGACAGCGCTGACCAGGCCAAGGCCAGATCGGAAACCGTCGCGGTGAGCATGCCGTGGCTGTCCAGGCTCGGGCTCAGGCCGGTGACGCCGTCGACCGGGAACCGGCCTCGGCTCATGACCAGCGAGGCGACTCCGCAGAACGCGGCCGGTCGGGTCACCGAGCCAGCGGTCTGCGAGCCCAAAGCCAGCGGGACGTGGCCAGCGGCAACGGCGGCGGCGGAACCGCTGGAGGAACCGCCGGGGGTGTGGCCGGGTGCCGCGGGATTATCCGTGGGACCCGGTGCGAAGAAAGCGAATTCCGTGGTGACCGTCTTGCCGATCGGCACCGCTCCGGCCCGCCACCATTCGCCGACGATCGAAGCGTCCACAGTGGCCGGTGGAGCCTCCGCGCGCAGGACGGAACCGCAGCGGGTCGGGAGTCCGGCCAGGTCGATGATGTCCTTGACGCCCAACGGAACTCCGCCCAGCGGCCCCGTCGACGCAGGCACGTAAGCCGACGAGACCCAAGCATCGAAAGACGCCGCCGCGATCCGCGAGCGCGCCTCCGCGACGGCGGCTTCCGGCGTCGTCCGGCCAGCGGTCAGATCGGCGACCAGGGCGCGCAGCGACCACGGGCCAGTCACGGCTGGGTCCAAGCGGCGTCGGCGGTCCAGTAGTCCATGCCGCTCGCGCTGACCGCGTGCCGCCACCCGGACGTCCGGCGCAGCAGCGGTTCGACGCGCGCGGTGGCCTCGTCGGCGGCGTCCGGGCCGTCGGCCGGGACCTGCCAGTGCACCCAGTCCAGTTCGCGGCCGTGCTCGTCGTGCACGAAGAGATCGACGTGCCGCCAGCCGTAGCCGTGCGTGTCGTTGTAGCAGGTCAGGGTCATCCGGTCCACGGGTTCTCCTCGATCAGGCGCTGAGTGCGGCAAGCCGGTGGAAGCGACGCTGGAAGTACACCAAAGCACCGCTGTCCGGCGCGGTCAGCACCTTCTCGATCTCCACGAACAGCACCGAATGCGATCCGTGCTCCTGTTCGGCGACGATCCGGCCGACCAGCGAGGCCGCCGCGCCGCGCAGGACCGGGGCGTCCTCGCTGCCGAGGTCCCAGCAGTCCTGCTCGAAGCGTTCGGCGGTCGGCACCTTCGTCGCGCCGGCGAAGTGCATGGCCAGGTCCTCCTGGCCGGGGCCGAGGACGTTGACGCAGACCTGGCCGTTGCCGACCAGGATCGCGTGCGACCGGCTCGACCGGTTGACGCACACAAGCACGGTCGGCGGGCTGTCGGTGACCGAGCAGGCGGCGCTCACCGTCATCCCGGCGAGGCCGTGCGGGCCCGCGGTGGTCACGACGTTGACGGCCGCGGAGAGGTTGGCCATCGCGGTGCGGAATTCGCGCTGGGTCCGGGTCAGCTCGGACACGATGCCTCCTAGTACTGGGGCCGGGACTGTCTCGACCGTACAAAGCCGCACCGGTCCCGGGATATCGAGAACTTCCCCGGCGTAGCTGAAGAATTCCTAACCCGGGCCGGTCGCGGGCAGTGCGAAGCCGAAGCGCGAACCGCCGCCCGCGCGGTGTTCGGCCCAGATCGTCCCGTGCTGGCGGGTGATGATGCGGTGGCTCAGCGCCAGTCCGATGCCGCTGCCGCGCTCCTTCGCGGTGAACGACTCGTCGAACGGATTGCGCGGGAAGCCGCGGCCGCGATCGTCCACGGTGACCACGCCGGTGTCGCCGTCGCGGCGCGTGGTGAGCACCAGTCGCCGCCGCTGCTGCGGGCACTGGGCCATTTCCTCGATCGCGTTGAAGCACAGGTTGAGCACGACCTGGCCGGTCAGCACGCGTTCGCAGTGCACCGGCACGGCTTCGGCGGACCGCTCGAAGGTCACCTCGATCGCGGCCGGTTCAGCTCGCAACCGCACGAAGTACAGGCATTCCTCGACGATCTCGTTGAGGTCGGCGACCTGCTCCACCTGCTCCAGATGCCCGACGAACGCGCGCACGGACGACACGATCTGGCTCGCCCGCTCGATCTGCCGGACCGCGCTGTCGATGCCGTACACGACCGGCTCGGCATCAAGCGTCCGCGACCGGACGCCGGCCAGGAAGTTGCCCGCCGCGGCGAGCGGCTGGCTCAGTTCGTGCGCGATCGCCATCGCCATGTCGCCCATCGCGGTGTAGCGCGCCAGGTAGTTCTCCCGGTGCAGCTCACGCTCGCGCCGGACCTCGCCGCGGATGCGCTCGGACACGTCGTAGAGCAGCAGCAGAAACGCGTCTCCACCAGGCTCTCGAAGCCGTTCGACGCTCCCTTCCAGCCACACCCTGCCCTGGATTTCCAGCCGTACCTGCGTGGCAGGCACCGCGCGTTCGCGGACCTCGTCCCAGGTGGCCGGACGGTCGTCGAGCCGCAGGCTGGCGTAGTCGGTCAGGCGGCCGAGCGGTTCATCCGGTGTCGCCCCGAACAGCGCGACCGCGGAGTCTGTCGCGAACCGCAGCTCGCCCGAGCCGTCGAGCATCAACGCGACCGCCGACGTCTGCCGGGCCAGTGCGTCCACCCAGGACGTGGTCAACCGCAGCTCACGCTCGATTTCCTGCTCGCGTTCGATGTCTCGGAACTGCACCATCACCGCCGGGCCCTGGGCCAGCTCGACCCGCGTGGCCACCGCGTCCGTCGGAATCACCCGGCCGGATTTCGTGCGGTAGTGCCATTCGATCCGGCTGACGCCCTTGTCGACCGCCTCCTGCAGCCACGCCCGCCCGATCACCCGGTCGTATTGCTGCGCGGAGCTGCTCATGTGGTTCGCCTTCAGCGGCCGCAGCTCGGTGACGCTCCATTCGAGCATCTCGCAGGCGGCCGGATTGGCCCACAGGATGTTCTTCGTCGCGCCGTCGTGCACGAGCACGCACGTGCGGCTGGCGTTGAGCATCGCGACGAAATCGTGCGTCGTCAGCTCGGGCGCGCGCGGGTCTGCCTCCATCGGCTCAGCGTAAAGCCCCTGGCTGGCGGCTCGCACTGAAGAAATCCCCTACGCCCGCTCAGGCACTACCAATTCCCGCGCGGCGGCGTCCTTCGTACCGTCGACAGCGACCGCACCGGCATTCTGAGGAGCAGCGATGAGCGCAGTCACCATGGAGGAGGTGCTCGCCGAGCTCGCCAAGCGCAAGGACGAGTTCCAGCAGCAGCGCTACGTTCCGCGGGACTTCATCGACCGGCTCAAGCAGCTCGGCATCTACCGGGCCAGCACGCCGGCGAAGTTCGGCGGCGACCCGCTCCCGCCCGCCGAATTCCTCCGCCTGATCGAGCGGATTTCCACAGTGGACGGTTCGACCGGCTGGGTCGCCAGCTTCGGCTCGTCGCTGATCTACCTCGCCGCACTCCCGCTCGACACGCAGGCCGAGCTGTACAAAGACGGTCCGGACGTCGCCTTCGCCGGCGGGCTCTTCCCGGTCCAGGCCGCCCCGGCGACCGAGAGCGGCTTCCGCCTGGACGGCCGGTGGAAGTTCGCCAGCGGCTGCATGGGTGCGGACATCCTCGGCGTCGGCATCCCCGGCGACGAATCGACCGGCGGGAAACCGCGGACCGCGCTGCTGCGGCCCGAGCAGGTCGAGATCGTTCCGGAATGGGACGTCGTCGGCATGCGCGGCACCGGTTCGTTCGACCTGGTCGTACGCGACGTCGAGGTCCCGCGCGGGTGGACGTTCATCCGCGGCGGCGCGCCCACAGTGGACGAACCGCTCTACCGCTACCCCACGATCGCTTACGCCGCACAGGTTCTCGCCATCGTCGGCGCGGGTGTCGCGCGCGCCGCGCTCGACCACGCCCGTGAGGTCGGCGCTGGCTACACCGGCGTCACCGGTGCGCCGAAGCTCGCCGACCGCGGCTACTACCGCACCGGGTACGCCGACGCCGAGGCCGCGCTGCGGTCCGCCCGCGCCTGGTTCTACGAGGTCAGCCACGAGGTCTGGGACACCATCGTTTCCGGCGGCGAGGCCAGCGACGAGCAGAACGCCCAGCTGCGGCTTTCGTCCGCGCACCTCGCCAAGACGTCCTCGGAGGTCGTCTCGAAGCTCGTCGAGATTTCCGGCACCGCGCCGATCTACTCGACGCACCCGCTGCGTGGACTTCAGGGCGACGCACTGGTACCCAAGCAGCATGCGTTCCTGGGCCCGGCCATCCACGACGCCGCCGGCGCGGTGCTCCTGGGACAGCCGCCGACCAGCCCCGGATTCCGCTGACCAGCCACCACCACGACGAGGAGTCTCCGACTGTGAGCACGCAGCCCCTGCGGGTGCTTTTCTGCATCGGCATCAACCAGAACTTCTTCGACCTGCCCGCCGACGGCATCACCATCGGCGACGTCTGGCAGTCCTTCGTGTCCATGATGGACCAGCTGAAAGCGTTGCCCGGCATCACTTTCATCGGCGACATCGACGACGATTCGCACATGGTCGGCCCGTCTGAGGGCTGGCCGTGGACCTGCTACCTCCTGGCCGACGCCGACAGCCAGGAAACCGTCAAGGCAGGCTGCAACCTGCTGCGCACCACAGAGGTCGGCAGCAACGGCGTCAAGCTGTGGCGCTTCGCCAAGATCGAAGCCCGCATCGGCCGACCGCTGACCGTCCGCGAAGACGTCGAACTGCCCGACTGAAATCGGAGACCTCATGACTGAGAACACCGTTGTTCCCGCCGATTTCGCCGAAAGCGACCGGGTGGCCGCGCGGCTTTACACCGACCCGGAAATCTTCGAACGCGAGATGACGCAGATCTTCGAGCGTTCGTGGGTGTGGGTCGCACACGTCAGCGAGCTGGCGCAGCCGGGCAACTTCAAGTCCACGTACGTCGGCCGCCAGCCGGTAATCGTGACGCGGGACCGCAAGGGCACGCTGCACACGATGCTCAACCGCTGCCGCCACCGCGGCGCGAGCCTGTGCGAGAAGCCGAGCGGCAAAGCCAACGGCTTCACCTGCCCGTACCACGCCTGGAGCTACGGCCTCGACGGCAAGCTGCGCGGCATCCCTTACCCGGACGGCTACGAAGGCGTCTTGGAAAAGGGCGAGCTGTCGCTGAAGAAACTGCGCACCGAGTCGTACGGCGGCATGGTTTTCGCGACCTTCGCCGAGGACGGCGAGTCCCTTGAGGACTTCCTCGGCGACGCCAAACTGTGGATCGACCGTTTCATGAAGCAGGGCGGCGGTTACCCGATCAAGGTGCTCGGCAAGCACCAGTTCAGGTTCCGCGGCAACTGGAAGATCCAGCTGGAAAACACCACCGACGGCTACCACTTCCCGATCGTGCACCGGTCGTGGATGGCTTCGGTGGACGCGGAAACCGCCGACATGATGTCGTTCATGACCGATCCGTCGGCGATCACGCATTCGCTCGGCAACGGGCACAGCGTCATGCAGATGGTGCCGGAGCACTCCGACCTGGACGTCGACGACGGCACCGAGCCGCTCCAGGGCCGGTTCGACCACGTCGTGGCCGAGCTGTCGAAGACCCTGGACGAGGCGCAGGTGCGCAAGGTGGTCCGGGCCATGCACGGCACCGGGTTCAACCTCAACCTGTTCCCGAACGTCTCGATGTCCGCGGCGTTTTTCCGGGTGCTGCGGCCGATTTCGGCCAACGAGACGCTGATCGAGCACGTCGCGATCGGTCCCGACGGACCGCCGGAGCTGGACGTGGTCAACCGCGAACGGCTGCGCATCCACGAACACTTCCAGGGCCCCTTCGGCTTCGGCACGCCGGACGACGCCGAAGGCTGGGACCGCGTGCAGCGGGGCGCGCACGGCGGCCCGGACCTGCCGATCCTGGTCAACCGCGGGCTCGCGAGGGAAAAGGCGAGCCCCGAAGGCTGGCCGACCTCGCACGTCACCGACGAAACCGGCATGCGCGCCGCGTACGCCCAGTGGAAGGAAATGATGGGCGATGACTGAAACCATCCCCACCACCGACACCCGTGTCGCGCGCGCCGTCGACCTGGTCAACCGCGAGGCGGAACTGCTGGACCGCACGGAATACCACGTGTGGGAAAAGCTGTTCACCGAAGACGGCATTTACGTCATCCCGATCGACCGCGAGACCGACGATTTCACCGGCTCGCTGAACATGGTCTACGACGACGCGCGGATGCGGCAGATGCGCATCGCGCGGATGACCGAGGGCTACGCACTCGCCGCCGTCGATTCCGCCCGCACAGTGCGCACGGTGTCGCGCTTCGTGCCGGAATCCGTGTCCGACGAGGAAGTCGTGCTGCGTTCGGCGCAGATCCTGGTCGCCTACAAGCGCGGCACCCACGACCTGTGGGCGGCGGATCTGGTGCACCGCATCCGGTTCTCGCCGGACGGTCCCGCAGGCGACCGGATCGCGTTGAAGGTCGTCCGGTTGGTCAACAGCGACGAAGCCGTTCCGGCCGCGGGATTCCTGCTGTGAGCGCGCCGGCGGAACCGCACGTCGCGGTAGTCACCGGTGGTGCGAACGGTCTCGGCGAAGCGATCGTGCGACAGCTGCACGCCGAGGGTTACCGCGTCGCGATCGTGGACGTCAACGGGGACGCGGCCGAGAAGCTTGCCGCAGAGCTCCGCAGTTGCCGTGGCTACGCGGTCGACGTGCGGGATCGAGCGGCGCTCGCGCAACTGAAGGACGACGTCGTCCGCGATTTCGGCAGCGTCCAGGTGCTGGTCAACAACGCGGCCCGCACTCAGGCGGCCCCGCTGATGGAGATCACGCCAGAAGACCTCGACGCGGTCCTCGCGGTCAACTTCACCGGCACGTTCACCGCCTGCCAGATCTTCGGCGCGTACTTCGCCGAGCAGGGCTACGGGCGAATCGTGAACATGGCGTCGCTGGCCGGGCAGAACGGCGGGACCGCGACCGGCGGACACTACGCGTCGTCCAAAGGTGCGATCATGTCCGCGACGAAGGTGTTCGCGCGCGAACTCGCCTCGTGCGGGGTCACCGTGAACTCCGTGTCCCCGGGACCGCTGGACAGCCCGATGGTGCATTCGATCGTCGGCGAGGACAACCTCGAATCCTTCACGAAGAACATTCCCGTCGGACGGCTCGGCGACCCGGCGTTCATCGCGCGGATGGTGTCGCTGCTCGCCTCGCCCGGCGCGGCCTCGGTCACCGGGGCCTGCTGGGACGCCAACGGCGGCCTTTACCTGCGCTGAACCGCTTGAAACGGAGAGCCGATGCCGAACACCGTGGTCCGCGTGGCCGAGGTCGTCGAGGAAGCGCCTGGGATCCGGGCGCTTCGCCTCGTGCGCGCCGACGGCCTGCCGTTCGACCCGCACTCCGCCGGTGCGCACGTCGACGTCACCGGTCCGACCGGGATCCTGCGCCAGTATTCGCTGTGCGGGCGGCCGGACGACACGTCGTCGCTGCTGATCGCGGTGAAACGGGAGCCGGATTCGCGTGGTGGTTCCGAGGCGCTGCACGCTGTAGCGGAGAACGACAAGCTGGAGATCGGCTCGGCACGGAACCTGCTTTCGCTGGCTCCGGACGCCGACCGGCACGTGCTGATCGCGGGCGGCATCGGCATCACTCCGTTGCTGAGCCTGGCTTATCAGCTGCACGCAGACGGTGCGGACTTCGAACTGCACTACTTCGCGCGCAGCCGGGAGTCAGCGGCTTTCGTTTCGCTGCTTGAGGAACAGGCCGGATTCCGGGATCGCGTCCTGCTGCATTTCGGCGTGCCTCGCGACGAGCAGCCTGCTGTACTCGCGGAAGTGGCGGCTGGGCTCAGTTCTTCCGGGCACGTCTACACCTGCGGTCCGGAAGGGTTCATGGACCAGGTCACCGGCGTGTTCGCGCCCGTGGTCGGCGATACGCAGGTGCACGTAGAACATTTCACCGCGGCCGAGGTCGACACGAGCGGCGACCAGCCGTTCACCGTCGAACTCGACACCGGCGAGGTGTTCGAGATTCCGGCCGACCGGTCGATCCTGTCGGTGCTGACCGACAACGGGATCGAGGTGTTCAAATCGTGCGAGGAAGGCATCTGCGGTTCCTGTGTTTCCGGGGTGCTGGAAGGCACGCCGGAGCACCGCGACCAGTGTCTTTCGGCCAGCGACAAGGCTTCCGGCGACCAGATGGCGCTGTGCGTGTCGCGGGCTCGCTCCGAAAAACTGGTGATCGAACTGTACTGAGCCGCCTCGGCCAGAATCCTCGCGATTCCGGCCGTCGCGTCTATTAATTGATCGATTTTATTTATCAATCCGCCGCAAATCGGACTTTGCCTCCTTCGTCACGCTTTCCCTAAGCTGTGTCCACCGTTTCCCCACCACCGGACACTCCGCGCATTCCGCGCGAGACGACGAAAGGCCGGCTATGGCCAAGCGCGACGAAGCGCACTCTCCCGGCGTGCTGCGGCTCGGATTCGCCGCCGGCGTCGGCACTTCCCTGGAAATGTACGACTTCTCGATCTACGGCACCGCAGCGGCGCTGGTGTTCGGGTCGGTGTTCTTCAAAACCGGCAACGCCTGGTTCGGCACCTTCATGAGCCTCGCGACCTTCGCCATCGGTTTCGTGATGGCCCCGCTCGGCGCGGCGCTTTTCGGCTGGCTCGGCGACCGTCGAGGCCGCCGCACCGCGCTGTACGCCGCGTTTTTGCTGATGGGTTTCGCGACGCTGGGCATGGGCGTCCTCCCGCCGTACGCGGTGATCGGCATTGCCGCACCGCTGCTGCTCGTCGGACTGCGCCTGCTGCACGGCGCCGCCCGCGGCGGGGAAAGTGCCGGCGCGGCCGTGTTCGCCGTTGAACACGCGCCCGAAAAACGGCGTGGTCTCTACGGTTCCTTCGTCGCACTAGGCTCACCGATCGGTGTCGTACTGGCGAACCTGGCTTTCGCGCTGGTTCTCCTGCTGCCCAACGACGACATCATGAGCTGGGGCTGGCGTCTCCCCTTCCTGGCCGGCGGCATCGTGCTGGCGATTGGGATCTGGGTCCGCCGCGGCGTTTCGGAAAGCCCGGAATTCGAGAAAATGGCCGCCGCGGAAACCCGCGCGAAAAAGCCGCTCGCCGACGTCCTCCGCTCGAATTGGCGACGACTGCTGCTGATCGCCGGCGCGAACCTCGGCCTCACCGCCTGCACTTTCGCATTGGTCACGTTCATGCTGTCGTACGCGACCGCCGCCGCTCCGGAAGGCCTCGGCCTCCCGCGCGCCCCGATCGTCACCATTTCGACAATCACCCTGCTGTGCCACGCCGCCGCGAACGTCGGAGCCGCTTGGCTGTCTGACCGAATCGGCCGCAAACCGGTGATGCTGACCGGTTCGGTCCTGTCGATCATCGCCGCGCTCGTGATGTTCCCGATCGCGTCGGCGGGCACCGTCAGTTCGGTATTCGTCGCGCTGCTCTTGGGTTTCTCCGCCACCGGAATCCTTTTTGGACCGATGTACACCTGGTTCGCCGAACTGTTCCCGCGTGAGCAGCGCCAGTCCGGCCTCGGCGTCGGCTACCACGTCGGCGCGGTGCTGGGCGGCGGCCTGTCGCCGATGATCGCCAACCGGATCGTCGCGGCGACCGGCGACGCCCTCGCGGTCGGCTACTACCTGGCCGCGCTGCTCGTGCTGAGCCTGGTCTGCCTGCTGATCCTCCCGGAAACGGCCCCCGCACGGCGCGCCGCAGCCCCCGAATTGGTCTCGTGAGCCCCGTCCGCTTCGGCAGACTAGGCACCATGCGCGAGATCGACGAAGTCCTGGACGCGGTCGGCCCCCGGTTGCGAACCCTGCGCAACCGGCGCGGCATCACCCTGGCCGACCTGTCAGCCGAGACCGGCATCTCGGAAAGCACCCTGTCCCGCCTGGAAAACGGCCAGCGCCGGGCGAACCTGGAACTGCTGCTGCCGCTTTCGCGCGCCTACGACGTGCCGATCGACGACCTGGTGGGCGCACCCCGCGCCGGCGACCCGCGCGTCCACCTGCGCCCGATCCACCAGCACGGGATGACCTACGTCCCGCTGACCCGGCGACCGGGCGGCGTGCACGCGTACAAAATGCTCATCCCCGGCCGCTCCGCCGAACCCGCTTTGAAAACACACAGTGGGTACGAATGGCTGTACGTCCTCAATGGCCGCCTCCGCCTGATCGTCGGCACGAAGGACCTGACCGTCCCAGCCGGCGAAGCAGCGGAGTTCGACACGACGGAACCGCACTGGCTCGGCTCAGCCGACGGCGGCGCGGTCGAACTGCTGATCCTCTTCGGGCTCCAGGGCGAACGAGTGCACGTGAAACCGCACCCGAACTGATTACAAACACGGCGTAACACTCGTGACGATCAATGCGACCTGTTTGTGCAAGTTCGATCACGAAAGGCTCGCGATGTCCGCCCCTGACTATCCTCCGCCCGCGCCGCACCCGGCCCCGCCCGCCCCGCCGAAGAACGGCCTGGGCACTGCCGGGTTCGTGCTCGGACTGGTCGGCCTGATTTTCTCGTTCATCCCGATCATCGGGGTCGTCGCGTGGCCGCTGGTGATCCTCGGGATCATCTTCTCCGCGCTCGGCTTCGCCCGGGCAAGGTCTGGAAAGGCCACGAACAAGGGCCTCTCGATCGCCGGTCTCGTGCTGTCGGTGATCGGCCTGGTGATCGCCATCGTGTGGGCCACGGCGTTCACCAAAGCCGCCAACGACGTCAACACCGAAGCAAACCGCTCCGTGACGGTCCACTACGAGGTCACCGGCACCGCGAAGGACGCCTCGATCACCTACACCACCTTCGGCGACGGCAGCACGTCCACCAACCAGGAGAAGCCGAAGTCCCTCCCGTGGTCGAAAGACCTGCCCACGAAGGGCCTGTTCAAGGGCGGCAGCCTGGCGGTGACCACCGGCACCGAAGGCGGAGAGGTGACCTGCAAGGTCGTCGTGGACGGCAAGGAAACCAAGACGGCGAAGGCGTCGGGCAACTTCGCGACCGCCTCCTGCGACGGCTTCTGACAGCCGGACCGCTCAGGCAAGCTGCCTGGGATCGGCGAGTCACGCGCGCGGGCAACTACCGGCGACGCAACAGCCGGACCAGAACCGCCACTGCCACGATCGCCGCCGCAGGCACGGCAGCCTTCTTCAGCAGGACCGGCAACGCCGCCGCTCCGAGGTCCACGGCTTCCGGCTCGGCCGGGGCCAGCGGGTACCGAACCGGCGCTTCCGGCGCTTCCAGCGCATCCGCGAGCCGGGCGGTGAACTGCCGGACTATCCGATCGCTCACCTCGGTGAGGATGCCCCGGCCGAACTGCGCGGGACGGCCGGTGAGGTCGAGTTCGGTCCGCACGCGCACCAAGGTCCCGGCCGGATCGGCGGCCAGCACCGCGATGACTGTCGCGGAGGCGGTGCCGCTGCCCCGGCTTTCGCGGCCCTCCAGGTCGAGGGTCACCGTCCGGGTGGTCTCGTCGCGATTCACCGTGCCCGCGCCCTGGTAGCTCATCTGCACCGCGCCGACCTTGACCTTGACCCGTCCGGCGAACGAGTCTCCCTCCGATCGGTCGAGTACCGCCCCGGGCAGGCACGGCACCATCCGGTCGAGATCGAGGAACAGCCGCCACGCTTCGTCCGGTTCGGCGGGGACGGTGAACGAGTGGTCGAGACGCATCGCTTTCCTTCCGTTGGGAGTGCGGATTCAGCCGGCTCGCAGGAGGTCCCGCACCCGGCTCGGCGAGAGGGGGCCGCGGCGGACCACCACGCCATACGGGCGCAGGGCGTCTTCGAGCGCGTTCGCGAGTACCGCTTGGGGCGCTATCGCGCCGCCCTCGCCGAGGCCCTTGACGCCGAGATCGTTCATCGGGCTCGGGGTGTGCAGCTCGTCGAGGTCGAGGTCGGGGATCTCCGACGAGGTCGGCAGGAGGTAGTCCATGTATGTGGCGGTACGCGGCTGGCCGTCCGGCCCGTAGATCATCTCCTCGTAGAGCGCACCCGCGATGCCCTGCGCGATCCCGCCGGTCACCTGGCCCTCGGCGATCAGCGGATTGACGATGACCCCCGCGTCGTGCACGACGACGTACTTCTGGATCGCCACCTCGCCGGTGTGCTCGTCCACCTCGACGACCGCCGCCTGCGCCCCGCTGGACACTGCGAATCCCGGCGGGCGGAAGTGCACCGTCTCGGACAGTTCGGCACCAGGGCCGTCGTCGGACATCGGGGCGCCCGCGGCCAGTTCCGCGAGCGTCAGCGACGGTCCGGCCGCGTTCCCTCGAATGGTGATTACCCCGTCGGTCAGCTCAAGATCGGCCGGGGCTGCTTCGAGCCTGCGGGCCGCGGCGGCGAGCACCTTCTCCCGCACGAGCAGCCCGGCGCGATGGGTGGCGTTGCCCGCGTTCACCAGCGCACGGCTGGCGATGGTGCCGACCCCGAAGGGCGTCGCTGACGTGTCGCCGCCGACAACGTCGATCACCTGCGGCGACACCCCGATCGCGTCCGCAGCGATCTGCGCCATGCTCGTGCGATGGCCCTGTCCTTGCGAGGGAGTGCCGATCGCCAGCTTGACCCGGCCGCTCGGCGCGACGTCGATCCGCGCGGTCTCGAACGGGCCGAGACCGGTGGCCTCGATATAGAGCGCGAACCCGACGCCGACGCGTTTGCCCTCCGCCGGGCCCGCCTTCTGCCGGGCCCGGACCGCGGGCGGATCGATCCGGGCCACCGCGCGCCGGAGCAGTTCCGGAAAGTCCCCGGAGTCGTAGACCTGCGGCTGCCCGGAGCGGTCGACCAGTCCGGTCCGGTAGGGCATTTCGCCGGGCTGCACCAGATTCCGCGCGCGCAGCTCTTCGGGTTCGATGCCGAGCGCGGCGGCGAGCCGATCCATCGCCCGTTCCATCGCGAACACCGCTTCCGGACGGCCCGCTCCGCGGTACGGAGTCGTGAACGTGGTGTTCGTGAGCACCCCGGTCACCTCGATCTCGACGTTCGGCACGCGATACGGTCCGATCAGGTGACACAGCGAGTTGTACGGAACCACCAGGCCCGCCATGTTGTACGCGCCGAGGTTGACGGTGATCCGGTCACGTAGTCCGAGGAGCCGCCCGTCCGGGCCGGCCGCCAGCTCGATGCGATGGATCTGCTCGCGAGCGTGCGACGACGCGGTGAGATTCTCGGCGCGGTCCTCGCGCCAGCGCACCGGCCGGCCAAGGCACCGCGCCGCGTGCGGCACGATCAGCTCCTCGATGTACAGGATCCCCTTCTGCCCGAACCCGCCGCCGACATCGACGGCGAGCACCCGCACGGCTTCGGTGCCGAGTCCGAGGGTGCGCGCGATCGAGTCCCGGAGCCGGTGCGGCGTCTGGGTTCCCGACCAAACCGTCAGCTCACCGTGAAACGGATCCACGCGCGCGGCGACGGCACGAGTCTCGATCGGAGAAGCGACGTACCGGTGCGCGCGGAATTCCTCGCTGATCACCTGGCAGGCGTCGCGAAAGGCGGCGTCCGGTTCGCCGACGCGGGTCGCCACGGCGATCGCCGTGTTGTCCGGAAGGTCCTCGTGGACCAGCGGCGCACCCGGCTCTCGCGCCTCGTCGGGATCGACCACGACCGGCAGCGAGGCGTACCGCACGTCGATCAACTCGAGCGCGTCCTCGGCCAGGTACCGGTTCTCGGCGAAGACAACGGCGATCGGCTGGCCCACGTAGGCGACTTTTTCGCGGGCGAGCAACGGAGCCGGCGTTATCCGCACCGTCGGATCGACTGTCTCGGCCAGCCCCGGCGGGATGCGCAGTTCTTCACGGTTGAGCAAGGGAGCGAGTTCCGCCAGATCCTCGCCGGTCCAGACCGCGGCGACGCCAGGTGCCGCCAACGCCGCCGAGGCATCGACGGAAACCAGGCGTGCGTGGGCCTCGGGGCTGCGGAGGAAGGCCGCTTCCAACGCGTGCGGCAGGTCGAGATCGTCGACGTACCTGCCGTGCCCGCGCAGCAGCCGGTCGTCCTCGACCCGCGGAACCGGACGGCCGATCCAGCCGGGTTTTCCCGTCATCGCGCGGGCTCCTCTCCGAACTGTGCGTCGAGCGACCGCTCGACGGCGCGCCGGATGTTGCGGTATCCGGTGCATCGGCACAGATGTCCGCTGAGCGCGTCGGCGACCTCGGCCTCCGTGGGCCTGCATTCGCCCGACGCGAGCGCGGTCGTAGTCATGAGAAGCCCAGGAGTGCAGTAGCCGCACTGCATTCCGTGGCATTCGTGGTAAGCCCGCTGGACGGCCGAGAGCGGCGCGTCTCCCGGCGCGAGGCTTTCCACTGTCCGGATTTCCGCGCCTTCGCACTGCACGGCGAACGTCAAGCACGAACGCACCGGCGCTCCGTCGACGAGCACGGTGCACGATCCGCAGACACCGTGCTCGCACCCGGCGTGCGTGCCGGTCAGGCCCAGTCGGCCGCGGAGGAAATCGGAGAGCAGGAGCCGGGATTCCACCTGGGCAGCAACGCTTTCGCCGTTCACGGTCAGGCCGACGGCGTGCCAGGCGGACGGTTCGGGCAGCGGCGGGGTCACTGGGGTGTTCATCGGCTTCGCTCCCAGGCGGCGGTCACGGTGCGGGTCAGCAAGTGCGCGGCGGCCTCGCGGCGATACTCGGCGCTCGCGTGCACGTCGCCCGGCGG
Organism: Amycolatopsis sp. M39; assembly: GCF_001651785.1. Lineage (NCBI taxonomy): Bacteria > Bacillati > Actinomycetota > Actinomycetes > Pseudonocardiales > Pseudonocardiaceae > Amycolatopsis > Amycolatopsis sp. M39. The sequence goes on from NZ_LWSF01000002.1 coordinate 53,276, forward strand.
TTCAAGCTCCGCACGGACGACGCGGGCGGCCTCGGCCAAGGTGTCGGCGTCGAGCGTCGCGCCAGTCAAAGCAGCTTCGGCCGCTGGCAACCGAACAGGGACCGGACCGGCACCGCAAAACACCACGCGCGCCGCAGTGGCGGCGTCGCCAATACGGTCGAGCAGGACGCAGACGCCAACGGTCGCGAAGTCGCCGTGCCGGCGCGCCAGCTCGTCGAACGCCCAGCCCCGGCCAGCTGGCTGAGCGGGGAAAACGACTTCGGTGAGCAGTTCGTCCTCGGCCAGCGCGGTCTGAAAGGTGGCCACGAAGAACTCGGCAGCGGGCACCGTGCGGGTTCCGGACGGGCCGGCGAGCACGAACCGCGCGTCCAGCGCAACGGCCGCGGCCGGAAGCTCCGCGGCGGGATCGTGGTGGGCCAGGCTGCCGCACACGGTGCCGCGATGGCGGATCTGCGGATGCCCGATGCGGTCGATCGCGGCGGCGAGCAACGGCCACCCGGCGCGCACCGCCGGGTCGGCCGCGACCGCCGCCTGCCGGACCGCGGCACCGATCCGCAATTCCCCCGCGTCGCCGGATACGCAGCGACCGAGGCCAGGGATCCGGGTGATGTCCACCAGCACGTCGGGCCGGGCCAGCCGCATCGACAACATGGGCACGAGCGATTGGCCGCCGGCGAGCACCTTGGCCTCGTGCTCCGCGTCGCCCAGCAGCGCGACGGCCTCGGCGACGGTGGCGGGGGCGGCGTAGTCGAAGGGGCTCGGTTTCATCCCTGTGCTCTCTTCGTCGAATTAGTTTAGCCCTGAGATAGTTACATCAAAGCTTTATGATCGCAAGGACTACCGGAGGCAGATCGTGATCAACTAGCCGCAACCAATCCCGTACAGCTTCCCATTCAGGCCACCAAGCTGGGCTTATATCGAGTCCCGGCACCCTCGCCAAAGATGAACGACCGTTCAAACTTAGCTCGTTAGGATGGCGGGCATGAGCGCCGAGGACACACCGCCCGCGGGCCGCCGCAGCCGCACCCAGGCTCCGGAACGCAACCGGCGCGCCGTGCTGGCCGCCGCGAGCCGGCTGTTCGCCGCGCACGGCTACGAGGCGACCTCAATCCGGGAAATCGCCGCCGAAGCAGATGTGACCGCAGGCTCGGTGATGGCGTACTTCGGCTCCAAGGACGGGTTGTTCCGAGAAATCATCGGGGCCAGCACGGGCATCACCGTCGGCGTCGACATCGCCGCGGCAGCCGCGGACGGCCCGGTGCACCTGTCGCACACGCTGGCCAGTGCATATCTAGAGCGCTGGGACCGCACCCCGGCCGAACACCCGTGGGCAGCGCTGATCCGCTCCGCCGTCGCCCACGAAGCGAGCGCTGAGCAACTGCGCGCCATCCTCGACGAACAGGTCACCGCACCACTCGTCGAGTTGCTCGCCGAGACTCCGGATGCCCCGGAACGGATCGCGCTCGTGCGCAGCGTGCTGTTCGGAGTGGTCATGGAGCGGTATCTGTTCGCGCACGAACCGGCGAGGTCGGTGCCGAGCGAAGCGTTCACCCCGTACTTCGCCGAAGCGCTGTCCTCGGCACTGGACCGCGCGCACACCCCGGCAGCCGACTCCGCACCGGACGCGTGGCACACCGAACCCTCCGGGCCGGACGTGTCCGCCTTCGCCGTTTTCCGCCGGCTGCACCGGTGTTCCGCCCTGTACCGGGCCGCAGTGAGCCGGACTGTCGAAGAACAAGGCATCACACTGGCGGCCTTCGACGTGCTGACCGAGTTGTGGCGAGCGGGCCCTCCGCACCGCCGCGCCGTTGGCGAGATCGCGGAATCGGTACCGCTCAGCCCCAGCAGCGTCACCCTGCGCGCGGACCAGCTGGAGGAGGCCGGTTTGGTGACCCGCGAACGAGACGGCCTGGACCGCCGGGTCGTCCACCTTCGCCTGACCGAAGCTGGCCAGGACCTCGTCGACCGGGTGTCCCGCGGACCGTTCGCCGGGGACGAGGAATTTCTCCGCATCATGGGCCCCGCGGAACGCGCCGCGTTGGCGAGGTTGCTGGGCCTGCTGGAAACGGCCCTCTCCGCGGCCGATCCGGCCTGACTGGCCGGAGGAATGCCAGCCTGGCGACCGCCGCTCGGCCGAAGGGCAACCACCGCACGGAGCCGGCAAGGGGGTTCGAACCCCTGACCTTCTGTTTACAAGACAGATGCTCTACCAACTGAGCTATACCGGCACGCACCCGGCGACGGGCGCGCCGAAAGTATATCGGGCCGCTCCCAGCGAGCCCGGACAACCCGCCCTAACCCCCAGGTCAGCACCAAAAACCGGCGCGATCCGACGCCATGCGGCACGATCATGAACGGGTGTGTCGGACACCACTGCAACAGCTGGGGCGGTACGGCCGATGGTCCCCGGGAACGAACGAGGAGGTGGGGATCGATCATGAAGATCAACGAGCGTGCCGGCCAGGGGGCAGCGCGCAGACGGTGGCCGGTTCTCGAACCTCCGCACCCGCGGTCGAATCAGCGCCATCGGCCGAACATGCTGCGCCGTCGCGCTTGGCACATTCTTGAGGCTCCGACGGCGGAACAGCCCGCGGTCGAGTCCGAGGAGGCGATCGGGCCCAAGCCGCCGGACGACGCGACCGTCAACTTCGTCCTGGATCTCACTCTGCGGATCGGCGAAGTGCAGATGTCCAGCGGTGCCGGGGCTTCCGACGTCACCGCGACGATTCTCGCGCTCACCTCCGCGCTCGGGCTGCCGCACTGCGAGGTCGACGTCATTTTCACGTCGATCACCGTCACCTGTCACCGCGGCACTGACCTCGCGCCGGTGACCGCGTTGCGAGTGGTCCGTTCGCGCAGTCTCGACTACACCCGGCTGACCGAGACCGAGGCGCTCGTGCGCCGGATCGTCCGCGGGCACACCGGGGCCGAAGAAGCGGTCACCGAGCTGAACCGGATCACCTCCGCGCCGCACCCGTACGCGCGCTGGACCGCGACCGCCGCCTGGGGCGGGCTGGCCGGGTTCATCACGCTGCTGCTCGGCGGTGGCCTCGACATCGCGCTCGTCGCGATGGTCATCTCCGCCGCGGTCGACCGGATCGGCAGGCTGCTCAACAAGGTCAACCTGCCGTTCTTCTTCCAGCAGGTGGTCGGCGGGCTGTTCGCGACGCTGTCGGCGATGGTCATAGTCAGCAGCAACATCCTGACCACCGACCGGCCGACGCTGGTAGTCGCCGCGGCGGTCACCGTGCTGCTGTCGGGGCTGTCCACGGTTTCCGCGGTGCAGGACGGGATCACCGGGTACTACGTCACCGCGTCCGGCCGCACCATGGAAACCGCGTTGATGAGTGCCGGGCTGATCGCGGGCGTCGTGCTCGCGCTGCGACTCGCGGTGATGCTCGAACTGCCGCGCACCCCATTGCCGGATGTTCCCGCGTCGACCGCGCAGCACCTGCCGATCATCGTCGTCGGCGGGGCCGGGGCGGCCGCCTGCTTCGCGCTCGCCTCGTACTCGAAGCTGCGCGCGATGCTCGTCGCCGCCGCGGCAGGCGGGATCGGTGCGCTCGTGTACGGCGCGTTGCTCGTCGCGACGCTCGATGCGGTGAGCGCTTCGGCGATCGCGGCGACGCTCGTCGGGTTCTGCGGCGGCGTGATGGCCCGGCGGCTGAAAGTTACTCCGCTCGTGGTCGCCGTGTCCGGGATCACTCCGCTGCTCCCCGGTCTCTCCACCTATCGTGGTCTATACCAATTAGCGGTTTCGCCAGGCGGGAACATCTCGACCCTGATGACCGCGGTCGCCATCGGGCTGGCCCTCGCGGCGGGCGTTGTACTGGGCGAATACCTCGCCCAGCCGGTCCGCACCGGGCTCGGCAGGCTGGAGCGGAAGCTCTCCGGGCCCCGGCTCGCCGGGCCGATGGAACCGACCGAACGGCGTTTGGAGTAACCAGTTGGTCACCGGCCGGTCACTCCGCGCGCGCTAGGGTTTCTCTTGGGGCCGCGACCCGCCGATGACGAGGGAGCAGCTGGAGTGACTGACGCGATCGCCGAGGAGAACAGCGCACCGTCCGCGGATTTCGTCGTGGTGGCCAACCGGCTGCCCGTCGACCTCGAACGGACCGCGGGCGGGGAACAACGCTGGACCGCCAGTCCCGGCGGACTGGTCTCGGCACTCGAACCGTTCCTCAGGTCCCGCAAGGGCGCGTGGGTCGGCTGGCCGGGCGTGCCGGATGTCGACGTGGACGAGTTCGACGACGACGGGCTCGTCCTGCACCCGGTGACGCTCACCTCGGCCGAGGTGAGCGACTACTACGAGGGCTTCTCCAACGCCACGCTCTGGCCGCTGTATCACGACGTCGTCGCCCGGCCGGTCTTCGACCGGTCGTGGTGGGACAGCTACGTGAAGGTCAACCGCCGCTTCGCCGAGGCCAGCGCCACCGTCGCCGCGCACGGGGCGACCGTGTGGATCCAGGACTACCAGCTGCAGCTGGTGCCCCGGATGCTCCGCGAGCTGCGGCCCGACCTGCGCATCGGCTTCTTCCTGCACATTCCGTTCCCGCCGGTCGAGCTGTTCATGCAGCTCCCGTGGCGCGCGGAGATCGTGCGCGGCCTGATCGGCGCGGACCTGATCGGCTTCCACCGGCCCGGCGGCGCGCAGAACTTCCTGTGGCTGGCCCGGCAGCTGGTCGGCCTCGAACCCACCCGCGGCGCGGTCGGCGTCCGGTCCCGGCCGGGCATGGTGCAGGTCGGCGACCGCACCGTGCGCGTCGGCGCGTTCCCGATCTCGATCGACGCGGCCGGTCTCGACACGCTCGCCCGCAGCAAGGGCGTCGCCGAGCGCGCCAAGCAGATCCGCCGCGACCTCGGCAACCCGAAAGCGGTGCTGCTCGGCGTCGACCGGCTCGACTACACCAAGGGCATCGACCTGCGGCTGCAGGCTCTGCACGAGTTGCTGCACGAGGGCCGCCTCGAACCCGGCGACGTCACCTTCGTACAGCTGGCCACGCCAAGCCGAGAACGCGTCGAGCACTACCAGCGGATGCGCGGCGAGATCGAGCAGATGGTCGGCCGGATCAACGGCGAGTTCGCCCGCGTCGGCCACCCGGTCGTGCACTATTTGCACCAATCGGTGAACCGCACCGAGCTCGCCGCCTTCTTCTCCGCGGCCGACGTCATGGTGGTGACGCCGCTGCGCGACGGGATGAATCTCGTCTGCAAGGAGTACGTCGCGTGCCGCCCCGACCTCGGCGGTGCGCTGGTGCTCAGCGAGTTCGCCGGCGCGGCGGCGGAACTGACCAGCGCTTTCCTCGTCAACCCGCACGATCTGGACGGGGTGAAGAACGCGTTGGAGGCTGCCATTACGCTCGACCCCGCCGAGGGCCGACGCAGGATGCGCGCCATGCGTCGCCAGGTCCTCACCCACGACGTCGACCGGTGGGCGCGCTCGTTCCTCCAGGCGCTGGGTGCCGAACCGGCCGACTGACCCCCTCCCCCGTACCGCGCTGGACCTCCTGAGGAGGAGTGTTGACCGCCGAGGCGTTGCCCGCGGAGCTACGGCGCGCGATCGTGCAGATCGCCCGTACCCCGCGCCTGCTGGTCGCCTGCGACTACGACGGCACGTTGGCCCCCATCACCGCGAACCCGGACGAGGCGCGGCCGCTGCCCGAGTCGGTGGGCGCGTTGAGATCTCTCGCCGGCCTGCACGAAACGACCACCGCCGTGATTTCCGGTCGGGCCCTGCGCGACCTCGCGACGCTGTCGCGGCTGCCTGCCGAGGTGAACCTGGTCGGCAGCCACGGATCCGAGTTCGACATCGGCTTCATCCACGCCCTCGACGAGGACGCGAAGGCGCTGCACCGGCGGCTCGAACACGAGCTGGAACAGCTGGTGCTCGACGTGCCCGGGGTGTCGCTGGAGGTCAAGCCGGCGAGCATCGCGGTGCACGTGCGCCGCGCCGAGCACAACGCGGGCCGGCGCGTCCTCGCGGACGTGCACGAGGGCCCGGCGGAGTGGGAAGGCGTCACGACCACCGACGGCAAGGAAGTCGTCGAGCTGGCGGTCGTGAAGACCGACAAGGGCAACGCGCTGGACACCCTGCGTCACCAGGTCGGGGCCACCGCGGCGGTGTTCCTCGGCGACGACGTCACCGACGAGAAGGCGTTCGCCCGGCTGGCCGGTCCGGACCTCGGCATCAAGGTCGGCGACAGCGAATCGCTCGCCGAATACCACGTGCCCGACACCGTCGACGTCGCGATGGTGCTCGCGTTCCTCCTGGAAGAGCGGCGCAACTGGCTCTACGGCGAGTCCGCTCCGCCGATCGAGCGGCTGTCGCTGCTGGCCAACGAGCGCTCGGTCGCGCTGGTGACGCCGGACGCGAAGCTGACCTGGCTGTGCCACCCCGGTCCAGACGCCCCCGCGGTGTTCGCCGACCTGCTCGGCGGGCCCGGGGCCGGGCATTTCTCGATCAAACCGCACCGCAACGGGCTCCCGCTCGGCCAGCGGTACCTGCCGAACACGATGACGGTCGAAACGCGCTGGTCGCGGCTGCTCGTCACGGACTATCTCGAACCGGAAAGCCCCGGGCACCGCACCGACCTCGTGCGCGTGATCTCCGGTGAAGCGGTGGCGCAGGTCGTGTTCGCGCCGCGGCCGGAATTCGGCGGCGTACCGGTGAAACTGGTCGCCGAGGCCGAGGGCCTGCGCGTGCTGGGCACGTCGGAGCCGTTCGTGCTGCGCTCGCCCGGCGTCGAATGGTCGATCACCTCCGACGGGCTGCAGGACACCGCGACCGCGCTCGTCCAGCCGACGCCGGAGCAGCCGGTGGTGCTCGAATTGCGGTGCGGCACGACGGATCTCTCCGTCCATGAACTGTCCGAAGTGGACCGCCGGGACCGGGCGGGCCGGTACTGGAGCGACTGGGCGGCGAAGCTCAAGCTGCCTGCCGTGCAGACCGAACTGGTGCGCCGTNCCGTTCCGCACTGACCCTGCGCGGGCTGGTCAACACCGACACCGGCGGCGTGCTGGCCGCCGCGACGTCGTCGCTGCCGGAGGAGATCGGCGGGGTCCGCAACTGGGACTACCGCTACTGCTGGATCCGCGACGCCGCGATGACCGTGCGCGAACTGGTGCACCTCGGTTCGCACGAGGAGGCCGAGGGCTACCTCAAGTGGCTGCACGGCGTACTCGCCACGCTGGCCGGTCCGGAGCGGCTGCACCCGCTGTACACGCTGGCCGGAAGCGTCATCGGCGCGGAGGCGGTCATCGAATCGCTGCCCGGGTACGCCGGTTCGCGGCCAGTGCGCGTCGGCAACCTCGCCAACCACCAGGTGCAGCTCGACGTGTTCGGCCCGGTCGTGGAACTGGTCGCCACGCTGGCGCAGGTCCGCGGCGAACTGCGCGACGAGGACTGGCAGATGGTGCGCGCGATGGCCGAGGCCGTCACGCGGCGCTGGAACGAGCCGGACCACGGCATCTGGGAAGAGCGGCACGTGCCGCGGCACCGGGTGTACTCGCGGGTGATGTGCTGGGTGACCATCGACCGCGCGGTGCGGCTCGGCGACGAGTACGGCCGCGACGTCCCTGGCGCCTGGCCCCAGCTGCGCGACCGGATCAAGGCCGACGTGCTCGAACACGGCTGGAACGAAGAGGTGCAGGCGTTCACCACCGCCTACGACGGCACCGACCTCGACGCGGCGTCGCTGTTCGTGGGCCTGACCGGCCTCATCGACCCGGCGGACGAGCGGTTCCAGAAGACCGTGACGGCGATCGAAGCCGAACTGCGCAGCGGTTCCACGGTGTACCGCTACCGGCGCGACGACGGCCTTCCCGGCGGCGAGGGCGGCTTCCACATCTGCGCGGCCTGGCTGATCGAGGCGTACCTGTGCACCGGGCGGCGCAACGAGGCCGAGGAACTGTTCGCGCAGATCGTCGACGCGGCGGGCCCGACCGGGCTGCTGCCGGAGCAGTTCGACCCGGTCGCGGAGCGCTCGCTCGGCAACCACCCGCAGGCGTACTCGCACATCGGTCTCATCCGGTGCGCGAATCTCCTCGCCGAGAAGGCTTGATCAGGCAAGCCCGTTAGCACGCCTCGGTGACAAGTGCCGTGAAGGCCACCTTGCCGGAATCGCATTCCGTTAAGGTGGCCTTCACGAGCATTTGCACGTTCGTTCGGGTTGCCGACGCGGAGGTGATGCGGTGAAGCAGTACTACGGGCAGCAGTCCGCGGGGTACGCCCCGCTGCCGCCGTTGTTCGCCGCCCGGGTGCGCGTCGCTTCCGTGGTCATCGGGGTTTCGCTGGCGATCGGCACGCTGCTCGTTTTCGGGATCACCGCGCTGGTGAACCGTCCGCTGCACGGGCACAGCCTGCCGCGCGGCCTGCTCGGTCTCACTGCGCTCCTGCTGCCGATGCTGTCCGTGCTCGCCACCGCGGCGATGGTGCTGTCCGCCCGCCGCTGCCTGCAAGGCGACTACCTGGTGATCGCCAGGGCCCGCGGCACGCGCGCGGCGCTGACCGCCTGTTTCACCGTGCTGTCGGTCAGCTGCCTGATCGCGCTCGGAGTGTCCGCGCTGGTGGATCTCTGGGGCAACCACGGCAAGCTCGGCTTGACCGAACTGCTCGTGACCTTCGCGAACTTCGCCATCGGCCTGATCGGCTACAGCGCCGGGCTCTGGTTCGTGCGGCCGTCGGTGAGCACGCTGGAGAAGTTCAGCGACCATCCCATCTGGTGAGGCCGTGAACGCTCGCCCGCGCTGCGGGCAACAGTGGGTATGCAGGTGACCCATGACGGTCCCGAGCCGGTGTCGATCGGCCCGCAGGACCGCCCCGAGCTGGGCGGACCCGATCCCGCCCCGGCCTTCGGGCGGCTGTTCGACGCGCACGCGGCGACCATGCACCGCTACCTCGCGCGCCGCGTCGGCCCGGATACCGCGCACGATCTCGTCGCCGAGACGTTCCTCGTCGCGCTGCGCCGCCGGGAGTCCTACCAACCGGAACTGGGCACCGCGCGCTCGTGGCTGTACGGGATCGCGACGAACCTGCTGCGCCACCACGTCCGCAGCGAGACCCGGGCGCTGCGAGCCACCGCGCGGCTCGCGAATTCAGCCGACCGCGGCTACGGCGGGCACGACACCCGGGTCGCCGAACAGGTGGACGCACAGGCCCGCGCGGCACAGCTGGCAGGCGCGCTCGCGAAGCTGAGCGTCCCCGACCGCGACACGTTGCTGCTGGTCTCGTGGGCCGGGTTGGAACCGGTCGAAGTCGCCGAGGCGCTCGGCATCCCGCCGGGCACCGTGCGTTCGAGACTGCACCGGATCCGCCGATGGCTGCGCACCAACGCAGGCGCATCGACCCGCGAGGAGGCGAAGGACCAGTGAACGACGACACCGTGCGGCAGCTGTGGTCCGATGCCGAACTCGACGGGGCCCTCGCCGCGCTGCACCCGCACGAGACGGCCACCGACCGCACCGAACTCGACCGGGCCCGCGCGAGCATGATGCGGGCCGCCGCGGCAGTGCGCGAGTCAGACGAACCTGAGTTCCCGCAACGGAAAAAACGCTCTGGCGCGTGGCGGTGGCTCGCGGTGGCCGCGGCGGTCGCACTGCTGACCGGCGGCGTGGTCGTGGCAAGGGAACTCGCCAGCGCACCGTCGACGCTGGCACCCGCGGGCCCGGCGAGCACCCCGGAAACGGCCCCGGCTCCCTCGACCCAGCCGGCGATCGGCATGCTGTTCACCCACGTCGTGAACAACTACAGCGGGATCGCGTGGGTGAACGAGCGCAGTGCGTTCATCGTCCGGGAACAAGTGGACTTCTGGATCCCCACCGATCCGTCCGGGACCTGGATCCGCCGCTGGAGCCGGTCCGAGCCGCCGAAGCTGTTCACCGGACCGGCCGCGGACGTCAGCCTGCTTCCCGGAGCGGCGAACGGCGAGGACTACGGGCCGGGCGGGGCTTTCACCGACGACTTCCCGCATCCTGGAGGCTCGGCCGGCGGAGCGCAGCCGGGCTGGTTCCACCCCACCCCGGGCTTCCTCAAGAGCCTGCCGACCGATCCGGCGCTGCTGACCTCGCGCCTTCTCAAGGACCGCGATCTCCCGCAGCCGCCCTCCGGCGAGTACGGACCGGTACCGCAGCTGAAGTACTACGGCCAGGGGAAACGGACCGCCACCAGCATCACCTATCCGTCCGCGACCGGAATGGTCTTGAGCGTCCTCACCTCCGGGCTGGCACCCACTCAGCTGCGGATCGCCTTGACGGAGGTGCTGGACAACCCGGTGATCGGATTCCACCTGAGAGCGGCCGACCGTGACACCAAGGTGTACGCCGTCTCCGATGGCACGTACGAGACGCTCGTCACCGTCGACCAGCGGGTGCTTCAGGTGAAAAGCGTCCGGGTCATCGTCAAGAACCCCGCCACGGGCTTCTCTCCCGGCACCACAGTCGGCTCGGCCCAGTACACCTACGAGCTCAGCCACCAAGCGGGGAACTGATCATTTCGCGTGGTTCGCCGCGTTGAGCGCGCTCGCCACGTCGGGCACCTCCAGCACCCGGATGCCGTCCGGGAGCTTGCCGGAATCCGGCGGCACCAACGCGTGCGTGAAGCCAAGCCGCGCCGCCTCGGCCAGCCGCCGCCCGACGTTCGGCACCCGCCGGATCTCGCCCGCCAGCCCGACCTCGCCCACCGCGACCAGCCGCGGCGACAGGGCCACGTCGTGCAGCGACGAGGTCAGCGCGAGCACCAGCGCCAGGTCGATGGCGGGCTCGGTGATCTTCATGCCGCCGACCGTCGCGACGTAGACGTCCTTGTCGCCCAGCTTCATCCGGCCGCGTTTCTCCATCACGGCGAGCACCATGGCGACCCGCGCCGAATCGAGGCCGCTCACCGCGCGCCGCGGCTGCGGCATGCCGCTGCTCGACACCAGCGCCTGCACCTCGCCCAGCAGCGGCCGTTTCCCTTCGACCGTGACCGTGACCGCGGTGCCCGGCACCGGCTCCGCCGTCCGGCTCAGGAACAGGCCGGACGGGTCGGGCACGCCGACGATGCCTTCCTCGGTGAGCTCGAAACAGCCGATCTCGTCCGCCGCGCCGAACCGGTTCTTGATGCCGCGCACCATCCGCAGCGTGGAATGTTTGTCGCCCTCGAACTGCAGCACCACGTCCACCAGGTGCTCCAGCACGCGCGGACCGGCGACCGAACCGTCCTTCGTGACATGTCCCACGAGCAGGACCGGCAGCCCGCGTTCCTTGGCGAGCGCGACGAGCCCGGCGGTGACCGCGCGAACCTGTGTCACCCCGCCCGGCGAACCTTCGACCTGCGGCGATGCCATGGTCTGGACCGAATCGACGATCAGCACGCCCGGCTTCACCGCGTCGACGTGCCCGAGGATCGCGGACAGATCGCTCTCCGCCGCGAGGAACATCTCGCCGTGCACGTTCCCGGTGCGCTCGGCGCGCAGCCGGACCTGTCCCGCGGATTCCTCGCCGGTGACGTACAGCGAACGCCCTGCCGTGACCGCCCATTGATAGGCGACTTCGAGCAGCAGCGTGGATTTGCCGACCCCGGGTTCACCGGCCAGCAGCGCGACCGCGCCGGGCACAAGCCCGCCGCCGAGCACCCGGTCCAGCTCCGGCACGCCGGTGGCCTTCGCCCTGGCAGCCTCGACGTCGACCTCGGCGATCGGCCGGGCGGGCGCGCTCGGCGCTCCGGCGGCCACCCGCGCGATCGCCGGCTTCGCGGAGCCGCGCTCCTCAAGCGTGCCCCACGCCTGGCATTCCGGGCAGCGACCGACCCACTTCGCCGTTTCGTACCCGCATTCCGCGCACCGGTGGACGGTGCTGGTCTTCTTCACCACCCCGCGAGGCTATCGGCGGACACCGACAGAAATCGCGGCGACGCGGTCAGGAGCCCGCGTGCGCGGGCGCGGCGACCGGCAGCTCGACCACGATCGGGCCGGCGTTCTGGAAGGTGAAGGTGACCTTGATCGTCGCGCCCGGCCACAGCGGCTGCTTGAGGCCCGGCAGCACGACCTTGCCGGTGCCGAGCTGGCTCGCCGCGCCGCCGTTCTCGCCCGCCTGCGGCGCGTTCGACGCCGAGCCGGGGGCCGAGTTCGCCGAGCTGGCCGGGGCGGAGCTGGGCGCTTGGTCCGTCTCGGAGGCGGGCGTGCTGTTCGCCGACTCCGACTGCGGCGGGGCGCCCTGCTCGACCGCGTCGGCCGGGCCGATCACGAGCGAGTGCCCGGCGACGATGGCCGAGTCCCCGGAGATCTGCGCGGGACCGGAAGCGCCCTCGGAGGTCACCGAGACGAGCTTGTCGTCCTTCTGGCCCTGGTTGATCACGGTGAGCGTGAGCGGGGCGGACGAACCGGCCGCGTAGCCGGGGCCCTGCGCCGGGTACTGCACCGCGGCGTCGCGCAGCACAATCGTCTTCACCTGGGCGTAGGTGCCGTTGACGGCGGGCTGCTGGGTGTCGGTCTGAGTGATCTGACCGGCTCCGCAACCGGCGAGCACGAGTGCGGCGCCGAGCGCCGACACGCCTGCGCCGAGCACGCGGCGATTCTGCAGCCTCACGTCAGAGTCCTTCCCTTTCACGGCCTCGTCCTTCCCGAAGACTAGCCGGGCGGTTCCGTCCGCCCGGAACCGGTGTGCGTTCCCGGCCGATCGACCGTCCACAAAGGATTCCGCAGTACCGGTCGAGGCGCTGTCGGCTCACCTGCATGAGCACGGCGAAAACCGGTTTGTCAAGCCCCGCCCAAGCCGCTGACCTGCGACGACGATCCCGGGCCGCTAGGTGGCCGCCGAACAGCCGTGATAGGATGGAGTCAGCGAAAGGGGCAGAGGACACATGGTTTTCAAGGTCGGAGAGACCGTCGTCTACCCGCACCACGGTGCCGCACTCATCGAAGCCATCGAGACCCGCGTGATCAAGGGCGAGGAAAAGAAGTACCTCGTCCTCAAAGTCGCGCAAGGGGATCTTACGGTTCGCGTGCCCGCCGACAACGCCGAGATCGTCGGCGTACGCGATGTCGTCGGGCAAGAAGGACTGGACAAGGTCTTCGATGTTCTGCGTGCTCCGCACACCGAAGAGCCCACGAACTGGTCTCGTCGGTACAAGGCCAACCTGGAGAAACTCGCCTCCGGCGATGTGAACAAGGTGGCCGAAGTGGTGCGCGACCTCTGGCGGCGAGAAAAGGACCGCGGACTTTCAGCCGGCGAGAAACGCATGCTGGCGAAAGCACGGCAAATCCTGGTCAGCGAGCTCGCGCTCGCGGAGGGCACCGACGAGGGCAAGGCGGAAACGCTCCTTGACGAGGTGCTAGAGACCGCGACGGTCTGACCCCGGGTGCTCCGGTTCGCCGCCGCGGCAACCGGTTCCCTACGATCACGACCTGATGAACCCCCAGGTGCACAGCGTCGCGTTCGTGACTGTCGCGCACCGTCCGGCCGATCCTGAGCTCGCGCTCGCGGCGGTCGGCGGTGCAGCACTACTCACGCACACCGTGCGGGGGCTGCTCGGCACACCGGAGATCGATCTGGTGGTCGCCGCAGCCCCCGAGCGGTGTGCGAAGTCGTTCTCCGAGGCATTGCGCGACCTCGAATGCCGGGTCGTTCCCGGCTCCTCGCTCCGGCAGGTCTTCACCGCCGTCGAGCCGCTTCTTTCCCCGGACGCCGTCGTGCTGGTGCACGACGCGCTGCGGGCGTTCACTCCACAACGGACGGTTCGCCAGGTGCTGACCGCGGTCCGCGACGGCGCGCCCGTCGCGGTGCCGGTGCTGCCGATGTCCGACACGGTGAAAACCACCGACGAATCCGGAATTGTCACCGCCACGGTGGATCGCGACGGTCTTCGCAGTGCGCAAACCCCGGTTGGTTTTTCCCTTTCCGCTTTCCGTTCCGCACTCGCCGATTCCGCTGACCCCGGCCTCGCCGACACCGCGGGCGCGGCCACCGTCCCCGGCGATCCGGACGCGATGCGCGTCGCGAGCGCCTTCGAACTCACCCTCGCCGAAGCGCTCGTCGCCGGCGGGGACCGAGAGGATCCCCTGTGACCGATCTGCGGGTAGGCAATGGCGTCGACGTCCATCCGATCGAACCGGGTCGCGAATGCTGGCTGGCCGGTCTGCAGTGGCCGGGGGTCGACGGCTGTGCGGGCCACTCGGACGGCGATGTCGCGGCACACGCGCTGTGCGACGCCCTGCTGTCCGCCGCGGGCCTCGGCGATCTCGGCGCGGTCTTCGGGACCGGCGACCCGCGCATGGACGGCGCGCACGGCACCGACATGCTCGTCGAGGTGCGTGCGCTGCTGCGGGCCGCAGGCTGGCAGGTAGCCAACGCGACCGTGCAGGTCATCGGCAACCACCCGAGGATCGGGAAACGGCGCGACGAGGCGCAGCGGGTGCTGAGCGACGCCGTCGGCGGACCCGTGAGCGTTTCCGGGACGACGTCGGACGGGCTCGGGCTCACCGGCCGCGGCGAGGGCGTCGCGGCGGTCGCGACCGCGCTGCTCGTGCGCGGCTGAGCTCAATTCGCGCGAGGTGAATCGTAATATTCCATTTCCTCCGATACCTGACCAGCGAGAACAACGCGCACCGAGGAAAATGATCTATGCCGAACGGGCACAGATCTGCGCTAACTTCTGCGCGGGTACCCGCGGCTCATTATAGTTATTCCGCGACGTTTGCGGCGGCAGGGAGCGGGGCCGCCCGGCCAAAGGGGGACGATGCCCGTCGATGCGCATCGCTTGTCCGGAGTACGTTCGATCACAGGGAGGCTGGTCGAGGAACTGCTGTCCCGTCCGGGAGGACAGAGCAGACCGCTGCCGATCGCGATCGCGCTCGGCGTGCGCGGCGCGGGGAAGTCGGCGCTGCTGGAGGAATTGCGCACCCGGTGCGAGGACATCCCGCACGCGCTCGTCGATTTCGAGCGGCGCGACTGGGAGCAGATTCAGCCGAGGGAACTGCTGGGCCACTTGGCTTTTGATCTCGGCAGGCAATGGCGGCAATTCGGCCGGATCGCGTTTCCCCGGTTGTGGCTGTGCATGCTGGTGCTCAGCGCGCCGGTGGAACTCGGCGACCGGCGGGCCGCGCTGCGCAAACTCCGGGATCTGATCGCGAAAAACCAGCCGCTGGAACGCAATCGCGACGCGATCGTGGACGTCGTCAAGCTCGTCGGCGGCGTCACGTCGGGCAACAGCCTTCCCGGCTGGAACGAGGCGACCGAACTGCTGCTGCGCGGGCTCAGCTGGTACGACCGGCGGCGGCTGATGGGCAAGGTCAAAGCCATGCCGACCGGGCACGGCAATCACCAGGACTTCCTGATCGAAATCGCCAAGCACGCACACGGCGACGACGAGGACCGGGCCGCGGTCGACGCGATCATCTGCGACGCCTTCCTCGCCGACCTGCGCCGCGCCTACTCCGGCATCTCCGGCACCCGCCGGACGATGAACTGCCTGGTATTGCTGGACAACGCGCACACCAAGGGCGGGCAGGACTTCCTGCGCGCGCTCGCCGAGGCACGCAGGCACACGCCGGACGAGGCCGATCCGCTGGTGGTGATCGCGACGAGCCGGACGTGGAACCCGGACTGGGGCGAAAGCTGGTCGATGGTCACCGCGCATCCGGGCAGCGACCGGGAGGTCCGCCGGAACCCGGAGCACCGGACCAGCGGGCTCGACTGGCCGGTGCCGCGGCTGCCCGCGCACGTGGAAACCGACTGGATCCCCGGCCAGCCGGACAACCGCTGGTCCCCGTGGTACCTGTTGGAACTCGGCACGCTTTCCAGCGGCGACGTCGTCGATGTCGCCGCCGCGCACGACGTGCACCCGACGTCGCGGCTGCCGCGGTTCCTGTCCCGGCTCACCGACGGACACCCCGGCGCGGTGCGGGAGGTGCTGCAGACGCTCGCCGCGCGGTACGAGCCGGCCAATCCGAACACGTTGCGGGAAGCCTTGTACACCAAGGTAGTCCTGGACGACGGCAGCGAGTCCACTTTGCTCGCGCAGATGTGCGACTACCTGCTGCAGGACTTTTCCACCGCGAGCCGCCAGGAACTCGTCACCGCGAGCGCCGCGGTCGACGTGGAGATGCTGTTTCACAAGGAAATTCTCGATCTGCGCAATCCGATGGGCGAGGGACCGCTGTTCAAGCAGCTCGCCGATCAGCTGTGGCTGCGCGCGGATCCGGACGACCCGTCGCGCTACGTCCTGCACCCGTGGCTGCGCCGGTTGCTGCTGCGGAAACTGGCGACGCGCGCCGACGATCACCCGTTGAGCTGGGAGAAGGTGCACACCCGCTGCCGCGATTTCTACGAGAAGAACGGCCGGGTCGCCGCCGCCCGCTACCACGACCTGGCGCTGGAGAACGTCGACGCGGTGGTGACGCATCTGTGCAAGCCGCTCAGCGCGCCGCACGCCGAGTTCGACGTGCCGACCGCGGAAGCGTGGCTGGCCGAACTGGACACGATCACCGCCGCGCCCAACCGCCTGGTGGAGAACTCGGATCCCTACACCCAGGTGCAGCAGCGCGTCGGCGAATGGGAAGGCGACCTGGAGACCACCGTGGCGTGGCTGGTCGTTTCGCTGTGGCTGGCGCGCGATCCGCTCGGTGACCCGGGCGGCACCCTCAACGCCACTATCGAGAGCGGATTCCACCATCTGGCCCAAGGGCGGGGACGAGGATCGATGCTGCTGCACGAGCGAGCGGAGCGCTACCGATGACGCAACGGATCAAACCGCCGCGGCCGTCCTGGGCGAAGTGGCTGTGGGGCGGCGGTGCGGTGCTGCTGGTCGTGGTCATCGTCGTCGCCGCGTTCGTCGTCGTCCCGGCGATCAGCGAGGCGAACCGCACGTGTGGTACCGGCGTCGAGAAGCGCGGTGAGAATTCCGAATGTGTCGGCACGACTGACGGCGAATTCGTGTTCTCTCCCGACCTCGCGGATGTGGAAAACAGAATTCATCAGGAAAATACTGAAACCGTCAGCTCCGGGAAGCCGTACGTGACCGTCGCGGTGCTCCTGCCGATGACGCTCACCGACCACGACATTCTCTCCCACGAATGGGTGCGCCATCAGCTCGAAGGGGCGTACATCGCGCAGCACCGGGCCAACAAAACGCAGTCGTGGGGCGACGTGCCGCTGATCCGGCTGCTGCTCGCCAACCCCGGCAGCCAGCTCAAACAGTGGGAGCCGGTGGTCGACGACCTGATCGGCCGGACCGGAGCCGACCGGATCGTGGGCGTCACCGGGATCGGGCTCAGCCTCGACACCGCGCACAGCGCCATCCAGAAGCTGTCCGATCACCGCATTCCGGTCGTCGCCTCGCATCTGGCCGCCGACGAGTTCTCGCAGATCCCCGGGTTCCTGCGGGTGTCCCCGACCAGCTCGACCTACGGCAGCTCGATGGCGGGCTACATGAAGCCGACCGCGCACACCGCGACCGTCGTGCAGGACCAGAACCCCGGCGACCTGTACCCGAAGACCCTGGCCACGGCGTTCACCAAGACCTTCGTCGACGCCACGCACCGGATCGCCGGGCGCACCGAGCCCTACGACTCCAGCCTGCCCTCGATGGTGAGCACGTTCCTGCAGATGATGCCCGACATCTGCGGCGACAACCCGGACGTGGTGTACTTCGCCGGTCGCGAGGATCATCTGCAGTCGTTCGTCGCGCAGCTCGCCCAGCGGCCCTGCGTCGACAAGCACCTGACCGTGCTGACCGGCGACCTCGCGCAGGTCGGCCCGCCCAGCCCGGAGGTGCGCCGCGGCCTCCAGTCGAACGTCACCGTGCTCGCGCCCGGTCTCGCACACCCGCAGGCCTGGCGCGACCATCCCGGGTCGTTCAACAAAGGGGCCGTCGCGAGCTTCGAAGAGCCGGCGTGCGATGGCTGCTTCACCGCGGTCTTCCCCCGGGAACGCCTGGACGACGGCGTCGCGATCCTGGCGCACGACGCGGTGCTGACGGTGATCTGGGCCGTGCGGCACATCCCGGGAGTGTCGCCGGAGCAGCTCACCGCGCAGGACGTGCTGCAGGCGAAGAACCGGCTGCACGGACAGTCCGCCGTGCCGGGAGCGAGCGGCATGATCTCCTTCGACGACCGCGGCGACCCGGTGAACAAGGCGGTGCCGATCCTGAAGCTCCGGCTGGAGGCGACACCGGAGTTCGTGGAGCTGTACGTCCCGGCTGGCTGAGCCAGGCGCCACAAACGGGCGGCAGCGCACCCGGATTGCCCGATAGGGTTGGCGCGTGGCCATCAACGCGGTGTTGTTCGATTTCTCCGGCACTCTTTTCCGGCTTGAGCAGCAGGACGGCTGGCTCGACGACGTCCGCGACGACGACGGCGAGACGCTCGACGTCGAAGCGCAGACCGAGCTGATGCGGCGGATGACCGCGCCGGTCGAGCAGTCCGTCGAACTCGACGAGGAGCACCTGTACGCCTGGCACAACCGCGACCGCGACCCGGCGCTGCACCGGAAGGTGTACCTGGAGGTGCTGCGGCTGTCCGGCGTGCCCCGGCGCGACCAGGCCGAGGCGCTGTACGCCCAGCTCATCGCCCCGGAGCAGTGGACGCCGTACCCGGACACCGAGGCCGCGCTCAAGGCGGTCGCGAGCAGCGGACGCAAGGCGGGCGTGCTGAGCAACATCGCGTTCGACATCCGGCCCGCGTTCGGCCAGCGCGGCTGGGACGCGCACGTCGCCGAGTTCACCCTGTCTTTCGAGATCGGAGCGGTGAAGCCGGAGCCGGAGATCTTCCAGTCGGCGATCGAGCGGCTCGGTGTGCGCGCCGAGGAGACCCTGATGGTCGGCGACAGCGAGGAGGCCGACGGCGGCGCCCGTGCGCTGGGCTGCCAGTTCGCCCTGGTCGACCCGCTGCCCACGACGCAGCGGCCGGACGCGCTGCTGGGCGCGCTGCGGGAGCACGGCGTGCTCTGACGTCCTGCGACGTCTCCCACAGTGCTCCCGGTACCCTTTACCTCGTGGCTTTGCACCTGTACGACACCGCGACCCGTACCCCTCGGGAGTTCAGTCCCGTCCGCAGCGGAACGGCGTCGATCTACGTGTGCGGTGCCACCGTGCAGGGAGTGCCGCATATCGGGCACGTCCGCGGCATGCTGAATTACGACGTGCTCCGCCGCTGGCTGCTCCACAGTGGACTGGACGTGCTGCTGGTCCGCAACGTCACCGACATCGACGACAAGATCCTCACCAAAGCCGCCGACGCTGGCCGGCCGTGGTGGGAATGGGCGGCGACGCACGAGCGGGCGTTCGAGAAGGCGTACGAGGATCTCGGCTGCCTTCCGCCCTCGGTCACGCCGCGCGCGACCGGGCACGTCACGCAGATGGTCCAGCTGATGGAGCGGCTGATCGAAGCCGGGCACGCGTACGCCGTCGACGGCGACGTGTACTTCTCGGTGAAGTCGTTCCCGGAGTACGGCTCGCTGTCCGGACAGCAGCTCGACGAGGTCCAGCAGGGCGAGACGCCGACCCGCGGCAAGCGGGATTCGCGTGACTTCACCCTGTGGAAGAGCGCGAAGCCGGGCGAGCCGTCGTGGCCGACACCGTGGGGCGACGGGCGACCCGGCTGGCACCTGGAGTGCTCGGCGATGGCGACCAACTACCTCGGCGCCGAGTTCGACATCCACGGCGGCGGCGTCGACCTGGTGTTCCCGCACCACGAGAACGAACGCGCGCAGTCGAACGCGGCAGGCGACGGGTTCGCCCGCTACTGGCTGCACAACGCGTGGGTGACTATGTCCGGCGAGAAGATGTCGAAATCGCTGGGCAACACGGTCTCGATCCCGGCGATGCTGGAGCGCTACCGCGCGCCTGAGCTGCGCTACTACCTGGTGCAGCCGCACTACCGGTCCACTGTCGAGTACTCCGACGGCGCGGTTTCCGAAGCCGCTCAGGGCTACCGGCGGATCGAGTCGTTCCTGCGCCGGGCGGAGTCGGCAGGCGCGGTGGACCTCGGCCCGGTCTCCGCGGAATTCGCCGCGGCGATGGACGACGACCTGGCGACCCCGGCCGCGTTCGCCGTGGTGCACAACACGGTCCGCGACGGTAACGCCGCCCTCGACGGGGGCGACACCACCAAGGCGCTCGAATTGGCAGGCACGGTCCGCGGGATGACCGGCGTGCTCGGTCTCGACCCGCTGTCGCCGGACTGGGCGGACGGCGGTTCGGACACTCCCGTCCGCGACGCGCTGGGCACGCTCGTGGAAGCCCTGCTGGCCGAACGCCAGGAGGCCCGTGCGGCGAAGGACTTCGCCCGCGCGGACGCCGCCCGCGACCGTCTCGTGGCGGCGGGGATCGCGGTGGAAGACACCCCGAACGGTCCGCAATGGACGGTCAGGAACTCCTGACCTCCCCGCGGCAGCAGAGATTGAGGATTCATGGCAGGCAACTCACAGCGCAAAGGTGCCATCCGCAAGACCGGCACCAAGAAGGGCGCCGTCGTCGGTTCGGGCGGGCAGCGGCGCAAGGCGCTCGAGGGCAAGGGCCCGACGCCGAGGGCCGAGGACCGGCCAGGGCACAAGGCGTACCGCGCTGCCAATGCCGCCACTAAGCGGGACCAGGCCCGGCAGAAGAAGGCCGACCGGCCGGAACTGATCGCCGGCCGCAACCCGGTCGTCGAGGCGCTGCGTGCGGACGTGCCGGGCACCGCGCTGTACGTCGCGCTCAACATCGACATCGACGACCGGGTCAACGAGGCCGTCCGGCTGGCGGGCGACAAGGGCATCTCGATCTTGGAGATCCCCCGCGAGGAACTGGACCGCAAGACCAACCGGGCCATGCACCAGGGCCTCGGTCTGCAAGTGCCGCCGTTCGAGTACGCGCACCCGGACGACCTGATGCAGGCCGCACGCGACTCGGGCAACACCCCGCTGTTCGTCGCGCTCGACGGCGTCACCGACCCGCGCAACCTGGGCGCGGTGATCCGGTCCGCCGCCGCGTTCGGCGCGCAGGGCGTGCTGCTGCCGGAACGCCGCAGCGCCGGAATGACCGCGGTCGCCTGGCGCACGAGCGCCGGTACCGCGGCGAAGCTGCCGATCGCGGTCGCCACGAACCTCACGCGCCAGCTGCGCGCATGGGCTTCGGACGGCCTGATGATCGTCGGTCTCGACGCGGACGGCACGGTCGACATCGACGCACTCGACCTGGCCGCGGACCCGCTGGTCATCGTCCTCGGCTCGGAAGGCCGCGGCCTTTCCCGGCTCGTCCGCGAGACCTGCGACGCGACTGTGTCGATCCCGATGGCGGCAGGCGTGGAATCGCTGAACGCCTCGGTCGCCGCCGGGGTGCTGCTGGCCGAGGTCGCCCGCCGCCGCCGGATCGCCGGACGCGTCTGATTTCGCTGGAATCACCGGACTGTTATCGTCGATAACATGCCCAAGGACACCCGCGCCCGCATCATCACGGCCGCACTGGACCTGCTGGCCAGCGGCGGCCCGGACGCGGTGTCAACCCGTGCGGTGAGTTCGGCGGCAGGCGTCCAGCCGCCGACGATCTACCGGCTGTTCGGAGACAAGGACGGCCTGCTCGACGCCATCACCGTCCAGGGCTACGCGGATTACCTGGAGGCGAAAACGGCCCAGCCTCCCGCCGAGGACCCGTTGGAGGACCTGCGGCGGGGCTGGGACCAGCACCTGGAGTTCGGCCTGGCCAACCCCGCGCTGTACCTGCTGATGACCACCCGGCCCGGCCCTTCGCCCGCGCTGGAGAAGTCCCTGGAGATCCTCGCGACGCGAGTCAGCCGCGTCGCGTCGGCCGGACGGCTCCGGGTGCCCGAGCCCCTAGCCGCGGCTCTGATCCACGCCGCCGGTTCGGGGGCGACATTGAGCTTGATCTCGACGCCGCCGGATTCCCGCGACCGTGCGGTGTCGGTCGCGGCCCGGGAAGCGGTGATCGCGGCGATCAGCACGGACCGACCGGTGTCCCGGACACCCGGCCCAGCCGCAGCGGCGACGGCTCTGCGAGCGGTGTTGCCGCAGGTCTCGGGGTTGAGCGAGGCGGAGAAGGCGTTGATGGGCGAGTGGCTGGACCGGATCACCGACTGAGCCGGGGATCACTTCTCTCCTGGCTCGCCCCCACCCCCGCTGTCGTATCGCGCGGCCGCCGCTCGTGCATTTAGCCGACCCGGCCGCGGGCGGGGGTCAGCCCGGCTACGCTCTTCCCGCTCAACCACAACCCCGCCCCTCGCCGCACACGCCCGGCCACCGCTCTCCCCGCTCAACCACAACCCCTCCCCTCGCCGCACACACCCGGCCACCGCTCT